>NZ_VCKZ01000507.1 GCF_005889745.1 Actinomadura geliboluensis
ACCCCGACCCCGACTCGATCCTGTACCAGCTCTTCGACTCCAAGTTCATCAACAACGGCCAGAACACCGGCGGCTACGACAACCCCAAGGTCGACTCGCTGGTCGAGAAGGCCCAGGCCCTCACCGACGAGACCGAGCGCTGCGGCCTCTACAAGGAGGCGCAGCAGCTCATCGCGGCCGACGTCCCGTCGGTCAACATGTCCAACCCGCAGACCGTGACCGTCATGCGCGAGGGCGTCAGCGGCTACGCCTACCAGGCGTCGCACCACCAGACCGTCGACGTCTACGGCATCAAGGTCGGCTGACCCGCCCACCTGAACAGCGCCGGGCCCCCGGTCCCCACCGGTGAGGCTCACGGGGGCCCGGCGCCCACCATCCATGAGATCTCCAGCGAGGGGAGGCACGGCATGACGCGATTTCTGCTGAGACGGCTCATCACCAGCGTCGTCGTGCTGTTCGGCCTGGGCGTCGTCACGTTCCTGATGTCCCAGGTGCTGCCCGGCGACCCCGCGCGGGCCGCGGCCGGCCGCAACGCCACCGCCGAGCAGGTCGCCGCGGTGTCCGAGCGGCTCGGGCTCGATCGGCCGATCTGGGAGCAGTTCCCCCGATATCTCGGGAACCTCCTGCAGGGCGACCTCGGCACATCGGTCTTCACCCAGCGCCCGGTCCTGGACGACATCGCCCAGGCGCTGCCGTCGTCGATCGAGCTCGTCCTCGCCGCGATGCTCGTCAACGTGGTGATCGCGGTGCCGCTCGGCGTGTACGCCGCCTACCGCCGGGGCCGCGCCGCCGACGTCGCGGCCCGGCTCATCGTGCTGTTCGGCGCCGGGGTGCCGGTCTTCTGGCTGGGGCTGATGCTCCAGCTGGTGTTCGCGGACCGGCTCGGCGTGCTGCCCCTGACCGGGCAGCTCGGCTTCGGCCGCGAGGTGCCCGAACTCACCGGCATGACCTCGCTGGACGCGCTGCTGAGCGGGGACATGGCCGCGTTCGGCGACGCCGTGGCGCACCTCCTGCTGCCCGCCGTCACCCTGGCCGCCGCGTTCATCGCGGTGGTCGCCCGCACGGTCCGCTCCTCCATGATCAGCGTGCTGGACTCGGACTACATCACGCTCGCCCGCGCGACCGGGGCGTCCGAGCGCCGGGTGGTGATCCGGCACGGCCTGCGCAACGCGCTCGTCCCGGTCAGCACCATCCTCGGCATGCAGCTCGGCTGGATGCTCGGCTCCACCGTGCTGGTCGAGTCGGTGTTCGGACGCAGAGGCATCGGCGCCTACGCGGTCAACGCCGTCCTGCAGAACGACCTGTACGCGGTCATCGGCAGCGTGCTCGTGATCGGAGTGGTCTTCGTGCTGGCCAACATCGTCGTCGACCTCGTCCAACTCTGGCTCAATCCGCGCCTGCGCCAACCGGCGCGCGCACGTCCGGCGGGCGCCGCCGCGGGAGAGCCGCTGGAGAAGGGCGCCATGGAAGGGGCGGCCCTGTGAAGACGGCCGTTGTCCCCATGACGAAGCAAGGGCCGGACGCCCCGGGCGGCGGGCGCGGCGGATCCATCCTGCGCCGCATTCGGCCGGCACGGACGGGACGCATGTCCATCGTGGACCGGGTCGCGCTGACGATCGCGGCGGTGATGGTCCTCGTCGCCTTCATCGGCCCGCTGCTCGCGCCGCACGACCCCTACGCGGTGGACCTCGGGCAGGCCCTCCGCGGCCCTTCGGGCGCGCACTGGTTCGGCACCGACGCCAACGGACGCGACGTCTTCAGCCGCGTCCTGTACGGCGCGCGGGTGTCGCTGCTGGCGACCGTGGTCGTGATCGCCGTCGCCACCCTGATCGGCACCCTGATCGGCACGCTGGCCGCGCTCGGCGGGCGGATCGTCGACGAGGTCCTCATGCGGATCTGCGACATCGGCCTGTCACTGCCGGCGATCATCCTGGCGCTCGGGCTGGCCGCCGCCCTCGGCCCCGGCCTGAAGTCCGCGGTGATCGCGCTCTGCCTCACCTGGTGGCCCGGCTACGCCCGCCTCGTCCGCACCCTCGTGCGCGACGTCCGAGACGCCGAGTACGTCGAGGCCGCCCGCACGCTCGGCGTCTCCACACCGCGGCTCGTGTTCCGGCACGTCCTGCCGAACTCCCTCGACACCCTCTACGTGCAGACGACCCTGGACGTCTCGGCGGTCATGCTCGTCATCTCCGGCCTGTCGTTCGTCGGCGTCGGCGCCCAGGTCCCGTCCGCCGAATGGGGCGCGATGATCGCCGGGGCGGCCGGGAACCTCACCAACGGCTGGTGGGCCGTCGTCTTCCCCGGCCTCGCGATCATGCTGACCGCGGTCTCCTTCAACCTCGTGGGCGACTGGCTCCGCGTCCGCAACGACCCGACGCTGCGCGGGAGGCACTCATGAATCCGCTGCTGAAGCTGCGGGACCTGCGCGCCGGCTTCCCCGGACCGGACGGGCCCGTGGAGATCCTGCGCGGGGTGGACCTGGACATCGCGGCCGGGGAGAAGGTCGCGCTGGTCGGCGAGTCCGGCTCCGGGAAGTCGGTCACGGCGCGGGCCGTCCTGCGCCTGGACCGCGACGCCGACCTCGGCGGCCGCGTCCTGCTGGACGGCACCGACCTGCTCACCCTGCCCGAACGCGCGATGCGCGACATCCGGGGCGCCCGGATCGGGCTGGTCTTCCAGGACCCGCTCGCCTCCCTCAACCCGGTGATGACGATCGGCTGGCAGATCATGCAGCCGCTCGTCATCCGGGGCGTCCGCAAGAAGGAGGCCCGGCGGCGCGGCATCGACCTGCTCGGGCGGCTCGGCGTCCGCGACGCCGCCCGCCGCTTCGACGACTACCCGCACCAGTTCTCCGGCGGCATGCGCCAGCGCGTCGTCATCGCCATCGCGGTGATCGCCGAGCCGGCGCTGCTCATCGCCGACGAACCGACGACCGCGCTCGACGTGCGGGTGCAGGCGCAGGTCCTCACCCTGCTGCGGGAACTGGCCGACGAGCGCTCCATGTCCGTGCTGCTCATCACCCACGACCTCGGGATCGTGGCGGGGTTCGCCGACCGCGTCGTGGTGATGCGGCACGGCGCGCCCGTCGAGGAGGGCCCGGTCGACGACGTCTACGCCGCGCCGAAGCACCCCTACACCCGCGGGCTGCTCGCTGCGGTGCCGCGCATCGACGACGACCCGTCCCGCCGGCTGACGACCGTGGACGACGCCCTCGACACGGACGTCCGGGTGGCCGGCGCCCTGGAAGGAGGCGGCCGATGACCGCCCTGAGCGTGCGGAACCTGGTGAAGAGCTTCGGCGGCCGCCCGGTGGTGAAGGACGTGTCGTTCGACCTCGCGCCCGGCGAGGTGCTCGGACTCGTCGGCGAGTCGGGCTCCGGCAAGTCGACGGTGGCCCGCTGCGTCGCCCGGCTGACCCGGCCCGACTCCGGCCGGGTCCTGCTCGGAGAACACGACCTGCTCAGCGCGTCCCGCCGGGACCTGCGGACGCTCCGCCGGAACATCCAGATGGTCTTCCAGGACCCGTACTCCTCGCTCAACCCGCGGATGACCGCCGGGGAACTGGTCGAGGAGGGCCTGCTCGTCCACGGGCTGGAACCGGACCGCCGGGCCCGCGCCGCGCGGGCGGCCGCGCTGCTGGAGACCGTCGGGCTGTCCGCCGCCGACGCCGCCCGGCATCCGCGCTCCTTCTCCGGCGGCCAGCGCCAGCGCATCGCGATCGCCCGCGCCCTCGCGGTCGAGCCCAAGGTGCTGATCTGCGACGAGGTCGTCTCCTCGCTCGACGTCTCCGTCCAGGCGCAGGTGCTCAACCTCTTCCGGGACCTCAGGGAGCGGCTCGACCTGTCGATCCTCTTCATCGCCCACGACCTCGCCGTCGTGCACTACCTGTGCGACCGCATCGCGGTGCTCGACCAGGGCGTGCTGGTGGAGATCGGCACCCGCGAGGAGATCTACCGCCGCCCCCGGCACCCCTACACCCGCTCGCTGCTGGACGCCGTGCCCGTCCCGGACCCGGCCGCCGAACGGGCCCGCCAGACCACCCCGTGACCCACGACCAGGAAGGCCCCATGGAAACCCTGCGGATGTTCGTCAACGGACAGGCCATGTCCGGCGGCTCGCTGAACGAGGCGCTGGAGGGCGCCGAGTTCCTCGGACCGGCCGAGACCGCGCCCCGCTACCGCTTCTACTCGGTGCGCGACGAGTTCCCCGGACTCCACCCGGTGCCGTCCGGCGGCCGCCCGGTGCCCGGCGAGCTGTACGCCGTCACCTACGAGATCCTGCGCGAGCACCTGCTGCCCGGCGAGCCGCCCGAACTCGAACTCGGCGTGATCGAGCTCGCCGACGGCTCCGGGACGCTGTGCATGCGGATGCGCGCCGAGTCCCTGGACCTGCCCGGAGTCGTCGACATCAGCGACGCCGGCGGCTGGCGCGCCCACCTGGCCGCGGTGTCCCGGTGACCGCCGACGTGGTCGTCCGGGGCGGCACCGTGGTCGAGGCGGGCTGGTCGGGCCCCGCCGACGTCGTCATCACCGGCGGCCGCGTCACCGCGCTCGCCGCCCCGGGGACGGCGCCCGCCGCCGCGTCCGTCGTCGACGCGGCCGGGCACCTCGTCCTGCCCGGCGGCGTCGACCCGCACTGCCACGTCGGCTTCACCTCCGGCGACTTCACCTCGCTGGACGACTACCGTCAGTGCACCACCGCCGCCGTCCACGGCGGCACCACGACGATCGTGGACTTCGCGATCCCGCGCCCCGGCGAGAACCCGGCCGACGCCGCCCACGCCCAGCGGGCCAAGGCCGGTGAGGGACTGTGCGACAGCGCCCTGCACGCCTGCGTCGTCGAGTGGGACGACACGGTCCCCGACCAACTCGCCTCGCTCGTCGCGGACGGGATCGCCACGGTCAAGATGTTCACCACCTACCGCGGCGAGACCATGGCCGACGAGGACACCGTCCTGCGGACCATGAAGACCCTCGCCGCGCTCGGCGGCATGGTCGTCATCCACTGCGAGGCCGACCACATCATCGGCGACGCCCAGCGGCGCTGCGCCGACGCGGGCCGGATCGGCGCGTCCCACATGGCCGACACCCGCCCCGGCCTCGCCGAGACCGCCTCCGTCGCGGAGATCCTCGCGATCGCCGAGTCGGTGGACGCGCCCGTCTACTTCGTGCACCAGTCCACCGCCGAGGCCGTCGAACTCGTCGCCGCCGCCCGCCGCCGCGGCGTCCGCGCCTACAGCGAGGCGGTCGCGCACCACCTCGTCCTGGACGACTCGGCCTACGCGGGCGACCGTCCCGAACGCTTCGTGTGCTGCCCGCCGCTGCGCCCCGCCGACCAGGTCCGGGCGCTCGGGCGCCACCTGTTCACCGGCGAGGTCACCACGATCGGCAGCGACCACTGCTGCTACGACACGGCCCAGAAGGAGTCGCGCAGCGGAGACGTCCGCGCCATGCCCAACGGCCTCCCCGGCGTCGAGACCCGGCTCCCGGTGATCTTCTCGGAGTACGTCGTCCGCCGCGGCCTGCCGGTGACGCGCTTCGTCGAACTCACCGCCGCGAACCCCGCACGCACGAACGGCCTCTACCCCCGCAAGGGAACGCTGCTGCCGGGCGCGGACGCGGACCTCGCCATCTGGGACCCGACCGCCGAATGGCAGATCACCGCAGGCGACCTGCACATGGCAACCGACTACACGCCGTACGAGGGCATGACCGTCACAGGCCGCCCGAAAACGGTACTGGTAGGCGGCCGCGTAGTCGTCGACAACGGCGCCCTAACAGACCCCACCCCCCGCGGCCGCCACATCAAAGCCACCCCGATCAGCACCAAGCACAGCTGACCAGCACTCCGAGAAGATCGGCGGCCGACAGGGGGAGCCTGTAACTCGAAGTGTGTAAAGATGATCTTGTTGTGGGTCTGGTTGTCTTTACTGGATGCGGTCTGGGTAGGCGTCGGCGAGTTCGTTGAGGGCTTCGGCCCACCCGTAGGTCTTCTGGCCCT
>NZ_VCKZ01000508.1 GCF_005889745.1 Actinomadura geliboluensis
GGGCCGGGCTCGGCCTGGCGATCGTGGCGTCGATCGCGCGGGCGCACGGCGGGCGCGCCCGGGTCGAGCACCCGGTCGGCGGGGGCGCCTGCTTCGTCCTGGAGCTGCCGTTGCGTCCGGTTCAGGAGGGCTCTGTGGAGGTTCTCGCGGGCGACGGGCAGGAGAGGGAGGACGCATGAGCCGGATCCTGATCGCCGAGGACGAGCCGCGCATCACCTCGTTCCTGGAGAAGGGCCTGGGCGCGGCGGGGTTCGGCACGGCCGTGGCCGCGGACGGCGTCGCCGCCTACGAGCAGGCGCGGTGCGGCGCGTACGACCTGATGATCCTCGACATCGGGCTGCCGCTGCGGGACGGGTTCACCGTGCTGCGCCGGCTCCGCGAGGAGCGCGTCGGGCTGCCCGTCATCATCCTGACCGCCCGCGATGGCGTGGCCGACACCGTCGCGGGCCTGGAGGGCGGCGCCGACGACTACATCGCGAAGCCGTTCGCGTTCGAGGAGTTGCTCGCGCGGGTGCGGCTGCGGCTCCGCGCCGACCGGATCCCCGAGCCGACGCTGCTGCGCGTCGGCGACCTGTCCCTCGACCTGCGGACACGCCGCGCCCACGTGCCCGGACGGACGGCCGAGCTGACCGCCCGAGAGTTCGCCCTCGCCGAAATGTTCTGCCGCAACCCCGACCAGGTGCTGACGCGGGAGCAACTGCTCGCGCACGTGTGGGGCTTCGACTTCGACCCTGGCTCCAACGTCGTGGACGTCTACGTCCGCTACCTGCGCCGCAAGCTGGGCGCCGACCGGTTCGAGACGGTGCGCGGCACCGGCTACCGCCTGCGCCCCTAGACCAGGCGGGGTGGCCGGAGGCAGGCGCCGGTTTTACGGTGGGGGTATGGACGTCATGGGGCCCGGGAACCTTGAGGCGGCGCGCTGGTGGGGGCGGATGGCCCGGGATCCGCTGGACACGTACCGGGGGCTCGCCCGGCGGTACGGGGACGCGGTGCGCGTGCCGTTCGGGCCGCGGCGGGCGTTCTACCTGCTGTCGCGGCCCGAGCACGCCGAGCGGGTGCTGGTGGCCAACCAGGACAACTATGTGAAGGCGTTCACGTACCGGCCGCTGCGGGCCGTCCTCGGGGACGGGCTGCTGACCAGTGAGGGCGACATCTGGCGGCGGCACCGGCGGCTGATGCAGCCGGTGTTCTCCCAGCGGCACGTCGTCGGGTTCGGGACGCAGATGGTGGAGACGGCCGTCGAGGGCGTCGAGCGGTGGCCGGACGGGGTGACGCTCGACGCGGCGGCCGAGCTGCGCAAACTCACCCTGGACATCGTGGGGCGGGCGCTCTTCGGCAGCGCGCTCGCCGGTGAGGCGCCGCGCGTCGGGCGGGCGCTGGAGGCGCTGCAGCGCGGCGCAGTCGTCGGGACGTTCCTGCCGGGCGGGCTGGCGAAGCGGGAGATCTACCGGCGGGTGCCGGGGCTCGGCGGCGCGCTCGACTACCTGGACGGCATGGTGCAGCGGGTCGTCGAGGGCCCGGACGGCGGCGAGATGCTGGTCCTGCTCAAGGAGCGCGGCGAACTCGACGCCGAGGAGCTCCGCGACGAGGTCCTGACGCTTCTGCTGGCCGGGCACGAGACCACCGCGGCCGCGCTGGCGTGGACGCTGATGCTGCTGTCGCGCTACCCGGCCGCCAGGGACCGGCTGGAGGCGGAGGTCGACGACGTCCTCGGCGGCAGGGAGCCGAAGGCCGACGACGCCGATCAGCTGCCGTGGACGAAGGCCGTCATCTCGGAGGCGATGCGCCTCTACCCGCCGGCCTGGACGATCGAGCGCGACGCGGTCGAGGACGACGTGGTCGCCGGGGTGCGGATCCCCGCCGGTTCGACCATCGCCGTCCCGCCGTACCTGGTGCACCGGAACGTGGACGTGTGGCCGAACCCGGAGGGTTTCCAGCCGGAGCGGTTCATGGGGGAGCAGCAGCGCCCCCGGTACGCCTACCTGCCGTTCGGCGGCGGCAGGCGCATCTGCGTCGGGGCCGGGTTCGCGATGCTGGAGGCGACGCTGGTGCTGGCCGCCATCAGCCGCACCCACCGGCTGGACCTGGTGCCGGGCGTGGACGTGCGGGCGCGCGCGGAGATCACGTACCGTCCGGCCGGGGTGGTCCCCATGCGGGTCTCGCGCAGGTGATCCCGGGTCCGCGCGGGACCCGGGACCACCGGCCGGTCAGGACTTCGTGCGGGGCAGCAGCAGCGCCGGCACCAGTGCCAGGACGGCGATGCCCAGCGCGATCCAGAAGGCGTGGCCGAAGGCGGCCGCCAGTTGGGGCGCCACGGCCTGGCGGGTCGCGTCGGGCAGCGGGCCGAGGGCGGCGAGACCGGGCGTCCGGGCGCTGATCTCGCGTTGCAGGACCACGGCGAGCACCGTCGTCCCGACGGACGCGCCCATCCGCTGGAGGGTGTTGATGGCGCTGGTCGCGCGGGGGATGAGGTGCGGCGGCATCGACTGGTAGGCCGCCGCCATCGACGGCATGATCGTCGCGCCGAGGCCGAGGCCGAGCACGAACAGGGCGGCGGCCAGGACGGCCACCGGGGTGTCCGCGCCGAGTTGGGTGTAGGCGGCCGTGCCGACCAGTCCGAGGACGATGCCGGCGGGGACGACGACGCCCGCGCCGAGCCGGTCGGTGATCCGTCCGGCGAGGGGCATGGCGACGGCGGCGCCGAGCGCCTGCGGCGCCAGCAGGAGGCCGGTGGCGAGCGGGCCGTGGCCGCGCACGACCTGCCAGTACAGCGGCAGCAGGACGAGGACGCCGAACAGCGCGACGGCGACGACGACGTTGGTCACCGCGGCGGCGGTGAAGCCGCGGTGCCGGAACAGCGCGATGTCGATCAGCGCGGGGCGGCGGCGCGCGTGCCGGACGTACAGCGCGATCAGCGCGGCGGCGATGCCGGCGATCGCCCAGGTGCGCGGTTCGCCGAGCCCGCCGGGACGTCCCGCCTCGGTGGTGCCGTAGGTGAACAGGGCCACGCCGCCGCACAGCAGGAGCAGGCCGCGCACGTCCAGCGAGGCGGGCCGCGGTGTCGAGCGGGGCAGCAGGCGCAGCGCGGCGACGACCGCGACGGCGCCGAGCGGCAGGTTGGCGAGGAAGATCCAGCGCCAGCCGGCGGACGAGAGGATCAGCCCGCCGACGATCGGGCCGGCGACGGAGCCGAGCAGCATGGGCAGGCCGATGAAGCCCATCACGCGTCCCATCCGGGCGGGGCCCGCGGCCTGCGCGAGGACGGTCTGCGCGACCGGGATGATCATGCCGCCGCCGACGCCCTGCACGATCCGGAAGCCGATCAGCGCGGGCAGCGACCAGGCGAGGCCGGACAGCGTGGAGCCGGCGAGGAACAGCAGCAGCGCGGCGATCCAGACGCGGCGGGCCCCGAACCGGTCGGTGGCCCAGCCGGTGGCCGGGATGACGGCGGCGAGGCCGAGCATGTAGCCGGTCAGGACCCACTGGACGGACGTGAGCGGCGCCCCGAAGTCCGCGGCGAGCGTGCGGGTGGCGACGTTGACGGCGGTCGCGTCGATGATCGACATGATGGCGCCGAGCACCACCGCGATGCCGAGCGCGACGAGGCCCCGGTCGAGCTTCTGCGCGGAGTCGGGTGCGGGTGCGTGTGCGGTGTGCGTTGCGGTCATGGCGGTTTCCTCGCATTTCAGACGGGCCGGGCGGTCAGGCGGGCCGGATGTTGTGGTTGCGGTGGAACACGTTCTGCGGGTCGTAGGCGCGCTTGACCTCGCGCAGCCGCCGCAGGTCGCCGGGCGTGTAGGCGGTCGCCGTCCGGGACGTGTCGTGCAGGAAGTTCAGGAACGAGCCGCCGGTCGCGAACGGCGCGAGCGCCGCGTCGTCGTCGGCGGTGCCGTCGACGGTGAGCGAGAACGGGACGTCCCGGTGCCCGACCGGGCCCGCGTCCGGAGCGGGACGGGCCATCGCGCCGCCCCAGTGCCGCACCTCGATGCCGGCGGCGCGGGAGGCGGCGATCGCGGCGATCAGGGCGTCGGGGAGGTCGGCGTGCAGGTGGAAGTGGTGGGGTGCGGTGCCGCCGAGCGACTCGGTCTCGGCGTAGGGCATCGTGCGGAAGTCGTCGTGCAGGGCCTGGCCGCCTGCCTCGCGCAGTGAGCGCAACGCGCGCGCGCCGTCCTCGGCGGAACCGGCGTAGGCCCCGCGCAGCACGACGACCCGGCCGTGCACGTCGTGGTCGGCCAGGGCGACCGACACCGTCAGTTCGTCGGGGCGGGTGTCCGCCTCGTCCCGGAACCGGGTGAGCACGTCAGCGGCGCGCTCGGCGGGGAAAAGCGCCGTCCCCGCGAACACCGTCGAGACCGGGTGGAGGCGGAACTCCAGCGACGTGACCACACCGAAGTTGCCGCCGCCGCCCCGCAGCGCCCAGAACAGCTCCGGGTGGCGGTCGGCGTCGGCGGTCAGGTAGCGGCCGTCGGCGGTGACGATCCGGGCGCGCAGCAGATGGTCGGCGGCGAACCCGTAGCGGCGGGACAGCGGCCCGACGCCGCCGCCGAGCGTGTAGCCGGTGACGCCGACGGACGCGTGCGAACCGGACAGCGGGGCGAGCCCCAGCGGCGCGGCGGCGGCGATGACGTCGCTCCAGCGGGCGCCGGCCCCGGCGCGGGCGACGCGGCGGGCCGGGTCGACGAGCACGCCCGCCATGCGGGACGTCCTCAGCAGCATCCCCTCGTCCGTCGGGACGAGCGTGCCGTGCCCGGTGGCCTGGACGGTCAGCGGCAGGCCCCGCTCGCGGGACGCGAGGACCGCGGCGCGCACGTCCGCGGGCCCGGTGGCGTCGACGGTCAGCGGTCCGGTCCGGCGGGGGAGGGCGGTGGTGTTCATGATCTCGATCCTTCCGGAGGTTTTTTCTCCACTTATTCGCACCGTAACACCGAACGGAGGATTTGTCTCCACTTACTTCCGGACGTTCTCGGTGCCCGACCCCGCCGACGGTATAGTCACTCTTCTTGATAGTCAATGATCGTGACTACTTGGAAATTGGAGGAACTCCCTCCACATGCTTGCTACGCTCAAGGCCATGGGGCAGAAGCAGAAAGAACGCCCGCTGCGGGCCGACGCGCGCGACAACCGCAGGCGGATCCTCGCCGCGGCCGCCGAGGTCTTCGTCGAGCAAGGCCCGGGCGCACCCCTGGAGGAGATCTCGAAGCGCGCGGGCACCGGCATCGCGACGCTCTACCGCCGCTTCCCCGACCGGCAGGCCCTGACCAGGGCCGTCGCCCTGGACGCCCTAGAGCGCAGCACCGAAGAGGCCAAGCGCGCGCGGGACGAGGAGCCGACCGCCTTCGCCGCCCTCGTCCGCTACCTGCACCGCGTCCTGGACATCCGCATCGGCGCCGTCTTCCCCGTCCTCCTGGAGGAGATCCCGTTCGACGACGAGGACATCGCCGCCGTCCGCGCCGACGGCGTCGCCGTCATGCAGGACCTCGTTGCCACGGCGCAGCGCGACGGCGACCTGCGCCCGGACGTCACCCACGGCGACGTCGGGATGCTGCTCGTCCGGCTGTCCCGCCCGATGCCGGGCCCGCTGCCCCGGAACGTCGCCGACGACCTCGCGCACCGCCACCTCGACGTGATCATCGACGGCCTGCGCGCCGCGCCCGGCCCCCCGTCCGGCCTCGCCGGCCCGGCCCTGACCTTCGCCGACCTGGGCGCGATGGGCGACGATCAGGCCAGGTGAGAGCCCGTCCGCAGTGGGCACAGGGACGGCATGAACATCACAGGCATCATCAGCGCGATCATCATCGGGGCGATCATCGGCGCGCTGGGCCGGCTGCTGCTGCCCGGCCGCCAGCCCATCGGGGTCCTGCTGACCGTGCTCGTCGGCATCGTCGCCGCGATCGTCGGCACCGCGATCGCGCAGCGGGTCGGCGTGGCGACGACGTCCGGCATCGACTGGATCGAACTCGCCTTCCAGGTCGGCCTCGCGG
>NZ_VCKZ01000509.1 GCF_005889745.1 Actinomadura geliboluensis
CGGAGATGGGTATAAGAGACAGGGCGGTCTCCCGCGCGACCGGGACGCGGCCCGGGTCGATGGCCTGGGTGATCTCCTCGCTGCACGCGACGGCGACGATCTTGTCCTGCAGCGTCGCGCAGTCCCGCACGACGGGGCGGACGAGCCGTGCGGCGTCGTCGCCGAACGCGGCGTAGGCGTCCGCGAGCAGCCCGGCGGCGGCGGACAGGTCGCCCTGCCGCGCTGCGGCGTCGCCGGGCCGGACCTCGCGCGGCCCCTCGTGCAGCGGCGGCCCCTCCAGGCCGCGTTCGCGGAACGCCACGGCCGGCTCGGTCCGCCCGTCGCCGCCGGTGAGCGGCGCCTCGCAGGTGGAGAACGCGGCGCGCCAGCCGTCGAGGGGCCGCCCGTCCGCGTCGGTGAGCAGCGGCTTCAGGATGCGGCGCGACGCCCACAGCAGCGCCAGCGCGCGGCTGGCCGCGACCGGGCTGCGGATCTCGTCCGGGGGCAGGATCATCGTCACCGGGCGGGCCGGGTTCTCCAGGACGGCCGCGATGAGCGAGTCGAGCCCCGGCGCCCGCCGGGCCCGCCGTTCGAGGTCCTCGGTCGCGACGGCGTTGCCGACCAGGTGGGTGAAGCTCATCGGCTGGAGCGGGGTCCCGCGGCCGACCTGCCCCGGCAGGCGGCTGAAGATGCCGCGCGGATCGGAGGCCGCGACGAGCATCGCGATTTCGGCGGTCAGCGTGCTGCCGAGGCCGATGAGCGCGCGCGCCACCAGGTGCAGGCGGTCGGCGCCCGCTCCTCTGGCCGCACTGGACGCCGCGTTGCCCGGACTCATCGCCCGTGGGTCGACGCTACGCAGGATGAGCGCCGCCATCCCGTCCGGGTAGGTGAGGTAGACGGCGCTGGACGGCGCCTCCGCCGCCGCCGTCCGGCCCCGCGCCGACACGCCCGCGTGCTTCTTCAACCGGTTGTTCCAGCTCTCGAACTGGGTCCGCGACTCGAACGACCAGGCGATGCCGGTGAGGTCGTAGTCGGGGTCCCAGCGGAACTCGATCTGGTGGATGGGCGTCTCGGTCATCTCAGATCCCCACGTCCTGGGCCTCGGCGGAGGCCAGCAGCCCGGTCATCGCCATCAGCGCCACGAGCGGGCGCAGCACGCGCAGCGGCCGGACGCCGCGCTCGATCGCGTCCGTCCCCGTCGCCGAGACGACGTGCAGGGTGGCCCGCTCGCACTCCTGGTAGGGCCGCGTCCACGCCCCGGCGTCCCGCTGGTGCAGGTAGCCGAACACGTCGGCGCTCTCCTCCAGCACCTCGGCGGCGTCCAGGGCCGGGGCGTCGCGGCTCAGCCAGTGCGCCACCGGGTCGTCGAACTTGTACAGGTCGGCCTTGTTCAGCACGATCGCGGCGCTCACCTTCGACAGCCGCCCGGTGGACCGCAGCAGGCTCAGCACCGTGTTGAACGCCGGGTCGCCGAGGCTGCCCGGGGTGAAGCGCTTCGGGTCCGCCACGAAGATCAGCCCGTCGGCGATGTCGAGGAACCGCTTGGCGTCGCCGACGTTGCTCAGCTCGCCGCCCGCGACGTCGAACAGCGCCATCGCGCGCGGCCGGCCGGCGCCCGACAGCACGAACGCGTCGGCGAAGGCGACCTCGCCCTCGCGGGTCGGCGCCAGCCAGGCCGACTCGCTGAACAGCGGATGCACCATGTCGCGCAGGAACGCCTGGTGCCGGTCGAGGTCGACGGGCTGGGCGGTGAGGCCGTAGGCGCCGAGCGCGCCGCGCTCGATCTCCGCGACCATCGCGGCGGCCAGGTGCGTCTTGCCCGACGTGGTGCCGCCGATGAAGCCGTAGACGGCCGGGGACCCGTACTGCCCGTAGCCGGCGGGCAGGTAGTGCACGCCGGTCGTGCCGCCGGGGTTGGGGCAGCGCACCGCCGCCGTGCGCACCAGCCGCGCCCGCTGCTCGGCGTTGGTGCCGCGCGGGACGGCCAGCTCCACGTACTGGGCGAGGTTCTGGTCGAAGGTGTAGAGGGGCAGCTCCCCCCAGTCGAGCCGGCCCAGGCAGATCGGGCAGGAGACCTGCTCGCGACCGCGCGCCGTGGACCGTGCGGCCTTGGATTGCTCGGCGTTGGGCGGGGCCGCCATGCGCCGCTCGGGCTGGGACGGCTCGGGCCGCGGAGCGCCCGGCGCCGCGGGCGCGGGTGCGGGCACGGGACGGATCTCCATCGACTCGGCCACGAGTTCCTCCGCCGTGTCCAGCAGGTGGGTGACGCGCCCGCTCATCGTGTCCAGCTCGGTCAGGCCGCTGGTGGCGCGCAGCTCGCGCAGGGCGTCCGTCCCGCCCCGCGTGTACCGGCGGGCGAGCGCGAGCGCCGCCGGCAGCGTGCCGCGGCAGGGCGGCGGGTCGGTCCCGTCCCGCCGGAACCGCAGGAACAGGCCCGGCGGCGGGTCGGCGCGGGGGTCCCGCGCCGCGAACGTCTCGAACCCCGGCGCCCATTCGGGCCAGTCGCCCAGCCCGGAGCCGAGCACCGTGCAGATGTCGGCGACCGCCCACAGCAGCGGCATGGTGTCGGGACCGACGGCCGCCTCGACCGTGCGGGGGCCGTCCAGGACGTGCGACAGCAGGACGGCGAGCGGCCGCTCCAAGGCACGGGACCGCGCCTCGTCGGTGAGGCCCGACCGGTGCGCCATCAGCGCGTTCGGGTTGACCATCGGCGCCCGGCCGGGCAGGTCGGCGGCCGCCCACGTCCAGTCCCGCAGTTCGAGCGCGAGCCGCGGGGTGAGCACCCCGGCCGCGCCGGACAGCAGGTGCGCGGTGGCGCTGCGGACGGGACCGGGCTGGCTGCGCCTGATCAGCACCGCCTCGTCGCCGAGCACGGCGTAGCAGAGGCCGGACTCCGGCCTGCCGCCCTCACCGCACCGCAGCCACGGCCCGACGCGGGCGTGCAGGCGGCGCAGCTCGCCGGCGGGCGAGGCGTCCAGGGAACTGGCGACCGGGAGCAGGCCCGGTTCGGCGCTCGTGCCGAACCGGCTGTTACGGCCCCAGCGGAACAGCGTCTGGTGCAGCAGCGACGTGGCCATCGGTCACCGCCCCAGCATCAGGTAGCCGGCGACGACGACCAGCGCCGCGATCCCCGCCCACAGCACCCACGAACCCGCCGACCCCCGCAGGGGCGCCTGCGCCTCGGGACGGGCCGGGGCCGTGGCCCGGGGTTCGGGCGCCGGTTCGGGCGCGGGCGCCGTGTGCGGATGCTTGCGGTGCCGCTGCGCGAAGAACTGCTCCCGCCCCCGCAGGAACGCCGGGTCGGGGGGCAGCGGGCGCGGCGGCGGGTCCGCCTCGCCGAGCCGGTGCAGCAGCGCCTGCGCGGACGGCCGCCGGTCCGGGTCGCCGAACACCCCGGCCAGCAGCTCGGCCAGCTCCGGCCGGTCGGCGAGCTTGTCCCGGTCGTCGAGGTCCTCGCCGGTCAGCACGTGGAAGATGAGCCGCCCGGCCGCCCACACGTCGTCGTTCGGACCGACCGTGCCGCGCTCCCAGCCGTCCGCGACCCGCGGCCGCTGCTCGGGCGCCTGCCACGGCGGCGTGCCCGCGACGGTGCGCGGCGCCCCGATCGGCGCGGCGTGCGAGAAGTCGGTGAGCTGCACCTCGTCGCCGTCCCAGCGGACGGTGTCCGGGCCGATCGCGCGGTGCGCGATGCCAGCCGCGTTCAGCAGCCGCACCGCGCGCAGCAGCCCCACCTGGAAGCGGCGCCGCTGGTCGGTCGGCAGCGTGCCCGCGTACACCGCGACCTCGACGCCGCGCAGCGGCTCCAGCAGCGCGAACGGCTCGGCCGCGTCGGCGTCGTAGCCGATCAGCCTCGTCACCGCGCTCGGGTACGGGGCGCCGTCGCAGAGCCGGGCGAGCCGCAACCCGGCGAGGATCTCGCCGTCCAGCAGCCGGTACCCGGCGGCGCGCCCGCCGGGCCCGCGGTCGACGGGCCGGACGCAGCGGACCGTGCGGGTCCGGTCGTCCAGTTCCAGCTGGAGCCGGACGGCCTCCAGCGGCGGGCGCAGCGGCGGCTCCGACCCGCGCACCTCGACGGCCTTCGCCTCGACGTCCCCGCCGTGCACGTCCCGGTAGCGCAGCCTGACGTTCACGCCGTCCTCCCGTCCCGGCCCGCCTCGACCGATCCGCCGTCGTCCTCCTCGGACCACGTCCACTCCACGACCCCCGCGTGCAGCGGGACGAGCCGGAGCACGCCGCAGTGCGCCGCCGACGGGACGGCCACGGTCCCGGCCGGCAGCGCCCCGGCGCCGCCCGCCGACCGCGGCGCGAACCGGACCGCGCGCGGCTCCGGCGCGGTGTCCAGCAGCGCCAGGTCCTCCGGCGCGCACAGCTGCCACATCTCCCCCGCCGGGTCGTGGCCGGCCTGCTCGGCGGCGAACGCGAGGTCCTCGGCGTCGACGAGCGGCACCGGGCGGGCGTCGGTGACGAACGGCGCCGCCTCCGGGGCGTGGCCCCGCTCGACGGCGTGCTCCCAGCCGTCGAGGAGCCGCCGCGCGGCCTCGCGCACGTGCGGGCCGGCCTGCTCGCCGCGCTCCCCGTGCGGCGCGCCGCGCACCGCCTCGGCGACCAGGTCGCCGAGCCAGCACTGGACGGCCTCCGGGTAGCGCAGCGGGGACCGGGCCGGGCGGCCGTGGTCGTCGGCGTCCAGCTTCGCGGCGCGCTCCACCAGCTCCTCGCGGACGCCGGCGAGCGCCTGCCGCACCGCGTTCAGCTCGTCGACGACGTCCAGCCGCCGGTTCAGCCGGGCCCAGTCGGTGACCGCGCCGCCGAGCAGGTGCCGCATGTCCTGCAGCGCCGCCTCGGCGCGGTCGAGGCCCGTCTCGTCGCCCCAGCGGATCGCGCGGGACCGCCACGACTGCGCGATGACGGCGAGCGCGCCCGCGACGGCGACGGCCACCGCCGCCGCCCACGCGGCGGGCGGCAGCCCGGTGTCGCCCGCCACGCCGCCGCCGATCGCCCCGGCGAGGGCGCCGAACGCGTTCAGCCCGAGCGCGCGGGAGTGGTCGGCGAGGCGTCCGCCGGGGCCGCGCAGCACGGTCAGCGCGACCAGCGCCGTCCACAGCAGCGCCATCACCAGGCCGCCCGCGACGCCGAGCGGCGACAGCCCGGCGAGCGCGGCGGCGACCGCGCCGGCCGCCGGCAGCCACGGCTGCGGCGGCGCCATCGGCGCCGGGGCGCGCAGCCCGTCGAGCAGGTCGCCGGGGCACGCGGTGCGCAGCCGCCGGGCATGGCCGCCGCGCCCGTCCAGCGCCGCCGCCGAGGCGCGCAGGTCCTGGTCGAGCCGCGGCAGCGACGCGCCCCGGTGCAGGCCGTCGGCGAGCCAGGCGTGCAGCCCGTCCCGGTAGGGCCGGGGCTCGAACGGCTCCGGCGGCGGCGGTTCGACGCCGCGGGCGGCGATCGCGGCCCGCCGGTCGTCGGTGAGCCGGTCGCCGTCCGGGACGGCGCCGAACAGGTCGGCGAGCCGGTCCCGCAGCGCGCCGAGCCGGTCCCCGGCGTCCCGGACCGCCGCGTCGGCGGGCAGCTCCCGCAGCAGCGCGCCGGCGCCGGGCAGCTCGACCGCGGCCTCCCGCGCCTCGGCCAAGGCGCCGTCGGCCTCGTCGAACGCGCGCCGCAGGGCGCTGCCTGCGGTGAACCGCACCGGCACCCTGCTCCGCGTCTGCTCGTCCGCGCGCTCGGGCGGCGCCGGGGACGCCGGGTCCAGCGCGCGGCGGATCGCCGCGCGCAGCGCGAGCAGGAAGTCCTCATGCCCGGTGCCGCCGTGCCCGGCCAGGTGCAGGCCGGGCACGGCCGCGCCGAACGGCACCTCGCCGAGCACCCGGTGGGTGCGCTCGAACAGGGCGGGCAGCCGCAGCAGCTCGGCCAGCCGGGCGAGCCCGTCGCCGTCCCGGCCGTCGCGGCGGCGGGCGCGGGCGGCGGCCCGCAGCGGCCAGTCGACCCCGGTCTCCTCGATCACCCACAGCG
>NZ_VCKZ01000510.1 GCF_005889745.1 Actinomadura geliboluensis
GGCGGGTACGTGCCGCCGTCGCCGAACTCGTCGTTCAGCCCGAGGAATCCGCAGGTGGCGCTGCCGCCGATCCAGGCGCCCAGCCCTTCGGTGGCGCCGAGTCCGGTGCCCGGGTCGGGGACGCCGCAGAGCCGGTTGCAGGGTAACAAGGCGCCCGTCGCGCAGGACATCACGTTCGAGCGGATGGCGAGTACGCAGATCGCCTGGCTGGCCGCCCTGATGGTCGCGTTCTCGCTGCTGCTGACGCAGTTGCGGCTCGGACGGCGCCGAGTGCCCGCCGGGGCCGCCGCCAAGCGCACGAAGGGAACGCACCGGCGCCCGCGCCGCGGCATGTTCGGCAAGTGACCAGCGAGGATTCCCCCGTCACCGCCACCACAAGGCCCGCGCAGGGACGCTAGCCGCCGCTCTCCTCGACCGTCCTTGGCCTGCGATGCCGCACGCCTTAATACGTCTGGCCGTCCATTCGGCGCTGCCGTCACCAACGGCGACAGAATGACCGGACTACGGGAACGGGTGGCTACGTCCCGATGAGGGCGGACATCGCCGACCTCGGCACGTCCATCCCCGTGCTGGGGTGACCGGTGACGCCCCATCCCCGCGCTCTTGGAATGGCTGATCCCTCCGCCGGCCGCGTCCCGACCGCCGAAGAGATCGGCCGGAGGTTGAACATCCGGACCGCCACCTGAGACGCGAGACCGGCGCCTCCCCTGCTCAGTCCGACTGGGTCGATGGGACTGCCGTCCGCGCCCTCCAGTTCGCACCGGTACATGACCCATCCGGTCAGCGGATCCCTGGTGCAGGTGCGGATGTCGGCGGTTCCCGTGGCCAGGGCCTCCCCACCATTGTCCAGCAGCGCCAGCGCACCGAAAGCGACCTCCAGCGCCAGCAGGATGCCCGGCACCGCGCAGATCACCTTCACAATTCTCGGCGACCGCTCCAAGTAACGCGCAAATCGGCGGCGACCTTTCTCATCCCAGAGCACCATGACGCCGCCGGCTCCTCGCTTCGGAAGGTGGCGACGGCCGGTGCACGGCTACTGGCACGGCCGCCGGCGAGAGGGAAGGAGCGAGTGTACTCGGGCCGCTGGAAGACAAAAAGCGCCGATGATTCACCGGTTTACAGAATGGCCTGATGCGCCATTCGGGTCATGATCTGGTCAGGGCGTAGCAGGCTATTGCGGCGGCGGCCACGACGTTGAGGGAGTCGACGCCGCGTTGCTGGGCGGTCTCGTTCATGGGGATGCGGACGCGGTGGTCGGCCTGGTCCAGCCAGCGGGACGACAGGCCGTCGCCTTCGGAGCCGAGGAGAAGTGCCCGGCGGTCGGCCGGTTTCAGGTCGTCGATGGGTTCGGCATCGGGGGCGGGGGTGAGGGCCAGGAGCTGGAAGCCCGCGTCGCGGATCAGCGACAGGTCGTTGTGCCAGTCGGTCATGCGGGCGTACGGCAGGGCGAACACGGCGCCCATCGAGACCTTCACGGAGCGGCGGTAGAGGGGGTCGGCGCAGCGCGGGGCGAGGACGGCGGCGTCCACGCCCAGGGCCGCCGCGCAGCGGAAGATCGCCCCGATGTTGGTGTGGTCGACGATGTCCTCGCAGATGATGACGCGGCGGGCCGTGGCGAGGACGTCCGCGACCGGGGGCAGCGGGAGGCGTTCGAGGGAGGCCAGGGCGCCGCGGTGCACCGGGAAACCGGTGACCGACTCCATGGCGGCGTCGTCCACGACGTAGACGGGGGCGTCCAGGCCGGACAGGACGTCAGCGAGCGGGTCGGCCCAGCGGCGCGCCATCAGCAGGGAGCGGACGGGGTGGCCGGCGGCGATCGCGCGGCGGATCACCTTCTCGCCCTCGGCGATGAACAGGCCGTGCTCGGCCTCCAGGCTCTTGCGCAGGTTCACGTCGCGGAGCCGGACGTAGTCGGCGAGGCGCGGATCGGCGGGATCCGGGACGGGGATGAGGTCGGCCATGCCCCCAAGTCTGCCGTCCCGGACGGCCGGATCCGGTCGTCGCGGGCGGCCGTCCGCGCCTGTTCGTACCGCCGTCGTCGCGGTCCGTGATGCTCGGGTGCGATGCCAGGTTCGTCGGGACATACGGTGATGACCTGCGTCATTATCAGTTTTGAGTTCTTTGTAACCTCTCGTTCGTACTACTACAGTGCCGGGGAACATCGGCGGGTTTCTGGTGAATCGAGGGCAGGCCATGAGCGGACGTCATCGCAATGACTTCCCTGACGGGGCGGACGGCGGCTACGACCCGTCCAGGCCAGTCTTCGGCCCGGCCAACGACGGGTCGTCCGATTGGTTCGGCGCGCGGGACGGCCAGGGCGCACCGCTCTCCCAGCCCCAGGCCGGGCCGCAGGGCGCGCCGCCCGGCGCGTCGGGCGAGACGCCCGAGTGGTTCACGCCCCGGCAGTCGTCGGAGGAGCCGGTCTACGGGGCCGGCGGGTTCGGCGGCGCGTCCGACGCGGGCGGCTACGGCCTTGGACGGTCCAGCGGCTACCCGCAGGGCGAGGCGTCCGGCGGCTACCCGCGCCGCGAGCCTTCCGGTGGGTATCCGCAGGGTGAGCCGCGGTCGTCGTCCCCGCAGGGGCCGCCGCGCGAGTCCTCACCGCTGGCGGGCACCGGGTACAGCGAGTACGACTCGATCCGCAGTTCGGACGGCGGCCAGTCGGGGTTCTTCGGCGGCGGGTCCGGCTCGTCGAGCGGATCGGGCGGTTACGGCGGCGGATCCGGGGGCTCTGGAGGGTCCGGCGGGTCCGGCGGTTACGGCGGCGGGTCGGGCGGCTACGACAGCGGGTCCGGCGGCTACGAGTACGGGCGCCGCAAGCGCAAGCGCAGCGCGACCGCGCTGATCGGGCCGATGGCCGGGGCCGTGGGCCTCGCGCTGCTGCTCGGCGTCGGCGTCTACGCGTTCGCCGAGAGCGGCGGCGGCTGCTCCGGCGACGACGCGATGAACCTGTCGGTCGCGGCGGCGCCGGACATCGCGCCCGTCGTGGAGAAGGCCGCCGGACGCTTCAACGACAGCAAGCACAAGGTCGACGGCACCTGCGTCAAGGCGACGGTGAAGAAGGTCGAGCCGTCGGCGGTGACGCCGCTGCTGTCGGGCCAGGCCGTGTCGAACGACCGGCCGGACGTGTGGATCCCCGACTCGTCCCTGTGGGTCTCGCTGGCCCAGTCGAACGCCGAGGGCGGCGACGAGGGCGGCGTGGTATCCACCAAGACCTCGCTGGCCAAGAGCCCGATCGTGGTCGGGCTGCCGCAGTCGCTCGCCCTGCAGCTGAAGAAGGAGGGCATCACCGCCAGCCCGTCCTGGGACAACCTACTGAAGGCCGCGGGCGGCGTCGCCGGCGGCGCGGTGACCAAGAACCAGATGATCCCGGCCGGCGCGGTGCGGCTGGTCGTCCCGGACCCGATGAAGAACGCGGCGGGCATGGGCTCGCTCATGGTCACCAGCATGCTGCTGGCCAACGACCCGAACCGCGACTCGATCTTCACCGGCATCGTCCGGACGGTCCGGGAGAGCACCGTCCCCTCGGTGGAGTCGGAGTTCGCGGCGTTCCGCAAGGACAAGGGCGGCAAGAAGCCGATCTCGCTGTCGTCCGAGCAGGCCCTGTACCAGTACAACAGGACGAAGCCGGCGGAGCCCGCGGTGGCGCTGTACCCGATCGAGGGCACGCTGTCGATGGACTACCCGTTCACCGTCACCAGCAAGGACGCCGCCAAGCAGAAGGGCGCCCGGCTGCTGGAGCAGGCGATGAGCACCGAGGCGACCCGCAAGGACGTCCACGACCTCGGCTTCCGCACCACCGACAGCAAGGCGCCGGCGGGCTTCACCGAGGCGGCAGGGGTCAGCCCGGCCAAGCCGCGGCAGCTGCCCACGCCGAAGAGCGCGGACGTCGCGAAGGTCATGCAGGCGTGGTCGAAGCTGTCGCTCGGGCTGCGCATGCTGACGCTGATCGACGTGTCCGGCTCGATGGCGGAGAAGGTCGGCCCCAACACCAACCGGCTGCAGGCCATCGCGCAGGTGTCGCAGGGCGGCCTCGCGATGATGTCGAACGACACCGAGCTCGGCCAGTGGCTGTTCTCCACCAACATGGGCGCCGGCGGCGTCCCGTACC
This sequence comes from Actinomadura geliboluensis, assembly GCF_005889745.1. Taxonomy (GTDB): domain Bacteria; phylum Actinomycetota; class Actinomycetes; order Streptosporangiales; family Streptosporangiaceae; genus Spirillospora; species Spirillospora geliboluensis. The sequence continues at coordinate 4,112 of NZ_VCKZ01000510.1, forward strand.
GGATCACGGTGCCGATCGGCCCGCTCGGCGAGCGGATCGGGTCGAGCACCCGGCGCGGGCGCGTCCTCGCGGTGCTGAACCAGATGAAGCCGAAGCCGACCGGCGACACCGGCCTGTACCGGACGATGCTGGCCGCGTACAAGCAGATGAACGACACCTACAAGCCGGAGTTCGGCAACTCGATCCTGCTGCTGACGGACGGCAAGAACGACGACGACGGCGGCCCCACGCTGGCGGACACGCTCAAGCAGCTGAAGGCCATGCAGGACCCGAACAAGCCGATCCAGGTCAACATGATCGGGTTCGGCAAGGGCGTGGACCGCAACGAGCTGGAGCAGATCGCCGCGGTGACGCACGGCAACGTCCAGGTCGCGCAGACCCCGCAGGAGATCTCCAGGATCTTCCTGAAGATGCTGTCCCGGCGGATCCAGTGATCACGCTCCGCTGATCCTACCGACGCGTCAGGTAGTTCTTGATTTTTTCCGGTCCCCGGTGTCAACCGGGGGCCGGGCCCGATCGTCAAACAGTCGGAGGCCCGACGGGGAGCGGGGCCGTCGGGCCTCCAACTCGCTTTCCCCCCGGCCCGTGACGGGGAAGCGCCCGCCGGACCGAACCGGCGGCGGGAGAGCCCACCGCTCCCTCTTGGATCTTCCAGCCCGTCCCTCACGATGCGGACGAGGAATCCGAAAGCAGCCCGCAGGAGGACCTTGTGTCCGGTTGGCCCAGTTTTGATCGCGCGGACGACGAACGTCTGGCGCAGGCGCTGGCCGCAGGCGATCCCAGCGCGCTCATCCAGGTCATGGACCGCTACGCGGCCCGCCTGTACGACTACTGCCACGCGCTGCTGCGCGACCAGGAGCAGGCGGCCGGGGCGCTGCACGACGCGCTCATCGCCGCCTACGCGCACGTCTCCGTGCTGCGCGAGCCCGACCGGTTCCGCGCCTGGCTGTACGCGCTCGTCCGCAACGAGTGCATGCGGCGCCTGCGCGACCCGAACCGGCCCGCCGAACGGCGCGGCGCGCCCGAGGTCGAGGAGGGCTTCCTGGACGAGGCGGAGCTCGCCCGCCGGCAGGAGGCCCGGCGGCTCGTCCACAGCGCCCTGGCGACGCTGCGCGGGCGCGAGCGCGAGTCGATCGACCTCATGCTGCGGCACGGCCTCGACACCTTCGAGGTCGGCTGCGTCCTCGGCCTGGACGGGCAGGAGTCCACGGACCTGACCGGCGCGGCCCAGGCCCGGCTGGACGAGGCCCTCGCCGCCGTCCACCTCGCCCGCACCGGACGCAGCGGCTGCCCCGAACTCGCCGGGATCGCCGAGGACGGCGGCGTCGGCGGCACCCGGCCCCTGCCGCCGCCGGCGGTCCGCGCGCTGGTGCAGCACGTCGCGTCCTGCCCAGTGTGCGGATCCAGCCACGAGCGGACCGCCCCCGCGGCGCGGCTGCTCCAGGTGCTGCCGGTCGCGATGATGCCCACCGACCTGCGCGGGCACGTCATGGCCACCGCCACCGACGCCGCACTGGCCGGCGACCTCAGCTACATCGCGCACCGCGCCGAACCGCTCGACGAGTGGGGCTGGCCCCTCGTCGTCGACCGTCCGGCCCAGCGGGACGACGGCTCCGAACGGCGCGGCCCGCGCGCGCTCTGGCCCGCGCTGGCGGCCGCGGCGGCGGTCATCGTCATCGTGGCCGGGGCGTTCTACGTGATGTCCGGCCGCGGGGAGACGAGCGCGCAGGGGCCCGTGGGCGGGGCGTCGGAATCGGTGCTCGACCCGTCCACACCGCCCGACTCGGAGGAACCGTCCGACTCGCCGACGCCCACGCAGAGCGAGACCC
>NZ_VCKZ01000511.1 GCF_005889745.1 Actinomadura geliboluensis
CCCGACCCCCCGTCACCGAGCACAAGGGGTGATCATGTCCGAGCTCGCGAGCCGTCCGCTCGAACCGTCCGGCGGGGTCCCGCCGTCCAGGCCGCGGCGCGTGCTGGACGTCGCCGGCGCGCTCACCGGGCTGCTGCTCCTCAGCGTCCCGCTGCTGCTGATCTACGTGCTGGTGCGGCTGTCCAGCCCCGGTCCCGGCGTGTTCCGGCAGACGCGGGTCGGGCAGGGCGGGCGGCCGTTCACGATGTACAAGTTCCGGACCATGCGGCAGGGCGTCGGCGGCCTCACCGTCACCGCCAACTGCGACCCGCGCCTCACCAAGGTCGGCAAGCTGCTGCGGCAGTGGTCGCTGGACGAGCTGCCGCAGCTGGTGAACGTGCTGCGCGGCCAGATGACGCTGGTCGGGCCGCGCCCGGAGACCTACGACCTCGCCGTCCACTACGCCGCCGACTGCCGCTGGGTGTTCGATCACCGGCCGGGGCTGACCGGGGTGTCGGAGGTGCGGCTGCGCGACTTCGACGTCCTCGGACCGGACGAGGAGGTCGACCTCGCCAACTACATCGAGCGGATCGTGCCCGCGCGGGTCGCGGTGGACGCCGTCTACCTGCGCGACCCGTCGATGCGCGCCACGTTCGGCGCGCTGTGGGACACCGTCAAGCACATCCTCGGCATCCCGCTGCCGCCGCTGCCGCCGCTCCGGCGGGACGCGGCCGGGGCCGAGCAGCCCGTCCGTCCCGCGGAGGAGCCCGGCTCCGCCGCCTGACCAGCCGCCCGGCCGCCCCGCCCGGCCGGCCGCCATCGGGGAGGAAGCATGGACATCCGGGACGTCCGGGTCCGGATCTGGGCCATCGTGACCACGGTCGTCCTGGTCGCCGGGTTCCTCTTCTACGTCGGGCACCGGAAGGCCGGCTACCAGCCCTACCGGGGGCCGCTCGCCTCGCCCGGCACGCCCGCCGCGCATCCCCCGCCGACGCGGCGGATCGCGCTGAACACCCAGCCCGCCGACTACCCGCGGCTGAAGGCGCTCGGCTACGACCTGGTGGACGTGAAGGCCGACCCGGCCCTCGTCGCCGGCGTCCCCGCCGGGATGCAGGCGCTGCTGTGGGTCGGCAACTTCACCTGCGGCGACTTCGAGCTCGGCTGGGACGCGTTCCAGCGGGCCGTGCAGCGGTTCGCGCGCGACCCGAAGGTCTACGGCTGGTACCTCTCGGACGAGCCGAACCCCGGCGACTGCCCCGAGGTCGCCGGTGAGATCCGCCGCCGCGCCCAGTACATCGAGCGCCACGCGCCCGGCCAGGTCTCGTTCATCTCACTGACCGACTGGCCGATGAAGCCGCTCGCGCCGAAGCGCGTCGGCGTCGACCTGATCGGGCTCGACCCGTACCCGTGCAAGGGGTCGGCCAAGACGCGCGAGCGCTGCGACATCGGGGCCATCGACCGGATGGTCCGCCTGGCGGACGCCGCCGGCATCCCGCGCGCCCGGGTCGCGCCCGTCCTGCAGACGTTCGGGCAGGGCTGCACCAAGGGCGACAAGCAGTACTGGCTGCCGACGCGGACCCAGTTCCGCGAGATCCTCGCCCGCTGGGACCGGCTCGCGCCGCGCCCGCCGCTGGAGATCTCCTACTCCTGGGGCCGCCAGGACGAGTGGGCCTGCCCGACGCTCGCCGACGCGACCGGCGGGAAGCACCCCGACCTGCAGAGCATCATGCGGGCCCGCAACCTCGGGAGCTGACCGGCCTAGCCGGGATCGTCGGCGACGGCCGGATGCTGTGCGCCGGACGGCACCGGGAAGTCGAGCGACCCGAGCTTCAGGGCCGCCATCTCCATTGCACCGACGAGCAGAACGAACGCGACGGCCAGCAGGCCGAGCTTCTTGCGGTTCAAGTCCCGCACCCCTTCAAAACCCCCAGAAACGCAGGTCAAACGTAACACACGATGATCTACGCCGTGGCCCGGAACACTTCCCCGCACACAAGACGTAATGCCCTTGTTACGGCCCGCCCGTGCAGCACTGCGGGCCGGGCGGCGCGGGAGGCGCCCGGCCCTCAGGGGCGGGGTCTACGGGAGTTTGCGGCTGGTGAGGTTGGCGGCTCGGGCGTTGAGGCACTCGCCGGTGGCGAGGTCGAAGGCGAAGTTGTGGGCCAGGCAGTGGATCCGGCCGTCGCGGACGACGGCGCCGACGGACAGGTCCTCGCCGGCGTGCGGGCAGTAGCGCGGGATGTCGTAGCGGGCGCCGTCGCAGTCGACGGCGATGCGCTCGGACTCGTCCCGCCCCGTCTCGTACGCCTCGACGGCCTGCAGCGCGGGCGCGTTGGCGTGCTTGAGCAGCCCGACCAGGTGGTCGTTGTAGACGTCCGGGTCGCGGTAGAGGCTGAGCCGGAACGAGATGAGCAGGTCCTCCCAGGCCATCCGGCCGGTGAGGACGGCGTCCAGCCAGCGTCCCGCGGTGGTGATCCGGTAGTGCGGGCGGACGTCCGGGCCCGCGACCGCCACGGTGACGCCGTCCTCGCCGAAGTCGACGTCCCAGGCCCCGCCGTTCGGCCCGGTGATCTCGAAGCGGACGGTCATCGCGATGCGGCGGCGGAAGTAGTCGCTGAGGCCGCCCAGGTAGGTGAAGTGGGCGGCGAAGCGGTCGAACAGGTCGGGGCCCGGCTCGGGGTACGCGGCGAGCACCGCGGCGAGGGCGGGCGCGCGGTCGGCGGCGTACCGCTTGAGGTAGTCGCCCCGGTCGGCGTCGGCGAAGGAGAACTCCGCCGAGACCGGGTCGCGGGTGATCTCGCCGGTGTCCAGGTCGATCGCGTCGCCGGGCAGGAAGTGGTCCCAGCGCTGCCGCGGCAGGTGCTCGCGCAGCCACGCCGTCGAGACCTCCGGGTCGCAGAACGCGCCGTCCTCCTGGCCGAGCACCCAGTTGAGGTGCTCGACCTCGGCGTCCAGGAAGCACGGCGGGCCCGCGAACGGGACGGCCAGCTCCGGCTCGGTCTGCCGGACGAGGCGCTGCACCGCGCGCAGCTTGGAGATCCGCTTGGACAGGGAGAGCTCGGCCATCTCCGCGGCCGGGTACTCGTAGCAGATGGGGTGCCAGGACGCCCCGGACGTCTGCAGCGCCATCAGGTCGAGCCGGTCGCCGGCGAGGTGCTTGGCGCGGCGGGCCTGGGCGGCGGTGAGCCGGGCGTCATTGCAGTGCAGGATCCCGCGCCCGTCCGCCACGATGAGAAAGGCGGCATCGTGGCACATAGGAGACAGTTCCGGAATCACCGTGATCCAGGACCCGCGATTGTCAAGCGGGTATTTCCCCCAGGGTTCGATCTCGATTACCTGGCGGCCACCCGCGGCGGCGGCCATGCGTTCCCGGAAGGCGGGTCCGGGATAACGCGGAATGAGGATCCGGGTTCGCACCGGAAGGCGGTCGATGACCCAGGGGTCGAAATGATCTAGATGCTCGTGCGAGACGGCGACCCAGTCGGCGTCGAGCACCGCGTCCGGATTCAGGTGATCGTTTCTCGGATACTGGTGCCAGGCTCCGAGAAAGGCCCCGGTCGGGGCGAGCCACGGGTCCGCGAGCAGGTGGAACGCCTGCGCGTCCACCGCCACCCCCGCATGTCCGAGAAATGTGACCGTCGGCATGAGGCGACTGTCCCGCCGCGGGCCCGCCGGCGCACCCACCGGAATGCGCAAAGCGGCTACGCCACCGGTATGAAAGAAAAGCCGCGGGACGAACTGACAAACCTGACTGAGACGTTCCGACAAAGCATCGAGTTTGCCCTGGTGAGGCACATGTCCACTTCTGGACAGGCACCGGTCTGTTGCGGCCAATTCACTGGACATGCGCCGGGAGGCCGGGTGACCGTCTATGGGGTGCTGGAATAGCGGACGGGGGACTTTCATGAACAACGGACGGGCGCGGTCCTCCCCGGCGGACGCCTCCGCGGTGCCCGCGGGGCCCGCGGGCGCGGGCGCGCACGCGGGCGCGGGGACGGGGACGCTCGCGGGCGCGCCGGACGGCGGCCACCCCGCCGGGCGGGGCGAGCAGGTGCTGTGGCGGCGCCGGCTCCGCCACGACATCCGGCACGAGCTGGGCACCATCATCATGCTGGCCTCGGCCGTCGTCGTCGCGGAGGACGTCGGCGACACCAGCCGGGCCCGCATCGAGCAGCTGCTCGGCGAGACCCGCTGGCTCGACCACCTGCTGCGCCGGCTCGACGAGGACGACACCGGCGACGGGGACGGCCCGGACGGCCGCCCGCTGCCCGGCCCCGAGCGGCTCCGGGTCGACGAGCTGACCGCCGAGGTCGTCACCGGGATGCGGCTCGCGACGCGGCACGAGGTGTGCTTCACCGGCGGCGAGTCCTGGGCCCACATGGACCCGGTCGCCCTGTGGCGCGCGGTCCGCAACGTCCTCGACAACGCGTGCCGCGTCGCGGCGGGCCGCGTCGACGTGCGCGTCGAGGCCGACCAGGGGTGGGTCGTCATCCAGGTCGACGACGACGGCCCCGGCTTCGGCGCCGGCGGGCGCCCCGGCGAACCCGGCCGCCCGGGGCGCGGGCGGGCCCGGCCCGGCCTGGCCTCGCTCGGGCTCGGCATCGTGCACGACCTCATCTCCGGCTACGGCGGCAGCCTGGAGATCCGCACCTGCGAGATGGGCGGGGCGCGGGTCCGGATGCTGCTGCCGGCCGCTCCGCCCCCGGAGTCCGCCGCGCCCCGCGGCATCGGCGCCGACGCCTTCCTCGACGACTGGCGGCCGCACCCATGAGGATGGTCATCTGCGACGACCACGCGGTCTTCGCCGAGTCGCTGTCGCTGGTGCTGGCCGACGCCGGGCACAGCGTCGTCGGGGTCGCCTACTCCCCCGCCGACGCGCTGCCGGTGCTCCGCTCCCGGCAGCCGGATGTCTGCCTGATCGACCTGCGGTTCCCGTCCGGCACCGCGCTCGACTGGATGCCGCGGCTGCGCGCCGCGTCCCCGCACACCAAGTTCGTCGTGCTGACCGGGTTCCTGGAGCAGCCGGTGCTGGAGGCGGGCGTCGCGGCGGGCGTGCGGGGGTTCGCGCACAAGGGCCAGCAGGCCGGCGACATCCTCGCCGTGCTGCGCCGCGTCGCGGACGGCGAGGTCGTGATCGACCAGGCGGCGCTGCGCGGCGGCACACGCCCGAACACCCGCGCGCAGAAGGTCGCGCGGTTCCTCACCCCGCGCGAGCGGGAGGTGCTCACCCGGCTGGCCCGCGGCGAGTCCACGCAGGCGCTGGCCAAGGCCATGGGGGTCACGCGCAGCACGGCGCGCAGCCACGTGCAGAGCGTGCTGTCCAAGCTGGGCGTCCACTCGCAGCGGGAGGCGGTGATCGAGGCGGCCCGGCACGGGCTGGTCAGCGTGGAGACCGGGGAGTGGCTCGCGGGCTGACCCGCGCGCCCCCGCCGCGCCATGCAGCCCCCGCGCATGGGGACGGCCGAATCCGGCCCTTCAGGGTTCGGCCGCGACGCGTTAGCGTCTGCCTCGGAGAGGAGGTACCCATGCCGCAACCGCGCGGCGCGCCGCCGATCCCCGCCGGGGCCCTCGGCCGCGCGGACGCCTACGCCGGCGGGATCCCGCACGACCGGCTCGAACGGCTCAGGGCGCGGACGCCGGTGGTCTGGCTGGACGAGCGCTCCGCCGGGCAGCCCGGCGCCTGGGCCGTGCTGCGCTACTCCGACGTCCACCACGCCCTCACCCACCCCGAGCTCTTCGCCCCGCAGATGGACGGGCCGCTGCACGGCCCCGTGAGCGGCGCCGACGCGCCCCCGGCCGACGTCCCGCCGGGCGACGCGCGCGACGCGGCGACCTGACCGGTGAGAACTCGGGCCTGGTGATCCCGCCCAAGCAGGGCGCGCAGCTGGCCATCGAGCAGTACAACGCCACGAACCCCAAGGTCAAGATCAAGCTCAAGACC
>NZ_VCKZ01000066.1 GCF_005889745.1 Actinomadura geliboluensis
CCCCATCTCCACTCTCTCCGTCGTCGGCAGCGTCAGATTTGTATAAGAGACAGGCTGGACCAGCTCGCGGCCATGGTCTTCGAGCTGGCGAGCCAGCTGCACGAGGAGCGCGCCCGGGTGCGCGAGCTGGAGCGGCGGCTGGGCATGCCGTCCGGCGGCGACCCGGCCGAGGAGCTGAACCGGTCGATCGCCCGGCTGCTCGCCGTCGCCGCCGAGCGCGACGACGCCCGCGCACCCCTGCCCGCCGACGAGCCGCCCGCCGACGAGACGAGGAAGTGACCATGGGACGCCCGTTCATCGAGTTCATCCAGTCCCAGGCCCTGCCCTGGCAGGACGGCCTGTACGGCCGCGGCGGCGCGGAGGTGGAGAGCAAGCTGCTCAGCCTGGACGAGGAGTCCGGCGCGTCCAGCCTCCTCGTCCGCTACCCGGCCGGGTACGCGCGCGGGGAGGGCGTCCACCACATGGAGGTGGACGAGGAGTTCCTGGTCCTGCACGGCGCGCTGACGATCTCCGGCGTCGAGTACGGCAAGTACTCCTACGGGCATTTCCCCGCCGGGACGGTCACGTCCGGGGTCGAGTCCCGGTCCGGCGCCGTGGTCCTGACGTTCTTCTCCGGGGAGCCGCGGCTGCGCGAGGGCGACGCCCCGGCCGGGATGCTCGACGAGCGCCGCCTGGTCACCAAGGTCGACGGGTTCGCCGGCGAGTGGGGCGGCAACTTCCATCCGACGTTCCCGCCCGGCGCCGGGCGCAAGTTCCTGCGCCGCGACCCGGTCGACGGCGAGGAGACGTGGCTGCTCGGCACGATGCCGCTGCGGTCGGGCCGCAAGCCCGAGAAGCACCCGGTCGTGGAGGAGATGTACCTGCTGGCCGGGGAGCTGGCCGGGCCCCTCGGGCTGATGCGCGCGGGCTGCTACTTCTGGCGCCCGCCGGAGGAATGGCACGGCCCGTTCGGGTCGCCGACCGGCAACCTCATGCTGTTCCGCACCAAGGGCGGCCCGCTCAGCACCGTCTACACCGAGCACGACGTCGACTTCACCTGGACGCCCGAGCACCGGCCGATCCTGCCGCCCGAACTCGCGGTCCACGGTGCCGAACCGCTTCCGGAGCAGCCCGGCTGCCTGTGCTTTTGATGGCCGAAACGAAGGTGGAACGCGGGCTCGTCCCCACGCCGGAAGGCTACGTGCACCTGCGCACGACCCCCGGTGACGGCCCGGACGTCCTGCTGCTGCACCAGGTGCCCGCGTCGGGGCGGCTGTGGCTGCCGGTGATGCGGAGCCTGGCGCCGCTGCCGTGCGTCGCGCCCGACATGCTGAACCTCGGCGAGTCCGACGCCACTTCCCGGCCGCTGAGCCTCGCCGAACACGCCCGCCTGCTGTGGGACGCCGTCCAGGAGGCGCGTCCGGGGCCGAAGGTCGTCGTCGGCCACCACACCGGCGCGGCCCTGGCGGCGGTCATGGCGGCCGAGCACCCCGGCGACGTCGCCGGGCTCGGGCTCATCGGATACCCGGCGTACTTCGACTGGCGGACGAGGCTGTCGAAGTTCGAGCGGCTGAACCCGGTCCCCGCCACCCCCGACGGCGTCGCGGACGTGTGGCGGTTCATCGCGCGGGCGTTCGCCGACGACGCCGACCCCGACCTGGTCTTCGACGCCTTCGCGGACCGCGTCCGGGCGGGGCGCGTCTGGTACGAGGGCTACGCGGCCCTGTGGAACGCCGACCTGGCCGCCGTCCTGGCCGCGGCACGGCGCCCCGGGCGGCCCACGGTCGTCGTCGCGCCCGACCGCGACCCCCTGTCGGAACTGGCGGGCGAGGTCGGCGAAATCCTGGACGCGCCCGTCGCGCGCATACCCGGCGGCACGTTCGTGCTCACGGAGGACCCGGCGCCGCTCGCGGCCGCCGTGACCGACCTGCGGAGGAACCTGTGACAGCGACACCGACTCCGCCGACCACACCGACCGCGATCATCGTCGGCGCGGGATCGGCCGGCATGATGGCCGCGCTCACCGCCGCCGAGCGCGGGGTGCCGGTCCTCGTCCTGGACGCCGCCGGCACGGTCGGCGGAACGCTGAACGTCGCGACCGGGCAGCTCAGCGCCGCCGGGACGCTGCTCCAGCGGCGCCGCGGCATCACCGACTCCCCGGACGCGCACTATGCCGACATCATGCGCATCAGCCGCAACACGGCCGACCCGACTCTCGTCCGGCTCGCCGTCGACAACGCGGCCCGGACACTGGACTGGCTGACCGAGAACGGCATGGAGTTCCTGCCGGACCACCCCGTCGAAGGGTTCGCGCACGAGCCGTACACGGCGGCGCGCTACTACTGGGGCCCCGAGTTCGGCCGCTCCATCCTGCGGGTGCTGCGGAGGGCGTTCGACGCGCAGGTCGCGGCGGGGCGCATCACCCTGTCGCTGAACACCGCGCTCACGGGGCTCGTCCTGTCCGGGCGGCGGGTGACGGCCGTGACGGCGACCGGTCCGGAGGGGGAGCGCACCTACCCGGCGACGTCCGTCCTGCTGGCGACCGGCGGCTACAACTCGAACCCCGACCTGTTCCGCGAACTGAGCGGGCACCCGGCCTACGGCGGCAACTCCTACCCCCACAGCACCGGCGGCGGGCTGGAGGCCGCCCGCCGGGCCGGGGCGGCGCTGCGCGGCCACGAGAACTACCTCTGCTCCTTCGGCGTGGTGATGGACCGTCCGGGGCTCGGCACGAAGATGGAGTTCCGCCACGTCCACCACCCGCAGGACCGCGCGCCGTGGGAGATCTACGTCAACACCGAGGGCCGCCGGTTCGTGGCCGAGGACGAGCCGAGCGTCGACGCCCGCGAGCACGCCCTGCTGGAGCAGCCGGAACTGCGCCGCTACGTCGTGTTCGACGCCCGGGTCCTCCGGGACTCCCCGCCGATGATCACCGGGAGGACGAACGCCGAGCTGCTGGACCTGTTCGACGTCCACCCCATGTTCACCGCCGCCCCCACGCTCGCGGAGCTCGCCGCCAAGACGGGGCTTCCGGCCGACGCCCTCGCCGCCACCGTCGCCGACTACAACGCGGCGCTCGACTCCGGCGGGCCGGACCCGTTCGGGCGGCGGCACCGGCCCGTCCGGCTGGAGGAGGGGCCGTTCTACGCGATCCGCGTCCAGGGCGCGTCCGTGACGAGCACGGTCGGCCTCGCGGTCGGCGCCGACCTGCGGGTCCTGGACGAGGCGGGCGAGCCGTTCGAGAACCTCAGCGCGGCGGGCGAACTGCTGGGCTCCGGCCAGCTCATGGGCAAGTCGTTCTGCGGCGGGATGATGGCGACGCCCGCCATGACCTTCGGACTCCTCTACGGGGAGGCACTGGCCACGAACGGCGCCTGACACGGCGGAAGCCTTACCTGCACTGCGCTCTCCCGGTGACGGCCGAGGACGCGACTACCAGGCGGGACAGCGGGTACCGCCACCGCATGACCGGCGATGACCACGAGAGCGTGGCGGCCGCGTTCGGCGAGGCCGTCAACATGACGCCCAAGGAACTGGAGCGCTGGCTGGAGACCGAGGAGTCGCGGTCGGTCGGCCAGAAGGACGGCGGCGGGGAGTCGACGGGCCACGCGTCCGGCCGCCGGATCGTCGAGCTGCTCCGCACCGGCAGGGCGGACCTGACCGAGCAGGACTACGCGCACATGCGCAAGGTCACCGGGTACGTCCACCGGCACCTCGCCCAGCGCCCGTCCGGCGACGTCACCGACACCAGGTGGCGCTACTCGCTGATGAACTGGGGCCACGACCCGCTCAAGTGAGGGCTCGCGCGGCCGTGCGTCCCGGGGCGAGCGGTAGATTTCGGGCGTGGAGTTGGGGGTGGGCGCCCGGGTGCTCGTGCGGCGGGTGCGGGCGGACGACGAGGCGCGATTCCTGGAACTGGCGAAGGCGAGCGCCGACTTCCACCGGCCGTGGGTCGCCCTGCCCGGGTCGCCGGAGGAGTTCGCGTCCTACCTCGGACGGTTCGACGGCGCCGCCGCGGTGGGGATGGTGATCTGCCTGCGGGACGGCGGCGACCTGGTCGGGACCGTGAACATCAACGGGATCGTCCGCGACTGCTACCAGCGCGGAATGCTGGGCTACGCGGCCTTCCTGCCCTACGCGGGCCAGGGGTACCTGACCGAGGGGGTCGGGCTCGCGGTCGACTACGCGTTCGGCGAGCTGGGGCTGCACCGGGTGGAGGCCGACATCCAGCCGGCGAACACCGCGTCCATCCGGCTGGTCAGGCGGCTCGGGTTCCGCAAGGAGGGGGTCTCGCCGGCGTTCATCAAGATCGGCGGGGTGTGGCGAGATCACGAACGCTGGGCTCGCCATGTTTATTGATCTTGCAAAATAGACATACAGCACAAAACATCAAGCGCAGCGCCGTGTCTTGATCTCATTGGGGGTCAGCAGGTGGGCGTCCGCAGCGGCGAGCCCGGCATCGAGTGGCCGGACGCGTTGGACGTCCGCGCCCTTCTTGAGGACGGCTGGCGGCCCACGCCGATCCGCGACTTCATCCTCAAGGTGCACAGCAGGTGCAACCTCGCGTGCGACTACTGCTACATGTACGAGATGGCCGACCAGGGCTGGCGGCGGCAGCCCCGGCGCATGTCGCGGCAGGTCCTGGACTGGACGGCGCAGCGCATCGCCGAGCACGCCCGAACGAACCTGTTACCGGAGGTCCAGGTCGTCCTGCACGGCGGTGAGCCGCTCTTAGCGGGCGCAGAACATCTGCGCCATGCGATCGAGACCGTCATCGCCGCCGTCGGCCCCGACGTGCGCGTCGACTTCAGCGTCCAGACCAACGGCGTCCTGCTCGACGAGGTGTTCCTCGACCTGTTCGCCGAATACGGCGTCACGGTGGGCGTGAGCGTGGACGGCGACGAGGAGGGCCACGACCGGCACCGGCGGCGGGCCGACGGACGCGGCAGCTACCAGGCCGTCCGGGCCGGGCTCCAGCGGCTCACCGGCCCCCGGCACCGGCACCTGTTCGGCGGGCTGCTGAGCACGATCGAACTGCGCAACGACCCCATCGCCACCTACGAGTCCCTGCTCGACTTCGCGCCGCCCGAGATGGACTTCCTGCTCCCGCACGGGAACTGGGACACGCCCCCTCCCGGACGCCCGCCGGACGAGACGACCCCCTACGGGGACTGGCTCATCGCCATCTTCGACCGCTGGTACGCCGTGGAGGCCGCCGACGTGCGCATCCGGCTCTTCAGCGAGATCATCCGGCTGCTGTTCGGCCGTATGTCGGGCAGCGAGGCCGTCGGCCTGTCCCCGGTGTCGGTCGTCGTCGTCGAGACCAACGGCGAGATCGAGCAGGTCGACTCGCTGAAATCGGCCTACGAGGGCGCCGCGCACACCCGGCTGCACGTCTCCCGCGACCCGTTCGACACCGTACTGGCGCTGCCGTCGGTCGCCGCACGGCAGATCGGCCGGCGCGCCCTGTCGGCCCAGTGCCTGGCCTGCCCGGCGCACGAGGTCTGCGGCGCCGGCCTCTACCCGCACCGCTACCGGTCGGGCACCGGCTTCCGCAACCCCTCGGTCTACTGCCGCGACCTGTTCAAGCTGATCACCCACATCCGGGACGTGGTCGGCCGCGAACTGGCCGCCGAACCGGTGACCCCGGTGGCCCCGGTCGCCGCGGGCTAGATCGGCGGCGGGTCGAAGTCGGCGTCCAGCCGGCGCCCCTCCAGGAACACCTGGGCGTCGGGATGCTCCAGGGTGAGGGTGCGCCGGTACCGCTCCTCGGTGTCGCTGAACAGGGCCGCGGCCTCCTCGTCCCGGCCTAGGGTCCGCAGATCGGCGATGCTGTTCGCCGCCGCCGACAGGGTCAGCGGGTGGTTGTCGCCCAGCAGCGCGCGGAGCCGCCGCAGGCTGCCAGTGCCCAGCCGGTACGCCGACTCGGCCTCGCCGAGGTCGGCCAGGTCACTGGCCAGGTTGACGGCGACGGTGAGGGAGTAGTGGTGGTCCCGTCCCAGCTTCAGCTCCAGGCCGGCCAGCGCCTGCTCGTCGAGCTTCCTGGCCTCCTCCAGGTCCCCCGTGATCCGCCGCAGCACGGCCAGGTTCCCCGCGCAGGCGTGGTTGTAGGGGTGCTCAGGGGCGTAGACGCGCGGATAGCGGCGCACCGTGTCCTCGGCGAGGATGAGGGCCTCCTGGAACTGCGCCGTCGTGCGCCGGATGTTCGCCAGGCACGTCGCGGCGGCCAGCGTGTCCGGATGGTCGAGCCCGAAGATCCGCACGTAGCGCTGATGGATCTCCTCGGCGAGTTCGAGGGAGCGCGCATAGTCGCCCGCCCTCCGCCAGGCGACGGACAGGTCCTTCCCGGCGCGCAGCGTCCACGCGTGCTCGGGACCCAACTGCTCAAGCCCGTAGGCGTAGGCGTCCTCACCGAGATCACACGCCTCGGCGTAGTCGCCGCTCAGCCGGACCGTCCGCGCCAGGCCGGTGTAGATGTTGAGGAACGACGCGGGGTCGCTCGATTGGCCGCCCGCAGCACGGATGTCGCGGAGGACTCGCTCAAGCAGTGCGCGCGCTCCCGCGTAGTCGCTTCGGAGCCCGTAGTCGAGCGCCACGCTGTTGACGGCACGCCAAGTGCTCCACTCTTGTTCCCCGAACCTCGCCTTGTACCGGCGCAGAGCCTCCTCGTCGATCTCGTACGCCGACTGGAAGTCTCCGCTCGCCCGCAGATCGGCGGCCCGTCCGCGCAGTGCGCGCAGCGTCGTCTCGTGGTCGGGCGGGAGGGCCTTCTCGACCATTTCGAGCGTCCGGGCGCTGCGTTCGGTGGCCTCCGGATACTGGCCGAGCTCGCGCAGGAGGTTGCCCAGGTTGACGTGAAGCGTCAGGACGTCCTGGTGCTCGGGGCCGGATGCCTTCGTCCAGTCCCGGATGAACGACTCCACGAAGGACTGCGCGGACGGGTAGTCGGCCGATGAGTACAAATAGGTGATCATGTTGAGCGCGAGCTTGCGGACGTCCGGGTCCGGGCACTGCGCGACTTCGGCCGGTCCGACGTGCCCGAGCGCGTTCAGGTAGAAGGACCAGTTCTTGGCGTCGTTCGGGTCGTCCGGGGTGTAGGCGGCCAGCAGCAAGTGGACCTCATGGCGGAGCCGGCGCTGTTCCGTCTCCGACAGCTCGTCGCGGACGAGCGCCTGGATCAGCCGGTGCACCTGGATGGTGCGGGCGGGCAGGTCCAGCCTGGCGAGAGCGAACCGGCCGAGCTCGCCGATGGCCCGGCCCAGCCGGATCGGGTCCGCGAGCAGCGCCGAGAGCTCGGTGCTCAGCCCGGGGATCACCTTGCTGAACGCGTCCCGCGGAATCGGCTCCGGCCCGAAGAACGCGCAGTACCGCAGGAGGATCAGCGCCTCGGGGAGCTTCTCCTCCAGACTGGCGACCGAGAGCCCCCACGCCGCCGTCATCGAGGCGGGGTACTCGGTCGGCTTGCCGTGGGAGAGGAGCTGGCTCGTGCGCTGCGCCAGCAACTTCAGGTACTCCGACACGGCGATGCCGGTCTCGGCGTGGAGGGCGCCCGCCTGCTCCAGCGCGAGCGGCAGGTCCCCGAGCTCCTCGGCGAGCCGGTCCGCGTCCTCTCGGCTGATCCCTCGCGGCACCCGCTTGGTGAGGAACTCGACGCTCTCCTCGCGGGTGAACACGTCGATCTGGACGGGGTCGACGATGCCCGCCCAGCGGTGGTTGCGGGACGTGATGAGGACGTGCCCCGGCCCCTGCGGGAGGATGTCGATCAGTTCCTCGGGCTCGTCGGCGTTGTCGAAGATCAGCAGCCAGTCGGTGTAGGGCTCGCCGCGGCGCAGCGCGTCCAGCACGGCGTTGGCCGCGTCCTCGACTCCGCTGACCGAGGCGGAGGGCAGGCCGAGCGGATGCGCCAGGCTCGCGAGCGAGGAGCGGATCAGGACGGGCTGGTCGGCCGGGATCCACCAGACGAGGTCGTAGCTGGAGCGGTAGCGGTAGGCGTACTCCACCGCCATCTGGGTCTTTCCAACGCCGCCAAGGCCGTGCAGGGCGTGCGGCACGACCGCCGTGACCCGGTTGGCCAGACCTTCGCGCAGGCGGCCCAGGAGGTCCGTGCGGCCGGTGAAGTTCTTGTTCCGGGGAGGGACCTTGCCCCAGACCTGGGGAATCCGTTCAGTGGTGGGCGACGGGTCCGGTTGTGAACTGATCACTCGATCCCCTTGCGTCACGCTGGAGCCTGTAGAGCAAGCTGCATCACGTCGTCGTCAAGTAATTGCATCAACCAGGACAGTATATTGAAGTCGGCGATTTAGATATGTGTCAGGTGACACTGACCGGCCTTTTGGTTCTGGACGTGTTTCCTGTTGGTTTCGGCGCGTCCGAATCATTGCCGTATTTATGTCTGGCCACCGTGCTCTCTTTCTGTAACCATGGGCGGGAGGCCGCCTTTCGTGCGGCCGGGCATGGACCATCGATGAGCCTCGGCGCCCCGTACCAGGGAGAGGTAGATGCCGCACTCCTTCGTCATTTCCCCCGACGACGTCCGATCCGTGGTCGCCTCGGCCGACAACCCCGGTCTGCGGCGGCTGCGGCGGGAGTTGGCCCGGCCCAGTTCACCGGGCAGATTCGACAACAAGTGCGCGCACATCTGTGACCAGGAGTGCGATCACCGGCCGATTGCCTCCGCGCGGGTTCCGGCGGAGGTGTGACGCGCTGCCGCTCCCGGACGTGAGGGCGGCCGGCGGGCGGGCCGACGACGAATAACGGACGACCGGCCGTCGATTTTCGGAATGCCGGTGACGCATGCCCGTTCCGGTATTCCAGGCCGTTTCGAGCGGCGATCGGCTAGGCTCGAATGAGCCGATCGGCGCCATGCCGCAACGGGTGCCCGCTCATTGGACGGAACCATGACCGCGCAGTCTCCCCTCGGCCCGCCGGGCCCGCACCTGGGCGAGCGCGCGTTCGGCGAATCCGATCGGACGGCCTTCGGCGGCAGGGGCGCGGAGACGGCCGACGTGGCCGCGTTGTGGGCGCGGAACCGCCTCGTAGTGATGCACGGCATGGCCGGCGCCGGGAAGACCTCACTGCTGCGCGCGGGCATCGTCCCGTTCCTGAGGGACGACGGTGCCGATGTCCTGCCGGTGGCCCATGTCGCGCATCGGCCGCCCTTCCCCGTGGCCGCGCTGTCCGAGCGCAACGTCTTCCGGCTCGCCGTGCTGGCCTCGTGGTACACCCGTGCGTCACCGGTCCACATCTCCGAGGTGACGGTCGGTGCCTTCCTGCGCAGGCATCGCCGCATCGACCGGTTCGGCGACCGGCTTCCCCTGCTCGGCGCCATCGACGGGGCGGAGGCGCTGCTGCGCGCCTCCGGGCGGCACGAGCGGGACCGCCGCGACTTCGTGGACGAGCTGGCGGCCGCCATGAAGGAGGTGCCCGACCTGCACCTGATGCTCGTGGTGCGCTCCGATGCCGTGGACGAGGCCGTCGACCTCGCCGCCCGGCTCGGTCAAGCCCCGCCGGCCACCTACGAACTCGGGACGCTCACGCCCGAGGCGGCCCGTGAGGCCGCCGCAGTGTCGCTCGGGGTCACCGGGCCGCCCGGCGCGGCCGTCGCCGGTGCGCTGGTCCGGGAGCTCCGGACCGTGCGGGCGGCAGGCGGCGTCCAGACCACCTCGCGCGTCGAGCCCGTACTGCTCAGGCTGGTCTGCGAGCGACTCGCCGGGGAGTCGGCGGCCGTCCCGGAGATCCCCGCGGCGCGGCTGCGCACCGAGGTGGACCGGGTGCTGGTGGACTTCTGCGCGCACAGTCTCGCCACGATCGCGGCCGACCAGAGCCTTCCGGCGGGGACGTTGCTCTCCTGGTTCCGGTCCGTGTTCGGGGGCTCGCGCGGCCGCGCGGGCGTTCCCGCGGCCGGCTCCTGCGCGGACATGCCCGGCGCGGTCGTCGACGCGGTGCAGGACGCCCATCTCATCCGGGCCCGGATCCGGGACGGAGCACACTATTACGAGCTGCAGCACCCCCGGCTGATCGAGCCGCTGGAGCAGCTCCCCGAGAGCGCTGTCCCCATCCGGCGGCCCGGCCCATCGGCCCGGCTGGCGCAGGCGCACCGGGCGCTGTCCGACAGCGACCCCGAACTCGCGCGACGGCACGCGGAGGCGGCCGTCCGCGCCTGCGGCGCGGGCGACTTCAGGGTGCTCGCCGCCGCGACGACCTTCCTCGGCGACATCGCCTACGAACGCGGGGACGCCGAGACGGCGGTCGCCCATTACCGGGAGGCGGCGGAGTTCTCCGAGGCGGTCCCGGACAACGCCGCCGTCGGCTGGCTGCTGGCCGCAATCGGTCGCATCTTGCTGGCGAGCGACCCGGGCACCGCCGTCCGGGACCTCCAGGCGGCGGCCGGACGGCTGCCGCACGAGTTGTCGATCCAGACCGCCCTGGGGCAGGCGCTCTTGCGCTCCGGGAGGATTCGCGCGGCCCGTGCCGTGTTCGAGGACGTCCTCGGCCGGGACAGCACCAACCGCGAGGCGCTGACCGCCAACCGCGAGGCGCTGACCGCCAAGCGGGACGTGTCCGGTATCGCGTAGATAAGTCGCCTTTGCGGCACACTTTCCCCATGTTCCGTGTGGGAGTATTGCCGTCCTTTGCGGGCAATTGGCGATATTCGACATCGATCTTCCTATGTCGCATTCGATGTCGAGGGTGAGGCCACGCGGGGGGGCTGGACGCTCTCCCGAGTCGGTGACCGGACAATTGCGTCGGCTGCTAGGATCCCTTTCGCGTCCGGGCCCGCGCGCGGGCCCGGACGCGAAAGGACGGCGCACCGGCATTTAGGCGACTCCTGACGGAAACTTGTGTCCAATGTGACCATGGTGTCCTATTTGGCTGGGCACTTCGAAGGTGAACCGTAGTGGTACAGGAGCGCTGGGGTGGTGACCACGGTACGAGATGAGGAGAGGTCAGAAGGTGACCGCCACCCCATCGGAATCGAGTCCTCGAAATGGTGGCGGTGCGACCGAGGACAATGGTCAGCAGAATGGCTCGTGGCGTCGTGATTTTCGGCTATTACTGAGCGGGTCCGCACTTTCGCAACTGGGCACGCTGGGGGCGGCCGCCGCCAATCCGCTGCTGGCGCTGGCGCTGACGGACTCGCCGATCGTGGCGGGCTGGGTGGCCGCCGCGAGCACGCTGCCCGGGCTCTTCCTGCACGTGCCGGTCGGGTTGCTCGTGGACCGCTACGACCGCCGCCGGATCATGCTGGTCAGCCAGGTGATGCGGGTCGTCAACTCGGTGCTGCTGGTCATCGGGCTGGTGAGCGTCGCGGAGCCCTGGCCGCTGCTCGTCGTGGCGGCGGTGATCGATGGTACGTGCGCCGTCTTCTTCCGGATCGCCGAACTCGCCGCCGTGCGCTTCGTGGTGCCGGACGGCGAGGCCGAGAGCGCGATGGGCAAGAGCGAGGCCCGGCACCATCTGGCGCTGGTGCTCGGGCGGCCGGTGGGCGGCGTGCTGTTCGCCGCCGGACGCGCCTTCCCTTACATACTCGACGCGCTGACCTCCTTGGTCTCCGTCGTCTCCCTGCTGCTGCTGAAGACCAAACTGCTCCAGTCGACCACGGCGCCGGAGGAGGCGCCGAAGATGTCGAAACGCGGGATGCTGATTTCCGCAAGAGAGGGTTTCCTGCGCATCTATCAGGACCGCTTCCTCTTTATTTCGCTGCTCGTCTGCGCGATCGCGAACATCGGCTTCCAGATCGTCATCCTGCTGCTCGTGGTCGAGGCGGAGCGGCAGCGGCTCTCCGGCTCGGTCATCGGCGCGATGCTGGCGACGTCGGGGGTGAGCGGATTCTTCGGGGCCCTCACCGCCCCGGCGGTCGTGCGCCGACTCAAGCCCGTCGCGACGGTCAAATACTGTGTCATTTTCTGGCTGCCGTTCCTGCTGATCGTCGCCAGTACGCAGAATCCGCTGATCGGCATGTCCGCGTGGGGCGTCTGCAGTTTCATGGGGGCGTACATTAATGTCGCGCTGGCCGTGCACCAGAGCAGGGTCATCCCCACCGAAGTGCTGGGCCGGGTGGAGGGCGTCAGCCAGTTCCTCACGACCGGTGCGGTGACGATCGGGGCCTTCGCGGGCGGCTACGTCATCACCGCGTTCGGGACCCGGCTCACGGCGGTTCTCGTCGCGGCGGCGTTCGCCGGCATCGTGGCCGCCGTCCTCGTCCTGGTGCGCGATCCGGCCCGCGTTCCGGCCCGCGACGCGGCACGAAGCGCGGAACGGAACACCGAACGGCGGCCCGAGGTTCCTTCCCCGCCGGACCGGGTGACAAGTGCCGCCGCGGAGTCCGGAGGAAAGGCGCCGATCGGCGGCCGGCCGGTGCCCCTGGGCGGAACGCATGGACTTCCGGTCGAGATGCCCGCCGTCCGGCCGTGATCTCCGACAACACCTCCTCATCACGTCGGCGCCATTCGAACTGTGTGAGATGACACATTGGTGGCGGCCTATTCCGGTCGCTTGGGATCGGGTGTAACGGCGCCCTTGCGGTGCATGGTGCGGAGGTACGCTTCCAGCGTCGAACTTGGCGGCATTCTCCGCCGCCATCCTTCGGTCGGAGGCGGAGCGTTTGATCACGTCGCTGAACGTCGATGATCAGCATCGGCTCGTCGAGGCGATCCGTCGCATCGACGCGATGAGCGTCCAGCGCGAGCGTGCCGTCCATGTGCAGGCGCTGGAGCGCGATCTCGGGCACCGGCTGGACTACGTCCACCACGACAAGGACATGCTCGACGTGTGGGCGCTGGTCGACGCGCTGCTCACCTATCCCGGTGCGGCGCAGGCCCTGGTGCGGATCCTGGAGACGTTCTATCCGGCCAGCCTGTCGGTCCGGGCGCTCGGGGAGCTCGTCGCCGAGCTGCTGCCGGAGCCGTGGCTCGACCAGGCCGAGCGGCGCGAACTGCACGAGCTGATCACGTCGCTGGAGCGGACCGATCCGGGGCTGACGCATCTCGGACGGTTCCCGATGCTGTACCGGCGGGCGGTCGGCCCCGCTTGGCCGTCGCTTGAGCGTGAGGTTCGCAGCCTGCATGACGTCGTCGCCCTGTTAGAGGAGATGCCTGCCGGGCCGGACGGCATCCCGCCGCTGCTTGTGTTCGTGAACGATTTAGCTGAGTACGCGGGGTATCCGACGGCGGGCGCCTTTCGTGACTGGGTGCGCCGGCAGGTCGAGGCGCAGGGCCTTGACCGCGCCGCGCTGCAGTGGGGCGGCGGAGGTCCCGCGGCGGTGCGCGGCGGGCCGCCGGAGCCGGCCGAGAACTACCTGGTCATCGAGTGCGCGCCCGACGCGCTGGAGGCGGACCGGTATCTCGTCACCGCGTGGCTCCAGGTGGGACGCGAGCCCGGCAGCACGCTGTACGGCAGCGACGAGGCACTGCCGCTCAGCCGGATCCCCGAGTTGCTCGAACGGCTGCTCACCGCGGAGAGCTCGGTGATCGGGCGGCGCGGACCCGACCTCACCATCGAGTTCATCCTGCCCCGCGCGCTGCTGGACCACCCGGTCGAGCAGGCCAAGATCAATATCGCCGGGTTCGAGCACCGCGTCGGGATCCGGTACCCGGTGGTCGTGCGGAGCCTCGACCGGATGCGGCACGCCGCCGTCCACCACGACTGGCGGCACAAGTGGGACTGGCTGTCCGGCCATTCGGTCGATCCGCCGGTCTGCCTCGTGGCGCGGGCCGGCGAGTACGACAAGGAGGAGCTGTTCTCGCGGCTCTCCACGGAGTCCACGGCCGTCCTCGCGCTGGCCTTCCCGCCGTGGGGCGGCGAGAGCGGCGAGGCGGACGAGCACTGGGTCGGGCTGGTCGCCGGCATCCCCGTCGTCGCCTGGTGCCGGGACGGGCGCTACCCCGCCCAGTTCGCCCGGGAGGTCAAGGAGCTGCTCGCGGCGGACCTGATGAAGCTTCCGCGCCGGACTATGGAGCTGCGCCGGCAGGCGCTGGCGAGCGGCTCCGACGCCACCGGCCATCTCGGCCTGCACCTGACGCTCGTGTTCGACGATGCCGACCGCATCCCGGAGCCGTACGTGCGGCTCCGGCCACCCGCATAGCCCTCTCCTCCCCCCGGAAGGCGTCCATGACGACAGAACCAGAGACCAGCGGCCTCGACGGTGACTGGCGCATCTACCGGGGCGACAGCCGGCCGCACGACCGGGTGCGGCGGCTCCCGCCGCCCCCGCCGTGGCGCCGTTTCAGCCCGGAGGACGCGGCCGGCGGACGAAGGCAGCGGGACCTGCAGCAGGCGGTCTCCTACCGGCCGGACGAGTCGGTGGTCGACAAGGTCAACGCGGCCGTCCTGCTGCGGCGCCCGCTGCTGGTGACGGGCAAGCCGGGGTCGGGCAAGTCCACGCTCGCCTACAACGTCGCCTACGAGCTCGGGCTCGGCTCCGTCCTGTACTGGTCGATCACCAGCACGACGACGCTGCAGAACGGGCTGTACGACTACGACGCGATCGGCCGGCTGCACGAGAGCAGCCTGCGCGGCACGGGCGGCCGGGGGGACGCCGCCGAGCCGCCCGACATCGGCCGCTATATCCGGCTCGGGCCGCTCGGCACCGCGCTGCTGCCGGGCGACCTGCCCCGCGTCCTGCTCATCGACGAGCTCGACAAGAGCAACATCGACCTGCCGAACGACCTGCTCAACGTCTTCGAGGAGGGCCGGTTCAGCATCCTGGAGCTGCAGCGGCTGCCCGAGGAGCAGGCCCGCATCCACGTGATGACCGCCGACGGCGGCGAGCGCGTGCCGATCGACCGGGGCGAGGTGCGGTGCGGGCAGTTCCCCATCGTCATCATCACCAGCAACGGGGAGCGCGAGTTCCCGCCCGCGTTCCTGCGCCGGTGCGTCCGGCTGGGGATCGAGCCGCCCGACCGGGACCGGCTCGCGGAGATCATCGAGGCGCATCTGGGCCCCGAGGCGCGGGACGCCAGCGACGGGCTCATCGAGGAGTTCCTCGCCCGCCGCGTCGACGGGGCGCTCGCCACCGACCAGCTCCTCAACGCCGTGTACCTCGCCACGTCGGGGAGCAGGCCGCCCGAGACCAAGCTGAAGGAGATCCTCAACACCGTGCTGCGGCCCATCGAGAGGCCCGGCGCGGGATGATCGAGCGGCTCGTCGAGGCGCTGGCCGGGCTCGCCCCGCCGCCCACGGCCGAGGAGACGGCGGACGCGCTGTGGCTCGCCGACTGGTTCCGGACGCACGAGGGCACGACCCATCTGGCGGCGGACGGGTCCGGCGAGCCGGACGGCGGCGACCGGCCCGGCCCGGCGCCGCCGCCCGCCCCGCCGCCGGAGCCGCCCGCGCCGCCCGGGCGGGAGCCCGCACCGCCGCGCGCGGCCGAGGCCGGTCTCTACCTCGCCGGGCAGGACGTGCCCGCGACCGCGTTCCCCGTCCGCATGCCCGCCATGCCGGCCATCACGGGCACGTTGCCGCTCTCGCGGGCCCTGCGTCCGCTGCGCGCGACCGTGCCGTCGCTGACCCGGCGGCACCTCGACGAGGCGGCGACCGCGCAGCGCATCGCCGAGACCGGGGTGTGCGAGCCCGTCATGGTGCCGGCGCAGGAGCGGCGCCACGACCTGGCCCTCGTCGCGGACGTCGGCCCGTCGATGGTCGTGTGGCGGCAGACGGTGGACGAGCTGAGGCTGCTGCTGCAGCAGCTCGGCGCGTTCCGCGACATGCGGACCTGGTACCTGGACACCGGCGCGCGCCGGCTGTCGCTGCGCACCGGCTCCGCCTTCGGCCCCGGCGCCGAGCGCGACCCGGACGAGCTCGTCGACCCGACGCACCGGCGCCTCATCCTGGTCGTCAGCGACTGCATCGGCGCGGCCTGGCAGGACGGCCGGGCCGCCGCGCTGCTCGACCGGTGGGGGCGCGCCGGCACCGTCGCGATCGTCCAGCCGCTGCCGCAGCGGCTCTGGTGGCGGACCGCGGCGGCCATCGAGCCGGTGCGGTTCGGCGCGTCCGGCCCGGCGGTCGCCAACGAGCGGCTCACCGTGGCGCTGCCGCCGCTACGGCCGTCCGACGACCGGCCCCTCGGCATCGCCGTCCCGGTCGTCGAGCTGAGCGAGCGGTGGCTGCGGTCGTGGGCCGGCATGGTCGCCCGCGGCGGCCGGGACGTCATGGGCGCCGCCGTGTTCACCGGACGGGCGGTGGCGCATCCGCCGCCCGCCGAGGCCGACGGCGGCGCCCTGTCCCCGGAGATGCGGGTCAAGCAGTTCCGGGCGTCCTCCTCACCGGCGGCGTTCCGGCTGGCGACGTTCCTCGCGGCGGCGCCGCTGCGGCTGCCCGTGATGCGGCTCGTCCAGCGGGCGATGCTGCCGGAGTCCACGTCCGCCGACCTGGCCGAGGTGTTCCTCAGCGGCCTGCTGCGGATGGTGGAGCGTCCGTCCGGCGGGGGCGAGGAGGAGATCGCCTACGAGTTCCACGACGGGGTCCGGGAGATCCTGCTGCAAGGACTGCGCAGGCGCGAGGTGTACCAGGTGCTGCGCGCGGTGTGGGGCGTCGTCCGCGACCGCATCGGCTCGTCCCTGGACTTCCCCGCCCTGCTCGCCGCCGTGGGCCGGGGCGAGGCGCAGCTCCCGCCGGAGCTGCCGTTCGCACAGGTCGCGGCCCAGGCGCTCGCGGGCCTCGGCGGGCCGTACCGGCAGATGGCGAAGCAACTGGCGAGCGGCGGCACCGCACCCGACACGCTCACCGGTCCGGGCCCTGACGCCGACGCCGCGGCGCCGCGCGGCACGCTGCCGGGCACGCCCGCGAGGGCAGAGCCGGCGCCGGCGCCGCGCCGGTGGCTGCCCGGCCGCAACCCCGACTTCGTCGGACGCGACCGGCTGCTCACGGCGGTGCGGACCGCGCTGCACGACGGCGCCGCGGCCCTCCTGCCGCGTTCGGAGTTCGCCATGGGCGGCGAGGGCAAGTCGAACCTCGCGGTGGAGTACGCCTACCGCCACGACGGCGACTACGACCTGGTGTGGTGGATCCCGGCCGAGCAGACGACGTCGGCGCGCGCGGCCCTCGCGCTGCTGGCCCGCCAGCTCGACATGCCGATGAGCGACGACATCAAGGAGACCGTGGACGACGTCCTGCGGGCGCTGCGCGACGGCCGGCCCTACGGCCGCTGGCTGCTGATCTACGACAACGCGCAGGATCCCGAGCAGGTCGTCCCGCTGACCCCGGCGGCGCTCGGCGAGCCCGGTCAGGTCCTCGGCCCCGGCCGCCACGTGCTGGTGACCTCGCGGGACCGCCGCTGGGAGCGGCACGCGTCCGTGGTCGACGTCGACGTCTTCGAGCGGCCGGAGAGCATCGCGCTGCTGCGGCGCCTGGTGCCGCGCCTGACGGAGGCGGAGGCCGACCTGCTCTCCGAACGCGTCGGCGACCTTCCCCTGGCGGTGCACCAGGCCGCGGCGTGGCAGGCCGTCACCGACGGCACCGTGGAGGACTACCTGCGGCTGTTCGACCGCCGCCTCACCGAGATCGTCGCGGCGGCCCCGTCCGGCGACGACTTCCCGGTGTCGCTGGCGGCCGGGGTGAGCCTGAACCTCGACCTCCTCCGGGAGAAGGCGCCCGTCGCCTGGGCGCTGCTGGAGCTGTGGGCCGTCTTCGGCCCCGAGCCGGTGCCCTGCGGGCTGCTCGCCGCGGGCGGGTCGGCGGCGCTGCCCGCCGAACTCGCCGGGCTGCTGGCGGACGAGACCCGGCTGCGGGACGCGATGCGCGCGATCGCGCGGTTCTCCCTCGCCCGCTTCGACGAGGAGTCGGCGGCGCTCCAGGTGCACCGGCTCGTCCGCGCCATACTGAACGACCGGCTCGGCGAGGACGGGCGGCGCCGCGTCCGGGACCAGGTGCACGCGGTGCTGGCCGCGGCGACGCCCGACGACCCGCCGGAGGTGGAGTCCACCTGGGAGCGCCGGGCCGAGATCACGCCCCATGTCGTCCCGTCCGGGGTGTTCGAGGCGGACGAGTACGGCATCCGGCTCGTCGGCATCGACCAGGCGAAGTTCCTCAACATGTCGGGGGAGTACGAGGGCAGCCGGCGGCTGGCGGAGATCGCGCTGGACCGCTGGCTGGAGCGGTACGGCGCCGACGACGACGCGGTCCTGGACGTGTCCCGCGTCCTCGCCAACGCCCTGCGCGGCCTGGGCGACAACCGGGCGGCCGCCGACCTCAGCGAGGAGAACCTCGCCCGGACGCGGCACAAGTTCGGGGCCGACCACATCCAGACCCTGTTCGCCGCCGCCGGATTCGGCGCCGACCTGCGCTTCCGCGGCGAGTTCCGCCGCGCCTACGAGGTCGATCTCGACGCCTGGCGGCGCATGGGCCGGCTGTTCGCGCAGGACAACCCCAACACGCAGCTGTCGGCCACGAACCTCGCCATCGACCTGCGGATCCTGGGCGAGTTCCAGCAGGCGTACGAGATCGACCTGGAGGTGTGGCAGGGCCTGCGGAAGCCGGGGCAGCCGTACCGGCAGCAGTTCCGCATCAACCACCACCTCGCGCTGGACCTGCACGCGCTGGGGCGGTACGGCGAGGCCCACGAGATGCAGGCCGACAACCTCGCCAACCCGCGGCCGGTCCTCGGCCCGGGGCACGCGATGGTGCTGCAGGCGAAGATCACGCATGCGGGCACGCTGCGGAAGCTCGGACGCCACGAGGAGGCGCACCGGCTGGCCGCCGAGACGCTCGCCGCCCATGTCCGCCGGTTCCGGGAGGAGCATCCGAGCACGCTGGCCAGCAAGGTCTGCCTGGCGCTGACCACCAGCGCGATCGGCCGTCCCGCCGAGGCGCTGCCGCTCATCGACGAGGCGCTGGACGGGTACCGCCGGCAGATGGGGGAGGCCCACCCGTTCGCCCTGGTCTGCGCGATCGACCGGGCGGTCGTCCTGCGCCGGCTGGCGGAGGTGTACGCGGCGCAGGAGGCCGACCGGGCGGCGCTGTCGAGCCTTGAGGCCGGGATCCTGGGGCCCCACCACTATTACGCGCTGTGCGCCACGGTCGGGCTGGCCAACGACTACTACCTGCTGGGTGAGTTGGAGGCCGCGGCCCGGCTGCTGACCGACGTGCGGGGCAAGATGATCGCCTCCCTCGGCGAGCGGCATCCGTACGCGCTCGCCGCCGCGCTCAACCTGGAGCGCGCGCGGGCCGCCATGGGCGAGGAGCACGACATCGCCCCGGCCCTGGCCCTGCTGGCGCGGGTGCTCGGCGCGGGCCATCCGGACGTGCGCGCGGCCGAGCGCGGCGAACTCCTCGAATGCGACATCGAGCCCACCGCCTTGTGACGCCGGCCGGGCCGGTCGTCAGCGGCTGCCCGCGAGGGCGAGGTCGCGCTGGACGGTCCGCCCGATGTGGCCGATCAGTTTCAGCAGGTCGGGGCAGTACACGGAGGGGTTGAGGTAGCCGCGGCCCTCCCGGTAGCGGTGCGCGTAGGCGCCGCCGCCGCAGACGTCGCGGACCGCGCACCCCGCGCAGGTGCCGGGCAGGGCCGCGCGGCCGATCTGCCGGGCGACCACGCCGGGATGCCACAGCGCGTCGTCGAGGGGGTGATCGAAGACGGTGAGGCCCGTCTCGGGCGCGCCCGCATAGGACGTCTTCAGCGAGTCGACCTGCTGGAGCGTGCCGTCGGTGTCGACGACGAGCATGGCGACCGGGGACAGCCCGACGTTCTCGCTCCGGCTCTGCCCGCCGAGCAGCACGTTCATGATCTCTTCGAACAGCCGGACGCCGGTCTCCTTGCGCGGCGCCCGGTACCAGCGGTCGAACACCGCGATGAGCCAGTCGGCGTAGGGGGTGCCGCCGCCGTCCACGGGACGGCGGGGCGGCGGGGCGGCCCACGTCCCGTGGGGGAGCAGGAAGTCGACGCGCGGCGGACCCGTCTCAAGGAGGGCCTCGTACGTCCGTATCGGATCGTTGTCGAGGTCGACCGTGCAGAGGAGCCCCCGGTAGAGCCGCCGGTGCGCGCCCGCGAGGCGGTTCAGCCCGCGCATCACCTCGGCGTGGCTCCCGCGGCCGTTGGCACGGAGCCGGTGCCGGTCGTGGCCCTCGCGGTCGCCGTCGAGGCTGACCGATACGCCCACGTCGTGCTCGTCGAGCATCGCCAGCATCGCGTCGGTGAGCAGCACCCCGTTCGTCTGGATGCTCACCTCGACGTCGCAGGACGACGGCAGGGCCGTGCGGAACCGCGCCACCGCCGCCGCGACGGCCGCCCGCCCCGCCAGCAGCGGCTCGCCGCCGTGCAGGACGATCGCCACCCTGGGCAGCGCGTGGGCCCGGACGTGCTCGGACACCCGCGCCGCCGCGGCATCGAGCACTTCGGCGGGCATCGCCGCGGGACGGTCCCGCCAAGATTGGTCGGCGCTCTCGTAGACGTAGCAGTAATCGCAGGCCAGATTGCAGCGGCCGTGGATCTTGAGAACGAACTCGGAGAACGGCACGGGCCGCCATCCGCCGGCCGCGAGCGCGGGAATGTCGAGGCCGTGAAACGGCCATTCGCCGGTTCCGGCCGCGGGCATCAGACGCGGTTGTCGAAACCCGCCCAGACACGGCGCGGGTCGCGCGACTCGTCCTGGGCGCGCCGCAGCGCGGAGTTCAGGACCGTTCCCTCGGACGCCGTCGAGGCGTCGAGTTCGCGGCGGGTGGGAGGCGTCCAGAAGGGGCCTGTGAGGCCGCCGGACTCTGATGCCCTGCCATGAGTGACCCGCACGGCCGTCTCCCCTTCTTTTCCCGCTTGTCCCGCGAATCGGAAATGCGTCGCGCTCCCTCTGTGGGCTCAGGAGCACCAGACTAGCCGCGACGCGACGATCATATGGACCCGGCGGCGTCCCGCGCGCGAATCTCGAAGAAGACGCGCCGTGGATTTCTTTGCGCCGTCCGGTCGGCCGACGGTTCTTCGGAGGTGCGGACCGGAACGCTTCGCCGAAACGCGTTCCGGCGGCGCTTGTTCTCCCGTCCATCACCGCATGCGCCGGATATGCGGCACTTCCTGGGACGGCG
Organism: Actinomadura geliboluensis; assembly: GCF_005889745.1. Classification (GTDB taxonomy): domain Bacteria; phylum Actinomycetota; class Actinomycetes; order Streptosporangiales; family Streptosporangiaceae; genus Spirillospora; species Spirillospora geliboluensis. The sequence goes on from NZ_VCKZ01000066.1 coordinate 20,989, forward strand.
GGGCTGAATGTGTCCGTTGACACACTCCGCTTGCCGGAGTCGGTCGAGGGTTGCACAGTGGAGTCGGCAGCGACCACCGGTGTGAGGTGCCCGTGACGGAGACCCTGCGCCCGGCGCCCAAGGAGTGGCGGCCCGGGGGGATGTGCTCGTTCTTCCTCTGCGACATCGCCGGGTTCAGCGCCGCGTCCCGTGCCGATCCGGTGCGGGTGCGGGTGCGGAAGGCGATGTACGAGGGGCTCGACCGGAGCCTGGCGGGTGCCGGGCTGCGGCTCGACGACTGCTACCACGAGGACCGCGGGGACGGGGTGATGGTCGTCCTGCCGGCGCATGTCCGGACGGAGTTGCTGCTGACGGCGGTGGTCGACCGGCTGCGCGCGGAGGTGCGGCACCACAACGCGGCGGCGAGCGAGGCGGCGCTGATGCGACTGCGGGTGGCGGTCAACGTGGGCGAGGCCGAGTCGGACGGGCGCGGCATCGTCAGCACGGCGCTGACGCACGCGTTCCGGCTGCTGGACGCGGCGCCGCTGAAGGAGGCGGTGGCCGCGGCCGAGACGGGGATCGCGCTGATCGTCTCGCGGCGGGTGTACGACGACGTGGTGCGCCACGGGCGGGGCCTGGTCGATCCGGGCGACTACTACCCGGTCGAGGTGCGGGTGAAGGAGACGTCCGACGAGGCGTGGGTGAGGGTGCCGGGCGGCAGGCCCGTCCGTCCCGCCGGGGGGACGCCCGCGGTGCCCGAGTCGCGGATCGGGTTCGAGGTGCCGCCGGGCCCGGCCGAGGTGCCGCTGCCCGCGCTGTTCCGCGTCGTGGACGGCCTCCTGGAGATCCCCCGGCTGCGCGCCGAGCGCGGCCGTGACCAGGTGGTCGCGGCGCTGTCGCTGGAGATCGCCGGGGCGGTGCCGCGGTCGGCGGAGGCGCGCGCCGACCTGTTCGCCATCGTGCAGACGTGCCTCGACTACTCGGGCGGGTTGCAGCAGCTCCTTCAGGCGATCCAGGGGTTCGTCGGCGAGTCGATGGCGGTGCGGCGCCTGGAGCGGACGATCGCCCAGTCCCTGCTGCCGCCCGCCGACGACGCCTGGCCGGGCTGAATCAGCCCTTGGTGAGGGTGGCCATCGCGCGGTCCGGTTCCCAGTGGGCGCGCAGCGAGGTGATCCGGCCCTCGTCGTCCACGGTGTAGATCAGGACGCAGTCGATCGTCATGGTGGAGCCGTCGGGGGTCGTGGTGGTGATCGTGGCGACGTTCGCGCAGCAGGGGCCGTTGGCGAAGGAGTCGGCGACGGTGAACCGGAACCCGGAGATCGTCGACACGAAGTTGTCCCAGAAGGCCGTGATGCCGTCCGGGCCTCGGTGGCCGTCGCCGGTCGGGTCCAGGAAGGACGGTCCGACGGGGTCTTCGATGAGGGCGTCCTCGGTGAAGAGGCCCAGCCAGTCGTCCTTGCGGCCCTCGACGACCGCGGCCATCGAGGCCCGGGCGGCGCGGCGCGCCGGATGGTCGGCCTCGGGGGCGTTCCAGGTGATCGCGTCCATGGCCGAATTGTAACGTGTTCTCGTTTTATTGGACCTTGGTGATCACGCCCTCGGCGAACCGCTCCAGGGCCTCGATCTTGTCGGCCAGCGGCTGGGTGTCGGGGCCCTTGGCGTAGGGCATCCGGAAGCCGACGATCACATCGGTGACGCCCTTGTCCTCCAGCCGCTTCACGCCGTCGGGCGTGTAGGCGTCCATGGAGATCACGTGCACCTCGAACGGCTCGCCGGCCTTGCCCTCCTGCTCCCGGATGCTCCGCAGCCTGGCCAGCAGCGCGTCCAGGTCGTCGCCGCCGGCGTGCATCCAGCCGTCGCCGCGCACGACCGCCCGCCGCAGCGCCGGCTCGCTGTGCCCGCCGACGAGGATCGGGTACGGCTGCGCGGGCGCCATCTTGATCGCCGGGACGTCGAAGTGCTCCCCGTGGAACTCGAAGTAGTCGCCGGTGCTGAGGCCGCGCAGGATGTCGATGGCCTCGTCCATCCGCCTGCCGCGCCGCTCCCACGGCACGCCCATCACCTGGAAGTCCTCGGGCCAGGGGCTCAGCCCGACGCCCAGCCCGAGCCGTCCGCCGGTCAGCGCCGCGATCGACATGGCCTGCTTCGCCACCAGCACCGGCGGCCGGATCGGCAGCTTGAGCACGAACGGCGTGAACCGCAGCGTGCTGGTCACCGCCCCGAGCGCCGCGATGAGCGTGAAGGTCTCGATGAAGGGCTTGTCCTCCAGGAACTCCCTGTTGCCGTCCGCGGTGTAGGGGTAGGTCGAGTCGGACTCCTTCGGGTAGACGAGCGAGTCGGCGACCGACATGCTCGTGTACCCGGCCGCCTCCGCGGCCCTGGCCAACGGCACGTAGTACGAGGGGTCGGTCATGGCCTCGGCGTAGGTGAACCTCATGCCCAGATACTAGAACCCGTTCTAATCCCGTGCCAGGCATGATGGACGCATGATTCCCGCCGGCCTCTCGACCCGCACGTGGAAGTCGCTCGTCGCGGCGGGCGCGGAGCGGCGGTTCCGCGCGGGCGACGTCCTGCTCCGGCAGGGCGACCCGCCGTCCCACGTGCTCCTTCTGCTGGAGGGCAGGATCAAGGCGCTGCTCGCCCTCCCGGACGGCGAGATCCTGCTGCTCGCCGTGCGCGGCCCGGGTGAGCTGCTCGGGGAGATCGCCGTCCTGGGCGGCGACGACCGCTCGGCCACCGTCGTCGCGATGGACGCGTGCGTCACCCGCGCCCTCCCGGCCGACCGCTTCCGCGCGCTGGTGAGCGTCGCCGGTGCGGAGGGGGACCTGCTGCGCCATGCGATGCGGCGGCTGCGCGAGGGGGAGGAGTGGCGCGCGGAGACGGCGGCGCTGCCGGCGGGGCCCCGCGTCGTCCGGGCCCTGCTGCGCCTCGCCGGGACCGGCGCCGAGGTCGGGCTCGGCCAGCAGGAGATCGGGCAGGCGGTCGGCCTGTCCCGCGGTGTCGTCGCCGCCGAGCTGGCACGGCTGCGCGAGCTGGGCGTCGTGTCGACCGAGCGCGGCCGCACCGTCATCACCGATCGCCGCGGGCTCCGCGCCCTGGCCGCATCAGGCCGGGACTCTGTCTGATATCTGACAGAGCGTTCGGCGGGACGTCGGCAGTGTTGTGGCCATCCGCACCCATCTGGGAGGCCGCATGGAGGAGTTCCGCGCTGTCCTGGTCGTGGACGCCGAGAAGTTCAGCGCCCACCGCGACGCCGAGCTGCCGGACGTCCACTTGGAGATCCGGCGGGCCCTGACCGCCGCCTTCGAGGCGAGCGGGCTGGGGGAGACCTGGCAGAAGGCCCGCTTTGTCGAGAGCACCGGGGACGGGATCCTCGCCGTCCTGCCGCAGGAGGCGGTGCCCGCACTCGTCGCCCCGTTCGCGCGCCTCCTCCAGGACGAGCTGGCCGCGAGCGCGCCGGGGCTGCGGGCGCGCGGGCTGCGGCTGCGGCTGCGGGCCGCGCTGCACGTGGGCCTCGTGGACGACGAGCGCGCCGCCGCCCCCGCGATCTCCACGGCCGTCATCGACGCGTGCCGGCTGCTCGACAGCCGGCCGCTGCGCGACGCCCTCGACCACAGCGACCCGGAGGTCACCTTCGCGGTCTTCGCGTTCTCGCGGGAACTGTTCACCGCCTACGTCGAAGGCGGGCGCACCGCCCTTCGCGCGAGCCAGGTCACCGAGGTGGAGGCGAAGGTCAAGCAGTACGCCAAGCCCGCCTACCTGTACGTGCCGGTGCCGTCCGGGCGGGGGCGGCCGGACGGCGGCGAGAAGCCGGCCGACCCTGCCCCGCCGCCACCGGCGTCCGGGACGTCGATCAGCGGCATCACGATCAGCGGGGACGACTCCCAGAACGCGTTCGGGAACACGGTCGGCGGCGACTTCCGGCAGGAGCGGTCATGACGGCGGTCGAGGACGTCACGATCAGCGGCGACGAGACGCAGAACGCGTTCGGGAACACGGTCTCCCGCGACCTCGTCATGCACTTCCACGCCGGGCGCGGGCGCTCCCCGATGGGGCTCTCGGAGAGCGAGATCGGCGAGCGCGTCGCGGGCTACGTGCGCGCCGGGAACCACGACCTGATCGTGGACGCCCTGCGCCGCGACCGCGTGGTCGCGCTCGCCGGGGACGAGGGCGCCGGGGTCACGACCACGGCGGTCGCGGCGGCGCGGGAGATCCGTCCCGACCTGCCGATCCGCCCGTTCTCGTCGGCGGAGGACGACGCGGAGGAGAACTGGAGCGCGGACTGCGCGTACCTGGTGCGCGCGGCCGACGAGGACGACGCGTCGCGCCTCCGGTCCCGGATGGAGGTGGTCCTCGGCCGATCCCAGGGGATCGTCCTCGTCCTGGGGACTGCAGCGGAGCTGCGCCGGTTCGAGTTCCTCGCGCCGGTGCCGGTGGAGCCGCCGCCCGCCGACGCCGTCTACCGGCGCCGGCTCGACGTGTGCCGCCTCGGCAGCACGCAGTGGCCTCACTGGGAGCGCGCCGCCGAGCTGCTGAAGGGCGGCTCGCCCGCCGACGGCCGGCGGCTCGCCGACCTCGTCCTGGAGACCGGCGACGCCGCCGAGGCCGAGCGCGCCTACCTCGGGTGGGAGGAGCAGCTGCGCGGCTGGTTCGCCGACTACCCGGGCCTGCGGGACAGGACGCTGCTGATCGCCGCCGCCGCGATCACGCCGGCGAGCGAGTCGGGCGTGTACGGGGCCGCGCTGTCGCTCGCCAGGCATCTGCGCATCAACGTGGAGGGCGGCGGGCTGGCCTGGTGCCCGTCCGCCGCGCTCAGCGACCTGCTCGGCGCGGACCGCGAGGACGACCGGATCCTCTTCCGCCGGCACGGCTACGCGTCCTCGGTGCTGCGGCACGCCTGCCGCGACTACCCGCTGGTGCGGACCGACCTGCTGGCGTGGCTGTCGGAGCTGCCGACCGACGACGCCGTGGGCCTGGACGAACCGCTCCAGCGCAAGGTCGCCACCGTCTTCGCCCACCTGGCCGCGGACAACGGGATGCCCGGCTGGATCCGGCAGACGGCGTACGACTGGGCCCGGCGCGGGCAGCCGGACCTCGCCTACCTGGCGCTGGTCGAGACCTGCCTGCACCCGGTCGTCGGCGGGCGGGTGCGCAGGGTCCTCTACGAGTGGTCCAAGGAGCGGGGGACGCCGCAGACGCTGAAGCTGACGATCGTCCGGGTCTGCCAGGTGCTCGGCGGGACGTATCCGTCGATCGCCCTGACCCGGCTCAAGCACCTCGCGACGTTCGGTGACGCCCAGGTCCGCGACGAGGTCGTGGACGCGGCCATCGGCCTGACGGCCGCCCACGGCGACGAGGTCGCCAAGGCGGCACTGGCGTGGTGCGGCGCCGCGGCCGGGTTCGGCTCGGAGCGGGACGCCGCCCGCCTCGCGGGCGTGGCGCTGCGGATCCTGCTCGCCATGCCGGACGGCGTCGACCCGGTCAGGGCCGGTGCCGTCCTGGACGCCATCGGGCGGCTCGCGGTGTGCGGCGAGGGCGTGCGCACCGTGGCGCTGGCGGCGGCGCTGCGGCTGGCGGCCGTCCACCGGGCCGAGGTGCTGCGCAGGGCACTGGTCTGGGCGGACTCCGGGGCCGACCTGTCCGGGGCCGGAGGACGGCTCCCGTGGTTCGGCGCGGCGCTGTTCCTGAGGCTGGCGGGCGAGCGCGGCGCGGACGGCGCCGCGGTCGTCCTGACCGGGCCCGGCGCGGTCGAGCCCGCCGCGTGCGCGTCCCCGTGGTGGTTGCTGCTGGCCATGGAGACGGGGGCGGCGGCGGGGCTGGACGGCGTCCTCCAGGCGATGGAGCTCTGGCTCGACACGGCGGAGGCGCGGCCGGACCTGCGGCCGCGGATCGTCGCCCTGTTCACGTCCGTCGCCGTCGGCGACCCGGCGCACCGGATGCTGATGGTGGACCTCGCCCGCGCCTGGTCCGGGGTGCGCCGCAGCCGCCGGGGGATCCGGGAGGACGTCTTGATGGCGTTGCTGATGCCCGAGTGGAAGCGCCTGCTGCTGGTGTTCTGGGTGTCGGTCCGGCGGCGGGTGCTGGGGGCCGGGTAGGGC
>NZ_VCKZ01000512.1 GCF_005889745.1 Actinomadura geliboluensis
GCGGCGTGCCGGGAGTGGGGACGAAGACGGCCCCTTCCGCGTACATTTCCGCGACCGCTGAAGGGTCGCCGGAGTTGAAGCGGTCGGCGAACACGTGCGGGACGTCTTCGGGACGGTCGGCGAGGCGCGGCATTCGGTGTCCTTCGTGTAGACAGGGCGGGGACGCGGCAACGCTAGGAGGCGCTTTCGTGACTCACCAAACGGTTGGCCACCCGGGGCTGCCCGACGATCCGCGCGCCGCCGTGGACGAGCCGACCCCCTCCTGCCCGGTGGAGATCACGCTCGACGTCCTGCGCGGCCGCTGGATGACGCTGGTCGTGCGGGAACTCCTGCGCGAAGACCGGTCGTTCACCGAGCTGCGCCAGGCGCTGCCCGCTCTATCGGACAAGGTGCTCGCCGACCGCCTGGCACATCTCGTTCAATGCGGAGTGCTGGAACGGCGCCGCCAGCCGGGATGGCCGCCCCGGACGCAATACGCCCTCACTCCGCACGGCCACCGCCTCGGCCCGGTTCTCCAGGCCCTCTGGGACTGGGGCAACGAGCTCTAACCCGCCTCCAAAAGCGACCGGACGAGGTCGCGGTAGGCGTCCTTCATGGGGAGTTCGCGTTGGACGTGGACGCGGCGGCGAGTGGCGGTCACGTCGACGCCCCGAATGGGGTCGTGGCCGGACTTCTCGTAGTTCTCCCACCAGAGCCCCACGCCGCGGCGCTGCCAGGCCGGAACCTCGTTGAAATTGATTCCGCGCGCGTAGAGGAGTTCGTTCTTTGCCGAGACGGAGGTGCGTTCGAGTTCGCGGGTCGCCTGCCGGGCGGAGCGGCCCTCGTTGCGGAGCGTCCAGTAGCACCAGCCGTTCAGGGCGCAGCGGGCGGCGTCGGCCTGGCGCCAGGAAAGGTAGTCGACGACCTCGTCCAGGGCCGTGCCCATCCAGATGCGGCTGTCGAACGCGACGGGTTCGCCGGCGGCGTGGGTGAACGCGGCGGTCGCGATGCTCGCCGACAGGGAGACGAGTTTCTCCACCTCGCGGCCGAACAGGTCGAACGACGGGTCCAGCACGACGGAGATCTCGTCGCTCTCGGTGTAGGCGAAGCGGCCGCCGAGGTCGCTGAGGAGCGCCTTCGCGGTGCCGGCCATGAGCGCCGAGAAACGCGGGTCGAAGGGCTTGTCGAAGCGGGACTCGGTGAAGCGGGAGAAGGAGCGGCCGTCCACGCGGATGACCGTCCACGCGCCGGGGAGCAGGGTCAGCGAGTGGAACCATTCGCGGGCGCGCATCCGCGACTCAAGGTCCTTCATCGGTCATCTCCCTGACGTCGAATGCGCCGCCGGCGGCGGGGAGCACCGCGAACAACGCGTCGAAGCCGTCTGACGGGCGCGGACGGCGAAGACGTTTGAGAGTGGCATAGACGCCGACGTCCGGCACCTGGATTTCGGGTGGGCGGACGGCGTTGCGGCGCATCGAGAGTTCGACGTCCGGCGGAAACCAATAGCCGATGATGCGGGCACTGTGGCGGCGGCCCACGGTGATGAGCGGCTGCCATTCGTCCGGGGACGGGTTCGTGTTGTCGACCGCCACGTCACGGTCTTGTTCCAGGGCCTCGGATATGAGCCTCAACTGGCGTGCCTGCTTGCGCCGGGCGCCTCTCGGGAAGAGGTCCTTGCTGACGTGGACATGTCCGGCGAGATGCCGTCGGTAGAACGTCGTCTTCCCGGACGCCTGAAGGCCGATCAGGATGGCCAGGTCGGGCATTAGCGGGGGGTCAGGGCGCGTACTAGGTCGGCGGCGGGGGCGTCGGATGTCTTGTGGAAGGACTCGCCCGCCCACAGGTTCACGCCGTCCGGGTCGCCCTTGGCGGCGGCCGCCTTGCGCAGTGGCGAGGTCACGTAGTGGACGTCCGGGTAGGCGGCCGGTGCGTGCGGTGAGTGGTCGGTGAGGAAGCGGTTGACCAGGCCGCGGGCGAGGCGTCCGCTGAAGGCGCGGGTCAGTGTGGTGGAGGTGAAGCGCGGGTCGGTCAGGGCGGCCCTGTGGACGGCGCTGGCGCCGCTCTCCGGGCAGCGGACGAACGCCGTCCCGAGCTGGGCGGCGACGGCGCCGAGGGAGAGGATCTCGGCGATGTCCGAGGACGAGGCGAGGCCGCCGGCGGCGATGAGGGGCTGCGAGGTCATCGCGCGGACGGAGTGCAGCAGGACGCGCAGCGGCAGCGGCTCGTCGGAGGTGTTCGTGAACGACCCGCGGTGCCCGCCCGCCTCGGCCCCTTGCAGGCAGAGGGCGTCGGCGGCGGCCGCCTGGCGCGCCTCGTCCACGGACGTCACCGTGACGACCACGGTCACGCCTTTGGCCTGGAACGCCTCGATGACGTCCGGCGAAGGGCAGCCGAACGTGAAGCTGACGAACGGCGGCGGGTCGGACAGCAGGTCGGCGACCTTGGCCTCGTAGGCGTCGTCGCGGGCGCCGGGGGTGCCGGGGGCGACGCCGAGGCGGTCGGCCTCGGGCGCGAGGCGATCGCGGTAGGCGGCCACTTCGGCGGGGTCGATCTCGTCCAGGGACGGCATGAAAAGGTTCATGCCGAACGGGCGCGAAGTCAGCTCCCGGGTCGCGGCGATGTCGGCGCGCATGGCCTCGGGCGTCTTGTAGCCGGCGGCGAGGAAGCCGAGGCCGCCCGCGTCCGACACGGCGGCGGCCAGGGCGGGCGTCGACGGGCCGCCCGCCATCGGCGCCTGGATGATGGGGACGTCCGTCCACATGGCGTTACCTCGTCTCGCGCGGTGCTCTGGGACTCCTCCCCATGATCCGCACGATAATCCGGGGGGAGGGCCGGGCGCCGACCCGGGGTTCCCGCAACGGACGGAAGGGGGCGGCATGCGGGTGCTGCTGCACTACGACATGGACCACGCGGAGCCCGGTCTCGACATCGTGAGCTGCTCCGAGCAGGACGACGCGCGGTTCGCGGAGCTGCTGCCGGACGCCGAGGTCGTCTGGCACGTGCTGCGTCCGCTCACGGCCGCCGACATGGACCGGGCGCCGAAGCTGCGGCTGATCCAGAAGCTCGGCACCGGGGTCAACACGATCGACCTGGACGCGGCGCGGGAGCGCGGGATCGCGGTAGCGAACATGCCGGGGCAGAACGCGCAGGCCGTCGCGGAGACGTCGCTGCTGCTGATGCTGGCGGCGCTGCGCCGGGTCGTCGCGTTCGACGCGCGGACGCGGCGCGGCGCGGGCTGGCCCGCCGACCGGGCGCTGGTCGGCGGGGAGCTGGCCGGGCGGACGGTCGGCCTCCTCGGCGGCGGCGAGATCGCGACGCTGCTGCGCGGCATGCTGGAGGCGGTCGGCGCGCGCGTCCTCTACACGTCGCGGCGGCCGCGCCGCGACGACCCGGCCTGGCGGGAGCTGGACGACCTGCTGCGCGCGAGCGACATCGTGTCGGTGCACGTGCCGCTGACCGACGAGACGCATCACCTGCTCGACGCCGGGCGGCTCGCGCTGCTGCCGGACGGCGCGATCGTCGTGAACACGGCGCGCGGCGCGGTCATCGACGAGGCGGCGCTGGTGGACGCGCTGGCGTCCGGCCGGCTCGGCGGCGCCGGCCTCGACGTCTTCGAGAAGGAGCCGGCGGACGCGTCCAACCCGCTCCTCGCCCTGGACAACATCGTCGTGATGCCGCACGTCGCGTGGCTGACCCGCGAGACGTGGGACCGCTACTTCGCCGTCGCCGCGGAGAACTGCCATCGGCTCGCCCGCGGCGACGCCCTCCTCCACCGCGTCGTCTAGCCGCGGCCGGCCGCGAGTTTCGTCTCGATCCAGTCGACGCCGAAGCTCACGACGTCGGGCGCTTCGAACAGGTGGCTGTCGGCCGCGCCGACCTTGCCCCGGCGGCCGTGCCCGGCGGCGAGCATGTCGCGGACGATCGCGTCGAAAGGGTCCTGCTCTTCGGGGACGACCGGGCTGTAGTCGAAGGCGCCGTTCTCGGAGTCGATGTCGTGGAAGCGCCGCCAGACGCGCTCGCCGTCCACGGTGATGGGCTGCTCGTAGTCGACGAACCGTTTGCCGGGCGCGTCGGCGAGCGCTTCGGCGTGGTGCAGGAGAGTAAGGGTGTCCAGGGGCGCGCCCAGCAGGAGCACGCGGCCGCCCATGTCGGTGAGGCGGGCCAGGGGGCTCCTTGGGCCGTGCGGGTCGTCCCAGGGGTGGTCGTCCATGAGGGTGTGGGCGTCCGGGCCGAGGGCGGCGAAGCTCACGTCGGGGTGGCGGCTGCGCACCGCGCCCGGGTGGCGGCGCAGGGCCTCGGGCAGTCGGCCGTTGTCGTGGTCGGCCTCGCTGAGCACCGGGTCGTAAGCGGGATGGCCGGCGCGTACGGCGGCCTGCCAGTCCTCGGGCCAGTCGGTGAAGTCGTAGGGCGGGGCGTCGTTCCAGCCGCAGGTGACCATCAGCGTGCCCGTGCCGCCGACCGCGTCTTGCAGCGCGCCGATGACCGTCTGCGTGCCGCCGGCGACATAGCCCAGCGCCGACATGCGGGTGTGGAACATCACGATGTCGCCCTCGGCGACGCCGAGCGCGGCCAGGTCGCGGGCGAGGGCGTCGCGGGTGACCGGGCCGCCGGAGCGCTTGAGCAGGTCCAACTCGTCCATGAGCGCAACGTACGCACCGGCCCCGGCCCGGTCGACCCTTTTTTCGGACGTCCGCCCTAGGGGATCAGGACCGGCTTGACGACCTTGCCGGACGTCGTGTCGGCCTCCGCCTGGTTGATCTGGTCGAGCGGGTAGGTCGTGATGAGGCGGTCGAAGGGGAACCGGCCCTGCCGCCACAGCTCGATCATCGTCGGGATGAACGTGTGCGGGACGGCGTCGCCCTCGATGATGCCCTTGACCGTCCGGCCCATGAGCAGCAGGTTCGCGTCCAGCCGGTACTCGGCGGCGCCGACGCCGACGAGGCCGCAGACGCCGGTGGTGCACAGCGACGCGACCGCCGTCGACACCACCTCGGGGACGGCGGTGGTGTCGAACGAGTACCGCACGCCCTCGCCGCCGCAGATCGCCCTGATCTGTCCGGCGATGTCGTCGTCCGCTCCGTTCAGCAGGTGGGTGGCGCCCAGCTCGCGGGCCAGGTCGAGCCGGGACTCGTGCAGGTCGACGGCGACGATCGTGGTCGCGCCCGCGACCCGCGCGGCCATCACGGCGGCCAGCCCGACCGCGCCCGCGCCGAAGACCGCGATGCTGTCGCCGGCGCGGACGCCGAGCGAGATCAGCACCGAGCCGGCGCCGGTCTGCACGCCGCAGCCGAGCGGCCCGAGTTGTTCGAGCGGCGCGTCGGCGGTGACCGGCACGACGTTGCGGACGGTCCCGAGCGCGTGGCTCGCGAACGACGACTGCCCGAACCAGCGGGTGTGGACGGCCTCGCCGTCACCGGTCGTGGCGCGCGGCACGCCGTCCAGCGGCACCGCGAGCATGTTGAGCGCCATCATCTGCGGGCACGCGCCGGGGCGCGCGGTGCGGCAGGTGTCGCACGTCCCGCACGAGTCGAACGACATGACCACGTGGTCGCCGGGGGTGAGGCCGGTGACGCCGGCCCCGACCGCCTCGACCACGCCCGAGCCCTCGTGGCCGAGCACGACGGGCTTGGCGACCAGGTCGCCCGGCACCCGTCCGAGCATGTCGGTGTGGCACATCCCGGCCCCCGCGATCTTGACGAGGACCTCGCCGGGCCCGGGGTCGGCGAGGTCGAGCGACTCGATCGTGTACGGGGCGTCTGCGGCACGCAGCACCGCGGCGTTGATCTGCACCAGGGCTTCCTTCGGGGAGCTCGCCTAGGGCGTCCTGCGCCGCCTGGTGCCTGGCCCGAAGAGCGTCGTCGAACTCGTCCGTAGAGGAGTGGCCCGTCCGGCTGACGCCGGGCGTCCGCGCGCTGCTCGACGGGCTCGCG
>NZ_VCKZ01000513.1 GCF_005889745.1 Actinomadura geliboluensis
GTCCCCAGAGGGTCCTCGCCTACGCCCGCGCCAACATCGCCGAGGGCTCCGGCGGCGACCACAAATGGCGCGTCGGCCTGGCCCGCGCAGCACCGCCCGGCCCCGAACCGGCGGCACACACTCTCCGCCCCGCCGCCCGTGCACGTTATGGCGGAAGCGAAGGCGCCGGTGAATCATCAAGCGGATGAGCCCCTGCACCTTCTGCGAGATCATCGCCGGCCGGCTGCCGTCCTACCGCGTGGCCGAGGACGAGCACACGGTCGCATTCCTGGACATCGCACCTGCCAACCCAGGCCACACCCTCGTCGTACCGCGCGCGCACGCGGCGAACATCTGGGACATCCCCGCAGCCGCCTACGGTCAGGTGGCGCAGATGGTCCACAAGGTTGCTGCCTTGCTGAGTGCGACCCTCGCACCGGACGGCCTCAACATCGTCCAGGCCAACGGAGAGGCGGCCTGGCAGGAGGTGTTCCACCTCCATGTCCACCTCGTTCCCCGTTGGCACGGTGACGACCTACGCCTGATGTGGCACGCGACGGAGGCGGAACCCGACGAACTGGCTCAAGTCCAGCGGCGCTTGACCGCCACCTGACGGACCCCGCCTAGACAAGGATCCTCACCGGCCGTTGTTCGGACTAGGCCGCGGTCGGTCGGTATAGTGGTATCGGCGTTTCATTAAAGTGACCGTATGGAGGGTTCGAAAATGCTGGAGCAGGTCGTCGTGGACGAGGCCGTCCGGGAGCTGCGTCCCGACTTCGCCGTGCTCGTGATGACCGCGGAGGGGCTGGCGAACGGGCCCGGGGACGCGGAGTCGGAGGGGTGGCTGGCCGAGGCGGCGGCGAAGGCGGACGCCGAGGACCCGCACGTCGAGGCGTGGCGCGAGGCGTACCGGGCGTTCGGCGCCAAGCCGCAGCGGACGCGCCCGTCGGTTGACGCGCTGCTCCGGCGCGCGGACGCGTTGCCGACCATCAACAAGGTCGTGGACGCCTACAACGCGGTGAGCGTCGCGTACGCGCTGCCGATCGGCGGCGAGGACCTCGACGCCTACCGGGGGCCGGCGCGCCTGGTCCGGGCCTCGGGGGACGAGCCGTTCGACGTCATCGTGGGCGGGGAGCCCGCCGTCGAGCACCCGAACGCGGGCGAGGTCGTGTGGCGCGACGACGCCGGCGTGACGTGCCGGCGGTGGAACTGGCGCCAGTGCGTCCGGACGCGGCTGACGGAGGACACGAAGAACGGCCTCTTCCTGCTGGAGAGCCTCGCGCCCTACCCGATGGAGCGGCTGACCGAGGCGGGCGACCGCCTGGCGGAGCTGCTGCGCGCGATCTCGCCGGACGTCCGGATCGGAAGTCGGCTGCTCGGCGGACGGTGATGGTCACGGTCCTCGCGCTGAGCGCCGCGCTCGCCTACGGGGTCGCCGACTTCCTCGGCGGCGCCGTGGCGCGCAAGTCCACGGCGTTGAAGGCACTGACCTGGTGCGTCCCGATCGGGCTCGTGGTGGTGCTGGTGGCCGCACTGCTCGGCGGTGGGAGCGCGAGCCCCGGGCCGCTGGCGTGGGGGTTCGCGGCGGGGATGAGCGGCGGCGCCGGCCTGATCGCGTTCTACCGGGCGCTGGCGCGGGGGCCGATGAGCGTGGTGGCGCCGGTGTCCGCGCTGGCGGCGGCGGTCCTGCCGGTCGCCGTGGGCATCGCGAAAGGCGAGCGGCTGGACGCGTCCGTGCTCGTCGGGGTGCTGCTGTGCCTCGTCGCGATCGGCCTGGTCAGCATGGAGGCCGGGGACGGCGGCGCGGCCGCCGCAGGCCGCCGGCTGGACTCCGGCCCGATCATGGCCGCCGTCTCCGGCACCTGCTTCGGCGTCTTCTTCGTCCTGCTGGAGGCGGCGGGGGACGGCAGCGGCCTGTGGCCGATCGTCGGCGCCCGCGTCGGCAACCTGCTCGTCGTGGTCGCGGCGGTGCTGTTCCTGGTCGCGCGCGGCCGCGGCCTCGGCCCGCGGGTGTCCGGACGGACGCTGATCGGGCTCGCGCTGCTGTCCGGGAGCCTGGACGCGGGCGCGAACGTCCTGTACTTCCTCGCGGTGCACGACGGCCTGCTGAGCCTGGCCGCCGTCCTCACCTCGCTCTACCCGGCGATCACGGTGCTGTTAGCGCGGATCGCCTACAGCGAGCGCCTGCGCGCCGTCCAACGCGTGGGCCTCCTCGTGGCCGCGGCCGGTGTGGCCCTGGTCACGGTCGGCTGAGCCACCCCGAAAGGACGCAAGCACGAGAAAGGGCCGCGACTTCGTCGCGGCCCTCGGTATGAGCGGTGGTGGTGGGATTCGAACCCACGGAAGGTTGCCCTTCACACGCTTTCGAGGCGTGCGCCCTCGTCCACTAGGCGACACCACCGCGGGAGAGCCTACCCGACTCTGCGGCGCGCGAAGAACTCGATAAGCGGTGCGGCGCACTCGTCGGCCATCAGTTCGGCGATCACCTCGGGCCGGTGGTTGAGGCGCCGGTCCCGGACGACGTCCCACAGCGACCCGATCGCGCCCGCCTTCGGGTCGACCGCCCCGTACACGATCCGGTCGACGCGCGCCTGGACGGACGCCCCCGCGCACATCGTGCAGGGCTCCAGCGTGACGACCAGCGTGCAGCCGGACAGCCGCCACGTGCCGAGGGACGCCGCCGCCTCCCGCAGCGCGACGATCTCCGCGTGCCCGGTGGGGTCGGCGGACGCCTCGCGGTCGTTGCGGCCGGTGCCGATGACCTCGCGGGACGCGTCCAGCACGACCGCCCCGACGGGGATCTCCCCCGCCTCGGCGGCGGCGCGCGCCTCGTCCAGCGCCCGCAGCATCGCCGGGACGTACCGCGCGAGGACGGGATCGGTCACACCGCCCGCCGGATCGGAGGCGTTCGCGGGACGGCGGGGCTCAGTCACGGAGGCGGTCGAATTCCTCGCCGAAGCCGGCCTGCTCGGCGACCGCGAGGAGCGCGTCGCCGGGCAGCGCGCGCTCGCCGAGGTCGGCGAGCCGCTTGGCCTCGACGCCGAGGTCTTCCAGCAGGGCCGGGTCGCCGCCGGAGTCGCCGTCCGGGACCTCGCCGACGAGCTGCTGGAACAGCGCGCCGAGCCCGTCCTCGCGGATGGTGGACACGAAGGCGCGGGGCTCGTCCTCCCCGTCCAGCCGGACGACCGCGAACCAGTCGTCGTCCTGCTCGATCAGCAGCAGCACCGGGTCGCCGTAGGACTCGACGGCGGCCTCGCGCATCAGGTCGGCGACGTCGTCGACGTGGTCGGCCTCGGCGAGCACGGCCTCGGCGCCGACCCAGCCCTGCGGGGTCCGCGCGAACACGGCGGCGAAGTAGGACACGTGCTCATTGTGACCCACGGGGATGTCGCGGTCACACCCCTCGTGCGCGGTCGAATCCGGACACCGCTCCCCGGCCACGGTTGTGAATAAACTTCAGGTTCTGTCCGGTGGCGGACGGCTGCCGTCCTTCCCCCGCGTCCCGGAAGTCCGGATACTGCACAGCGGTCCCCATCCGGGAGGAACGCCATGAGCGCGGACGAACTGAGCAGGCGCGGGTTTCTGGCGGGGACGGCGGGCGCCGCGGCGATCCTGGCGGCGGGCGCCGCCGGCGGGTCGTCCACCGAGGCCCACGCCGCCCAGCTCGCCGCGACGAAACGGGCACCGGTCGCCGAACTCCCCGATCCGGCGGAGTCCGGCATCGACCACATCGTGGTCGTGATGATGGAGAACCGGTCCTTCGACCACTATCTCGGCTGGCTCCCAGGCGCGGACGGCCGCCAGGCCGGCCTCACCTTCACCGACGCCGACGGCAACGAGCACGGCACCCACCATCTGAAGGTGCCGTGGGGCTGCGGCTTCCAGGACCCCGACCACTCCTACGCGGGCGGACGCGTCGAGTACAACGACGGCAAGTGCGACGGATGGCTGCGCGCCGGGAACAACGACGTGTTCTCCATCGGCTACTACGAGGGCCCCGACCTGGGCTTCCACGGTCACGCCGCGCTCGACTGGACGGTCTGCGACCGCTACTTCCCCGCGATCATGTCGTCCACGTTCCCCAACCGGATCTACCAGCACGCGGCGCAGACCGACCGGATCTCCAACTCGCTGACGATCTCCGAGACCACCACCATCTGGGACCGGCTGAAGGCCAAGGGCGTCTCCTGCCGCTACTACTTCAGCGACGTCCCGTTCACCGCGCTGTGGGGGCTCCGCCACCTCGACATCAGCCGGAGCATCTGGGAGTTCCGCGCCGACGCCCTCGCCGGGCGGCTGCCCGCGGTCAGCTTCGTCGAGCCCGGCTTCCTCGGCGAGATCTTCCTGCCCGGCATGTCCGAGGACGAGCACCCGCTCGCCGACATCCGGTTCGGGCAGGCGTTCCTGAACGAGGTCTACACGGCGCTCGTCACGTCGCCGAACTGGCCGCGCACCCTCTTCATGATCAACTACGACGAGTGGGGCGGGTTCTTCGACCACGTCCCGCCGCCCACCGGCCCCGACCCGCGCCCCGACCTCGGCACCGGGCTGCGCGGCTTCCGCGTCCCGTGCCTGCTGATCTCGCCGCGGGCCCGGCGCGGCGCCGTCGCGCACGAGGTGTACGACCACACGTCCGTGCTGAAGGCGATCGAGTGGCGCTGGGGCCTGGAGCCGCTGACCGTGCGGGACGCCGCCGCCCGCAACATCGCCGAGGTCCTCGACTTCACCAACCCGCCGGACACGCGCGCGCCCCGCTATGACGCCAGGCGCCCCATCAGCCTCGGCTGCCTGGACCCCGCCCACAGCCACACGGGCGACGACTGGGCCGGCCTGCACGATTACGCCCGAACCCACGGTTTCCCGACATCCGCCTGATCAGGGACTGCCGGACGCGGCCTACGACGTCAGGCGCGCAGGGGCCGAGAGAACAGGGGATCAGGGGACGGCGTCGAGGGCGCGCTCGAAGGCCGGCGCGAAACCGACGCGGCCGGCGATGCTGAGCAGCATCTCGTCCGGGTACAGCTCCAGGTCGCCGGAGATCGCGCCGAGCTCCATCTCGTCCAGCCCCAGGTCGGCGAAGATCGACATGTCGCCGACCGGGAGGACCTGGTCGAGCTCCTCGTCCTCCGGGATCGGGATGTCGAGGTAGTCGAGCACCTGGCCGGCCAGCGGCCAGTCGACCGAGGCCGTGACGTCCGACAGGAACACCATGACGTCGTCGCCGAGGAGCCGGATCGCGACGAAGAAGTCGTCGCCGACCGAGACCAGCCCGACCGTGCCGCCGAGGCTCGGCTGCTGGCGCAGGGCATGGATCAGCCCCGCGAGGTCCTCGGTCAGCGCCACCGGGAGGATCTCGGCCTCCCAGCGCTCGTCTTCCCGGTACACCACGACGGCGAAGTCCGTCGCGTCCACATCCGTCATTTCCACCCCACCGGCGCGTCTCCTGCCAGGGCATGGTCGCAGATGCGGCGCGCAGACGCGTGCCCCACCGTCAAACTCGGCGCCGCACCCGGCGGTCAGACCGGGAGTCGGCACCACGTACTGGTACCTGGCGCCAAGAACCTATCCAATCCCCATCAATTGATGCGGAAGGTGCGGCGCCGCAGGGCCGCGTGGATCCGCGCGCGGCGGGACCGGTGCGGCGTCACCCGGGCGCGCAGCTCGCGGGCCTCCGCCAGCTCGCGCAGGAAGACGGCTCTGCGGCGCAGATGCTCGCGCACCTGCTCGGGGGAGATGTCGCCCTGCGGGCCGGGGCGCGGCGCGGGCTCCTCGCCTGTGACTTCGGTCACCGGGGCGCCCGCCGCGGGGGGAGCGGCCTCGGAGGCGGCGTCTGAGGCGGAGGCGGGAGTGGCGGGTTCGGAGGGTCCTGGAGCGGTGGCCGGCGGGGGGGCGGCCTCCCGCGGCCGGGCCGGCGGTCCGGCCGGACCCGT
>NZ_VCKZ01000514.1 GCF_005889745.1 Actinomadura geliboluensis
GGGGGCGGGGACGCGGTGCTCGCCCGCCGGCCGTCCCGTGCCGGGCGCCGCCTCCGGCTCGTCTTCGCGGGAGGTCTCGTCGGGCACGCCGCTCTCCTCTTCGTCCTCTGCCTCGCCGATGCGACGTGGTCACGCGCGGGTCATGGTTCGGGGCCGTCGGACCGACGTCCCACGGTGGTAAGACGAAGGAAAGCCTAGAGGCGTTCACCGCCTCTAGGCTCTCCTCGACGCCGTGCTCAGGAACTCACTCCTGCCACCAGTCCTCGTCGTCCTCCTCGGACTTCTTGGCCTGGGCCTGCTTGGCGGGCGCGGCCTTCGCGGCGGCCGGCTGCTGCTGCTTCTGCTGCGCCGGGGCCGGCTTGGGCTCGGCCGCCGGGATCGCGGCCTTCTCCGGGGGCGCGGCCAGCTCGGGCTCGCCGCCCATCGTCGGCGCGACGCCGCCGATGAGCTGGCGCAGCTGGTTGAGGTGGCTGGTGATGCTGTCGCGCTGCCGGGTGAGCTCGTCGACCTGGCGCTGCGCCGCCGTCCGGACGCGGTCGGCCTCGGCCTTGGTCTCGGCGAGCAGCTGCTCGGCCTGCGCCTTGGCCTCGGCGATCACGTTGTCGGAGTTCTTGCGCGCGTTGGCCATCAGCTGCTTGGCGTGCGAGTCGGCCTCGCGCCGGGTCTGCTCGGCCTGCTGGGTCGCCTTCGCGGCGCGCTGCTCGGCGGACGCGGCGCGCTGCTCGGCCTCGGCGACCAGCTTCTGCGTGGCGGCCTGCGCCGCGGAGTGCCGCTCGGCGTCCTGCCGGTCGGCCTCCTCGCGGCGGGCGGCGAGCTGGATCTCGAACTCGGCCTCGGCCTGGGCGCGCTGGGCCTCGCTCTCCTCCAGGATGCGCTGGGCCTGCGCGCGCATCTCGTCGGCCTGCCGCTTGGCCGTGGTGAGGATCTCGTCGCGCTCGCGCTTGGTGGACGCGCGCAGCTGCGCGACCTCGCGCTCGGTGGTGGTGCGCAGCTTGGCGATCTCGCGCTCGGCGCCCGCCCGCTTCTCGGCGACCTCGTGGTCGGCGGTGGCGCGCAGCTTGGCGACCTCGCGCTCGGTCGTGGAGGTCAGCTCGTCGGCCTCGCGGCGGGCCGAGGTGCGCACCTCCTCGGCCTCGCGCTCGGCCGCGTTGCGCATGTCGTCGCCCTCGCGCTGGGCGGTGGCGCGCAGCTCGGCGGCGTCGTTCTCGGCGGTGGCGCGCTGCTCGGCGGCGTCGACCTTGGCCGCGGCCTTGATCTCGTTCGCCTCGGAGCGGGCGGCCTGCACGAGCTCGGTGGCCTGCTCCTCGGCGAGCCGCAGCAGCTGCTCGATGCGGGCACCGAGACCGGAGTAGGTGGGACGTTCCTGCTCTTGCAGCTGACGATGGGCGTCCGACAGCTCCCGCTGCAGGGCCTGTGTCTGCTCGCGGGTCTGCCGCACCTCGTTGTCGAGCTGCTTGATGTGCTCGTCGACCTGGTGCCGGTCGTAGCCGCGAAGCACCACGTCGAACTCGCGCGGGGGCGTGTCTTCAAAGAAGTTGCTGAGCTGGGCGTCGATGTCGGACTGCATGTGGCTCAATCCTGATGTGACGGGGCTACGGGTGGTTCCGGGGACCGGTTGAACGCCTGGCATGAACGGCGCAGTGCCCCAGGACCTCTTCCGGCGAATGAAGCGTACTCCGGACACTGCCGTGTTGGGGGCTCATCTTGACGCGCTGCGTGGAATGTCCGGTTTGTTGCCGTGTTCGGGTGCGGCAAGGGTGCCCAGGTACCTGGGGGGCAAATGCACCAGATGTGTCCGAACGGTCACAGAGCGGCGGTCACGGGCCCGCCGCCGCCCGCCGTGATATCGAACACGTCACGATCCGGTCGCGCCCCCGGCCGCGCCCGGCGCGCGTGATCATTCCGCGTCGCGGCGCTTCTGCACGAGCTCCGTCAGCACGCCGTGGCAGTCCTTCGGGTGCAAAAAGTTGATCAAGGATCCCATGGATCCGTTGCGCGGCGCGTCGTACAGCACGCGCACGCCCTTGCCCGCGATGCCGGCCGCCTCGTCGGCGACGGTCCCGTCCGTCCCGAACGCGATGTGGTGGACGCCCTCGCCGTTCTTCGCCAGCCACTTGGCGACCGCCGAGTCCTCCCGGATCGGCTCGATCAGCTGCAGGTAGCTCGCCGCCCCGTCCCCGGTCTCGTTGATCTTGAGCATGCACTCCCGGACGCCCTGCTCCTCGTTCACCTCGAAGTGCGCGTCGGTGAAGCCGTAGGTGGCCTTGTAGAACTCCACGGTCGCGTCCAGGTCGTGACAGGCGATGCCGATGTGGTCGATACGGGTCAGCATGGGCTTTCTCCCTACTAGGACGGCCAGGCGGGGGCGAACCGAACCGGTCGGCGTTCCCCTGGGTATGGTGGCAAACGTCGGCGCAGCACCACCTGGAGGGCCCCCAACATGACCGCTACGTCCGTGATCGTCGCCGGTGCGCGCACCCCCGTCGGGCGCCTGATGGGCTCGCTGAAGGACTTCTCCGCGGCCGACCTCGGCGCGCACGCGATCAAGGCCGCGCTGGAGCGGGCCGGGGTCGCCGGCGACCAGGTGCAGTACGTGATCCTCGGCCAGGTGCTGCAGGCCGGCGCGGGGCAGATCCCGTCCCGGCAGGCGGCGGTCAAGGCGGGGATCCCGATGAGCGTCCCGTCGATCACGATCAACAAGGTGTGCCTGTCCGGGCTGGACGCGATCGCGCTCGCCGACCAGCTCATCCGGGCCGGCGAGTTCGACATCGTCGTGGCGGGCGGCATGGAGTCGATGACCCAGGCCCCGCACCTGCTGCCGAAGTCGCGCGGCGGCTACAAGTACGGCTCCGTCGAGGTCCTCGACCACATGGCCTACGACGCGCTCACCGACGCCTTCGACGGCATCGCCATGGGCGAGTCGACCGAGCACCACAACGCCAGGCTCGGCATCTCCCGCGAGGAGCAGGACGAGTTCTCCGCGCGGTCCCACCAGCGCGCCGCCGCCGCCATCAAGAACGGCGTGTTCGACGACGAGATCGCGCCGGTCGAGATCCCGCAGCGCAAGGGCGACCCGATCGTGTTCGCCAAGGACGAGGGCGTCCGCGCCGACACCACGGTCGAGGGCCTGGCCCGGCTGCGCCCCGCGTTCAGCAAGGACGGCACGATCACGGCGGGCTCGTCCTCGCAGATCTCCGACGGCGCCGCCGCGGTCGTCGTGATGTCCAAGGCCAAGGCCGAGGAGCTGGGCCTCTCCTGGATCGCCGAGATCGGCGCGCACGGCAACGTCGCGGGCCCCGACAACTCGCTCCAGTCGCAGCCGTCCAACGCCATCAAGCACGCGCTCGGCAAGGCGGGCCTCACCGTCGACGACCTCGACCTGATCGAGATCAACGAGGCGTTCGCGTCCGTGGGCATCCAGTCGATGCGCGACCTCGGCGTCTCCGCGGAGAAGGTCAACGTCAACGGCGGCGCCATCGCGCTCGGCCACCCGGTCGGGATGTCCGGCGCGCGGATCGTCCTGCACCTCGCCTACGAGCTGAAGCGCCGCGGCGGCGGCACCGGCGCCGCGGGCCTGTGCGGCGGCGGCGGTCAGGGCGACGCGCTGATCATCCGCGTGCCCACCGCGTAGCGCCCGCCGCCGCTCACTGGGCGCTGGGCTGCTGGACGGTCACCGTCGTGAAGCCCAGCGCCTTGAGCATGTTCTCCAGCATCGTCTTGGTGTTGGCGTCCGCGCGCTGCGTAAGCCCGCTCTGCGCCGCGGCCGTCTGGATCTTCTGGGACGCGAGGACGTAGAGCTGCTGCTGGTTGTTCGGGTTGCTGCTGAAGAAGTCGCCGAAGCGGTCGATGAGGCCGCGCTCGGTGGCGTAGACGTAGCTGGTCTTCGGGTCCAGGTTCGTCTTCTCCAGCTGCGCGCGCGGAAGCGTGATGGTCGCGGCCGTCCGGTCCTCGTTGACCTTGACGGCGCCCGAGGCGAGCTGGGAGAAGTCCACGTAGGCGTCGACCGTGCCGTTCCCGACGAACAGCGTCCGCTTGCCGCGCAGCGAGCCGGGCAGGAACTTCGCGTCCTTCTCCAGGTCGACGATGACCTGGAAGCTGCCGCTCGCCGCCTCGTAGCGGTGCAGGTCGCGGATCGACTTCAGCAGGACGGGCCCGCTGCGGTCCTTCGTCTCCTCGGCGAACGGGTTCAGCCACCCCGGCAGGCCGCGCAGCG
This sequence comes from Actinomadura geliboluensis, assembly GCF_005889745.1. GTDB lineage: Bacteria > Actinomycetota > Actinomycetes > Streptosporangiales > Streptosporangiaceae > Spirillospora > Spirillospora geliboluensis. The sequence goes on from NZ_VCKZ01000514.1 coordinate 4,214, forward strand.
CCTGCTGCGCGAGCAGCACCAGGGCGACGGTCGCGACGACCAGGACGAGGGGGGTCACCAGGCCGCGCCGGGGAGCGCGGGACGGCGTGGGGGGTGCGTCGTTCTTCGGTTCGGCGTCGGCCATGCCCCTCACATTCCCGGCATCCCGGTCCTCCTATCCGGCAAGGCGGTGACGTCGGCGTGTTCCCACGTGGTCCCGGGTGTGATCAAGGCCATAGGTGCGGCCGAAACCCCGTGCCGCGATCGACCGTTGACGGGGCGTGGACATGATTCGTGTTTTCCGGTTCGTCTCCGTCGCGGAGGCGATCTCGTTCCTTCTCCTGCTGCTGGTCGCGATGCCGCTGAAGTACGGCGCGGACGCGCCGGTGGGCGTCCAGCTGATGGGGCCGGTGCACGGAGTCCTGTTCATCGCCTACGTGGGGCTCGTCTTCCTCGTCCGGGAGCAGCTCCAGTGGGACATTAAGCGCACGGTTCTGGCCCTCGGCGCCGCCGTCCTTCCGGTGGCCCCGTTCTTCGTGGAACGCCACTGGGCCCGGCCCGTGACGCCCGCCGCCGAGCCGCAGCCGGCCGGGCGGGCCTGAAAGACTCCTGCGTGGCCGCGGCAGGCTGGGGGTGGCCGCCGCGGTCACGCAGGGGACAACGCCTTTTCATCGGCGGGTGAGCTTCACGTGCGGTTGAGCGCGCTGCTCACGTCCGGTTGAGCGCGCGGCGGGACATCTCCGGCGCGCGGTGCTTCTTGGGCTGGGTCGGGCGGAAGTCGTCCGGGCCGAGGGCGCAGTTCCGGTACTCGGTGAAGTGGTGGCGCAGCCACGCGCGGCGCCACTGCTCGCTCCAGGACGCGAACCGGCGGGCCGCGCGGGTGTCGTCGATGGACGGGGGATCGTCGCCGAGCAGCCACGCGTCGACCAGCGCCCGGTAGCCGCCGGGGGAGGCGGCCGCGCACATGCTCGGGTCCTTGAGGGCGTGACTGATCTGGCGGGCGGCGCGCGCGGCGTATCCGGGGGAGAGGCCCTCGTCGAGGTGGACGAAGGCGGTGCCGCCCGTGACCTCGACGGGCGCCCAGCCGGGACGCTGCCGCACCGCCGTGAACGCGCCGGGGGTCCCGTTCAGCCGCGCGGCGAGGGGGACCATCTCCTCCGTCAGCCGAGGCAGCGCGTTCTGCAGCGCCGGGTGCACGCAGACGACCAGCGGCCACTCCCGGCACACGGGCTCGGCGTCGGCGGTCCGGACCGCGGCGCCGCCGGAGTCGTGCAGGCCGAGCGTGGCGGTGCCGGTCGCGGCGAGCGCGGCGGCCAGCGGCAGGACGAGCAGGAACCGCCGTGTCGCCCACAGCACGTAGCCGAGGATCAGCGCGGCCGTCAGCCCGGCCGTCCAGGCGACCTGGTCGGCGAACACGCGGGGGCGCAGGGTGGTGAACAGGTCGATGCGGGGGAACGCGGCCGGGGGGAGCAGGCTCCACCACGACACGCCGGGGATGCGCAGCGCCGCCCACATCGCCGTCGCGCCGAACGCCAGCGGCGCCGTCGCGCGGTGCGGGACGACGCGGCCCGTCAGGTAGCCGACGACGACGTGCAGGACGAGCGCGCCCGCGCCCGCGGCGACGCCCAGCGGCTGCGGGTGCCCGGCCCCTGTCTCATATAAACATCTCCGAGCCCACGAGA
>NZ_VCKZ01000515.1 GCF_005889745.1 Actinomadura geliboluensis
CCTACTCGCCCTGGCTCGACGCATGGTCGACGTCCTGTGGGCTCTGCTGCGCGACAACCGAACCTTCAGCCCGATCCCGCCATCGCAGGTCAGCGCTATCGCGGCTTGACATGGTCACTGAGATTCCTTTCGGATGGGGTGCGGATGGATAGATGAGGTCAAGCGGTGCGGGTCCGCCGGGTGCGGGCGCCCGTCCCGGCGAGGAGGGGCAGCAGCATGAGCGCGGCCGTCAGGCCGAAGGCGGCCGGGTACCCGGTGCGGACGGCGAGGAGGCCGAAGCCGGTGGCGCCGAGCGTCACCGCCACGGGGTTCGACACCGCGACCAGCAGCGCGATGCCGCTCGCCGCGATCACAGCCCCGGCACGAGCTGCCGCGACGCGACGGCCGGCGTCCCGCAGGCGACGCCGTGGACGCCGAGGCCCTCGCCGCGCCGCTCGGCCGGGACGATCGAGGCCACCAGCGCCCCGCCCAGCACCACCGCCACCGCGAACCCGGCGCCCCGGACCAGGCACGCCGCCAGGACCATCGGCATCGATCCGGCCGCCGCCAGCACGAGCGCCGGCGCCCCGAGCAGCACGAGCCCGGTCCCGAAGACCGCCCGGTACCCGAAGCGGGCCGTCAGGCGCGGGACGGCGAACTCGGCGGCCACGGTCGCCAGCATCATCACGCCGGTGGTCAGCCCGGCCCCGACGCCGCCGGCCCCGATCGCGTCCGCGTAGCGGGGCAGCGCCGAGAACAGCAGGTAGAAGCTGGTGGACGAGCCCACTCCGGCGAGGAGCACCAGCACGAACGCCCTGCTCATCAGCCGGGGCCGGGCTGCGGCGCCCGTCGCGGCGTACATCGTGGTGGCGGTCATCGGGTCCTCCTCGGCGGTCGTCCGACTGCTGAGCAAGCGTCGCCGCCGGACCCACGGAGCGGCATCCGTGCCCATCACGGATCCACCACGGACGGCCCCGCAGACACGGACGCGCCGGTGGCGTCCCCCCGAGGGACGCCACCGGCGCGGGCGGTGCGGTTACTTGCAGATCGCCGTTACTTGCAGATCGCCGTGTCGACCAGCTTCGAGATCGTCGTCATCTTGTCCATCGCGTCCTTCAGCATGGCCTCCTCGGAGTCCTGCTTCGCGATGATCGCGCCCGGCAGCGCGTTGACGACCACCGTGACCTCGCGGCCGTCGGTGGTCACGCCGCCCCGGGACTCGTAGCCGTGGATGTCGCCGCCGTGGCCCCAGATCTTCGTGCAGGACAGCGTGGTCTGGTCGAGGCCCAGCCCGAACACGGTGTCCGGCATGTCGCCCGGCGACTCCATCGTCTTCTGCATCTCCGCGAGTTGCGCGGCGGGCATCAGCTTGCCGCCGACCACGGCGGTGAAGAAGCGGTTGAGGTCGCGCGGGGTGGAGACCACCATGCCGGCCGCCCCGGAGATCGACGGGTCCATCTCGGTCGCCTTCTTCAGCGTGCCGCCGGGTGGCGCGATGTACCCCTCCATCCGGGGCTTGCGGACGCCGGTGTCGCCGGGCTTCGGCCAGTAGGTCTGCTTGAGGCCGATCCGGTCGATGACCCGTTCGGTGACCGCCTCGCCGACCGGCCTGCCGGTGATCTTCTCGACGAGCATCCCCGCGAGGACGTAGTTGGTGTTGCTGTACTCGCGCTTCTTCCCGACGGGGAACGACGCCTTCATCTTCAGCGCGGGCCGGAGCAGGTCCTCGGCCGTGTAGGTCTTGGTCGGGAGCGTGTCGGTGGTCGGGACGAGGGCCTGCGTGTAGTCGGGGATCCCGCTGGTGTGCCCGAGCAGGTTCCGGACGGTGATGCTCTTGCCGTCCCAGTCCGGGCCCTTGGCGACGCCGGGCAGGTAGGTGTCGATCGGCTCGTCCAGCTTCGCCTTCCCCTCCCCGATCAGCTGCAGGACGGTCGCGGCGACGAAGCTCTTGGTGTTGCTGCCGACGCGCACGTACCCGTTCTTCGGGGGCGCGTCGCCGGTCTCGCGGTCGCCGGCGCCGGCCGAGTAGTCGCGGACCTTCCCGTCCGCACCCTTGACGGAGACCAGCACGCCGGGGAACCCGGCCTTCACCACCTTCTGCATCGCGGCCACCACGGCGACCTCGTTCTTGGCCGTGCCGATCTCCGCCTCGGCATCGGCCTTGTCGCCGGTGGCGCAGCCCGCCAGGCCGAGCCCGGCTGCCACCGCCACCGCGGCGAGCTTCACCGGCCTCCTGCGGCGCGCGGACAGGACGCCGGGACGAGCGGCGGGCGGGAAATACTCGGACACCTTTTCTCCTCAAAACCACCGGGTTCGGTGGGAGCGGGGGGCGTTTCTCTGGAAAGCCTCAAGAATGGCGGCCCGCAGGTGCTCGATTCGATAACGCGCACTGGAAGAAACACGGTGTAGCCAGCACCACCGCCCCGGTACAGCGGGCACGACCGGGCAGGCGGCTCCCCTGGGACTGGTAGCGCCTGCACTACCGCCGCATGGGCAACTGGCTGCATTGCCGCGGGTGAGGCGCCGTTCCTAGCGTCGTGGGGCACTCGAACGAGACCGATCCCCCCGGAGGACTGCTCCCGATGTCAATGCCCCCCGTGGACGACGTCGTCCACATCGAACGCGTCAGCAAGACGTACGGCGACGAGAATCCCGTCGTCGCGCTCGCCGGCGTCGACGCCCGGTTCCGCCGGGGGACGATGACCGCGGTGATGGGGCCGTCCGGCTCCGGGAAGAGCACGCTGCTGCACTGCGCGGCCGGCCTCGACCGGCCCTCCTCGGGACGGGTCATGATCGGCGACACCGACCTGTCGACGATGTCGGAGAAGGAACTGACGATGCTGCGCCGCAGCAGGATCGGCTTCGTGTTCCAGGCGTTCAACCTGATCGGCGCGCTCACCGTGGAGCAGAACGTCCTGCTGCCGTCGCGGCTGGCGGGCGCCCGCCCGGACCCGGCGTGGGTCACCGAGGTGATCGAGCGGGTGGGGCTGGCGCACCGGCTCGGGCACCGCCCGGCGGAGCTGTCCGGCGGCCAGCAGCAGCGGGTCGCGATCGCCCGCGCGCTCGTCACCCGGCCCGAGGTGATCTTCTGCGACGAGCCGACCGGCGCGCTCGACACGACGACCGCGGCGGAGGTGCTCGCGCTGCTGGGCGCGGCCGTCGAGCAGTCCGGTCAGACGATCATCATGGTGACGCACGACCCGGTCGCCGCGTCCTACGCCAACCGGGTCATCGTGCTGGCGGACGGGAAGATCGTGCGGGACATGCCGCAGCCCGGCGCCCCGCGCATCGCCGAGGAGCTGGCGATGCTCGGCCGCCGCAAGCCCGTCGCCGCCCGGGAGGGCTGAGCGGTGCTGCTCCTCGCCTTGCAGATGCTGCGGTACCGGAAGGGCACGTTCGTCGCGACGTTCCTCGCGCTGTGCGCCGGCGTCCTGGTCCTCACCGTGTGCGGCGTCCTCACCGAGTCGGGACTGCGGTACAACGGCCTGCCGCAACGGTATTCGGACGCGCTCGCCGTCGTCGCCAAGCGCGACCTCACGGTGGCCGGTCCCGAGAAGTTCGGGGAGCGCGAGACCACGAGGCTCGTGCTGCCCGAGCGCGGCGGCGTCCCCGAAGCGCTCGTCGCCCGGATCGCCGCGGTCCCCGGCGTGAAGCAGGCCGTCGCCGACCGGTCGATCACGGTCGCCCTGCCGGCGGCGCCGTCCGTCCCCGCGCTGGGCCACGGCTGGGCGAGCGCCGCGCTCGGCCCGCACCGCATGGTGTCCGGCGCGCCGCCGCGGGCCGACGACGAGATCGCGGTGGACGCCCGCCTCGCCGCGGCCGGGAAGCTGAAGCCCGGCGCCACCGCGCGGCTCCTCACCGGCGGGGCCGTCCACCCGGTCCGGGTGAGCGGCGTCGTCGACACCGGCGACGCGGAGGGGACGAGCGCGGCGCTGTTCTTCACCGACGCGCGGGCCGCCGCGCTCGACCCGCACCGCGGTCGCGTCGACGCGGTCGGGGTGCTCGCCGCGCCGGGCGCCGACCGGGACGCGGTGACCGCGAAGGTCGCGCGCATCGCGGACGCCGCCGGGGCCAAGTCCTACACCGGCGACGAGCGGGGGCTCGCCGAGGAGCCCGAGGCCGCCGCCGCCAAGGAGATGGCCGTGCAGGCCGGCGCCGCGTTCGCCGGCTACGCCGTGATGATCATCGTGTTCGTCGTCGCGGCCACGGTCGGGCTCTCGGTGCGGCACCGCCGCCGCGACATCGCCCTGCTGCGGGCCATCGCGGCGACCCCGGCGCAGGTGCGGCGGCTGATCCTCGGCGAGGTGGGGATGCTCGCCGCGCTCGCCTCGGTCGTCGGGGTCCCGGCCGGCTTCGCCGCCACCGTCTGGATCCGGAACCGGCTCGTGGACCGGGGCTTCGTGCCCGAGTCGTTCGAGGTGCGGGGCGGCGCGCTCGCCGCGCTCGCGTCGATCGCCGCCGTGGCCGTGGTGGCGCTGCTGTCCGCGCTGGTCGCCGCGCGCCGCACCACCGCGATCCGGCCCACGGAGGCGCTCGGTGAGGCCGCCGTCGAGACGTCCCTCGGCGGGCGGTTCCGGATCGTGTCCGGCGCGGTGTGCCTCGCCGGCGCGGTGGCGATGATCGGGCTCACCGGCACCGCGACCGGGCAGACCGCCATGGGCGTCGCGTTCGGCATGCTCATCGCGTTCGTGCTGGCGGTCGCGCTGCTCGCGCCGTGGATCAACCGGGCCGCCGCGCAGGTCCTCGGCCCGGTCCTGCGGGCGGTCTGGGGCGACAGCGGGTACCTGGCCGCCGCGAACCTGCGCGGCAACGCCCGCAGCATGGTGGCCGTGCTGACCGGGCTCGTCCTGTCCGTCGGGCTGGGCGGCACCGTCTGGTTCCTCCAGGACAACCTCGACCGGCAGACGGTCGAGCAGAGCCGGGACGGCACGATCGCGCAGCACGTGCTGGCCGGCGCCGCCGGGCTGCCCGCGTCGGCGGCGGAGGACGCGCGCCGCGTCCCGGGCGTGCTCGCCGCGACCGGCGTCCGCCGCACCTCGGTCATCGCGCCCACGGACATCGAGCCCATGACGTTCGTCGCGCAGGGCGTCGACCCGCAGGGCGTGGAGAAGACCCTGGACCTCGGCGTCAAGTCGGGACGCCTGGCCGACCTGCGCGCCGGCGCCGTCGCCGTGTCGACGTCCCTCGCCGACCAGAACGACCTGCGGGTCGGAAAGGACGTGAAGCTGTGGCTCGGCGACGGCACGCCGGTCACGCTGCGGGTCGTGGCGACCTACGACCGCAACTTCGGGTTCGGGGACGTCACGCTGGCCAACGAGACGCTCGCCGGGCACACCGCGACCGGGCTGGACGACCACGTCCTGATCCGCACCGCGCAGGGCGCCGACGCGGGCGCCGCGCTGAAGGGGCTCGCGGCCAAGTACCCGGCGAGCACCGTGACGGGCGCGAGCGAGCTCAACGGCGAGCTGGCCAAGGACCTCGCGATCAGCGCGTGGCTGAACAAGATGCTGATCGCCGTCCTGGTCGGCTACGCGGTGCTCGCCGCCGCCAACACGCTGATCATGGCCGGGCTGTCCCGGGCCCGGGAGCTGTCGCTGCTGCGGCTGGTCGGGCTGACCCGCGGCCAGGTGCGGCGGATGGCGTACGCGGAGCAGTCCGTCCTGCTCGGGGTGGCGCTCGCGATCGGCGTCGGGATCGCGGCGATCACCCTGTCCTCGGTCGTCAACGCCCTCGCCGGGCAGCGCGTCCCGTACGTCCCGGCCGCCGGCTGGATCACCATCGTCGGCGGGACGGTCCTGCTCGCACTGGTCGCGACCGTCCTCCCGATCGCGCGTCTGCTGCGGACGCCGCCCGTCGAGGGCGGTTCGGGGAGACGTTCGTCCTGCCGGACGC
>NZ_VCKZ01000516.1 GCF_005889745.1 Actinomadura geliboluensis
GCCACTGTCATTGCCACTTTACCTAGACGTTTTTTTTTTTCAAGCAGAAGACGGCATACGATATGTCTTAGGGTCTCGTGGGCTCGGAGATGTGTATAGGAGACAGGGCTCCCCCCGCGGGCGGGGCTCTGGCGGGACTCGCCCGGTTCTGTTACCGGCGCCGCCGACTGGTGCTGCTGCTGTGGGTGGCCGGGGTGATCGCCGTGGCGTTCGCCGGGTTCGGGTACGGCGCGCAGTCCGACAACGACTTCACCGGCGGGGACTCCGGGTCCGCCAAGGCGCAGGCGCTGATCGAGAAGCACTTCCCCGAGCGGCAGGGGGACACGCTCACGCTGGCGGTCAAGGCGGAGAAGGGGCTCGACGACCCGGCGGCGCGCAGGACGGTCGAGAAGGTCGTCGCGGAGCTGGACGCCTCGCCCGTCACCGGGCCCGTCGTGTCGCCGTACACGGACGCGAGCCTGGTGACGAAGGACCGGCGGATCGCGCGGACGACCGTTCCGCTGACGGACGTGGACCCGGCGAAGTCCGACGTCGAGCCGCTGGTGGACGCGGTCAAGGAGGCGTCCGGCGGCGGTGTGGTGCTCGGGCTGGCCGGGGACATGGCGGAGAAGGCGGAGACGCCGCCGCAGGGGCCCGCGGAGAGCGTGGGCGTGCTCGCGGCGGCGGTGATCCTGTTCATCGCGTTCGGGTCGCTGGTGGCGATGGGACTGCCGATCGTGACCGCGCTGATGGCGATCACCGGCGGGATCGCCCTGATCAAGCTGGTGGGGCACCTGGTGCCGTCGCCGGACTTCACGGTGCTCGTCGCGGCGCTGGTCGGGCTCGGGGTCGGGATCGACTACGCGCTGTTCATCGTGACCCGGTACAAGGAGGGCCTGGCGGACGGCGACGAGCCGGAGGGGGCCGTGGTCAAGGCCATCACCACGGCGGGGCACGCGGTGCTGTTCGCCGGGCTGACCGTCGTGATCGCGCTGCTGGGGCTGACCGCCATGGGGCAGCGGCTGATGACGGGCGTGGCCGTGGCCGCGGCGGTGACCGTGCTGGTCACGATGGCGGCCTCGGTGACGCTGGTGCCGGCGTTCCTCGGCTTCACCGGGCGCCGGATCGGCGCGGTGCGGCGCGTCCGGGAGCGGCGGCCGCTCGCCGAGCGGTGGGCCGGCGCGGTGCAGCGCCGGCCGCTGGCCGCCGTGGTGCTGGCCGGCGCGGGGCTGCTGGTGCTGGCCGCTCCTGCGCTGTCGATGCGGCTGAGCCTGCCGGACGCGAGCGTCCAGCCCCATGACCGGAGCAGTTACGCGGCGCACGAGATCCTCACCGAGGGGTTCGGGCCGGGGTTCGGGGCGCCGCTGGTGTTCGCGTCCGCGAACACGGACCTGCGCGCCGTCGCCGGCGCGGTCGGCGGGCAGGACGGGATCGCCTACGTCACGCCCCCGGAGGTCAGCCGGGACGGGAAGGCCGCCACGTTCCTCGCCTTCCCCAAGACCGGGTACCAGGACGAGGCGACCGCGGAGCTGGTGCACGAGCTGCGGGACGAGGTGCTGCCCGACGGCGTCCACGTGGGCGGGCCGAACGCGGGCACGATCGACTTCTCCGAGGACATCGGCGCGCGGCTGCCGCTGATGATCGGGGTCGTCATCGCGCTGTCGCTGGTGCTGCTGGTCGCGCTGGTCCGGTCGGTCACGATCGCGGTGCAGGCGGCCGTGCTGAACCTGCTGTCGATCGGCGCCGCCTACGGCGTGCTGGTCGCGGTGGTGCAGTGGGGGTGGCTCGGCTCGCTCTTCGGCTTCCCGACCGAGATGCCGGTCACGACCTGGGTGCCGATGATGATGTTCCCGCTGCTGTTCGGGCTGTCCATGGACTACGAGGTCTTCCTGATCTCGCGGATCCGGGAGGAGTACGAGCGGTGCGGCGACACCCGCCGGGCCGTCACGCGGGGGCTCGGCCGGACCGCCAAGGTCATCACGGCCGCGGCCGCCATCATGGTCGCCGTCTTCACGACGTCGCTGCTCGGCCCGGACGTCGCGGTCAAGCAGATCGGACTCGGCATGGCGGTCGCCGTGCTCATCGACGCCACCGTGGTCCGGATGGTCCTGGTGCCGGCGGTGATGGAGCTGTGCGGCAAGGCGAACTGGTGGATGCCGGGACGGCGGGCGGCGGTGGCGGCGCCGCCCGAACCGGCCGCGGAGCGGGTGCGGGTCTGACCTCTCAGCGGCCGCTGGGGGCCACCAGGCCGGATTCGTAGGCCAGGACGACGAGCTGGGCGCGGTCGCGCGCGCCCAGCTTCGTCATGGCCCGGTTGATGTGGGTCTTGGCGGTCAGCGGGCTGATCGCCATGCGGCCGGCGATCTCGTCGTTGGTGAGGCCGTGCCCGGCCAGGGTGACGGCCTCCCGCTCGCGGTTGGTCAGCTCTTCCAGGCCGGCGCCGCCGCCCGCGTCGAGCGGCCGGGCGACGTAGCGGCTGATCAGCATCCGGGTGATGGACGGCGCGAGCAGGGCGTCGCCGCGCGCGGCGACCCGCACCGCGTGCAGGAGGTCCTCCGGCTCGATGTCCTTGACGAGGAATCCGGCGGCGCCGACGCGCAGCGCGTTGAAGACGTACTCGTGGAGGCCGTAGTTGGTCAGGATGACGACGTGGACGCCGGAGAGCGCCGGGTCGGCGGCGATGCGGCGGGTCGTCTCTATCCCGTCCATGACGGGCATCTGGATGTCGACGAGGGCGATGTCGGGCAGGTGCCTCGCGATCTGTTCGAGGCCCTCCGCGCCGTCGGCCGCCTCGGCGACCACCTCGATGTCGTCCTCGGCGTCGAGCAGCGCCCGGAACCCGCGGCGCAGCAGCGGCTGGTCGTCGCACAGCACGACGCGGATCATGAGGGCCGTCCCACGGGGAACTCGGCCTGGACGCTGAAGCCGCCCTCGTCGCGGGGTTCGGCGCGGAGCCGGCCGCCGAGGGCGGTGACGCGCTCGCGCATCCCGAGCAGCCCGACGCCGGGCACCGGGGCGGCGCCGGGCCTGGCCTTGCCGTCGTCGTCGACGCGGACGGCGAGGGTGCCCGGCCGGTAGTCGATCCGGATCGACGCGGTCGCGGCGGCGGCGTGCCGGACGGTGTTGGTGAGCGACTCCTGGACGATCCGGTACGCGGTCCGGTCGACCGCGGCGGGCACCTCGTGCCGCTGCCCCTCGATCGTCAGCGTCGTCTCCAGGCCCGTCGTGCGCGCCCGCTCCACCAGGTCGGGGACGCGGTCGAGGCCGTGCGGCGGGGGCGCGGCGTCCTCCCGCAGCGTCTCCAGGGTGGCGCGCAGCTCGCGGGTCGCCTCGCGGCCCGCCTCCTGGATCGCGAGGAGCGCCTCCGGCACCTCCTCGCCGTGCTTGCGGGCCAGGTGGACGGCGACGCCGGCCTGCACCTTGATGATGGAGATCTGGTGGGTGAGCGAGTCGTGCAGCTCCCGCGCGATGTGCAGCCGCTCCTGCGTGGCGCGCAGCCGGGCGGCCTCCTCGCGGGTGCGCTCGGCCTCGTCCGCCCGCAGCTCGGCCTGCCGCAGCGCCTCCCCGGCGGCGCCGGCGGCGATCAGCCAGGCCAGTTCCAGGACGCCCCGCGCCTGCGCGAACGCCTCGCTCATCGACCCGTCCGCCGGGGAGGCCATGGTCGCGACGGGCAGGGCGAGCAGCAGCGCGACGCTGACCGCCAGGGTGACGATCCGGTGCCCGGAGCGCACGGCGGTGTAGACCGCGACCAAGTACGCGACGGCGGGCACGTCGAAGCCGACCGCCCTGTAGCCCACGGCGCACAGCCCGGTGACGGCCAGGACGGCGATCGGGGCGCGGCGCCCGGCGGCCAGCACGAGACCGCTGACCACCACCAGCGCGTACCCGAGCGCGTCGAGGTCGGTGGCGGGGTGCTCCCCTGTCAGCGCGCTGATCAGGAGCACCGCCGCCACACCGGCCGCGCCCGCCCATCCCCTGGTCCGGCGCCAGACACCGGACAAAGCTGTGCTCATACGCGCACGCTAGCGGGGTGCCGGCGCGTGCGGATCCTGCGCGCGGACGAGAGCCCCGCTACCGCGCCCGCAGTACCCGCGCGCGCCCGTTGTCAGGAGGCCGGCTGGTTCGTCATCGCGAGGGGGCCGCCGCCCGGGGCCGTGCCGACCGCGATCATGCCGTCGCCCGTGCCGGGGAGGGCGGTGTAGTCGAACCCGCCCCGGTTGCGGGAGCCGGTGCCGGTCTGCGCGGGCATCGGGATCGTCTGCCACTGCTCGCCGTCGAAGCGGTAGAAGACGGCTCCGGGTTTGCTTGGGTCTGTACCGGTCCAGAGGGAGCCGTCCTCGCCGAGGGTGTAGGCGAGGTAGGCGGACGGCGGCTTGGGAGCGGCGCTCCAGCCGGCGGCGGTGCGGTGCATCAGCTCGGTCTTGCCCGGGCCGTCCACCCAGACGTGGCCGGGGCCCGCCACCGCCAGCTGGGTGTAGCCGTCCGGGACGTCGTCCGCCGACACCCACGTGTCGCCGTCCCAGCGGGCGATGCCGGGCCGGTAGGGGCCGAGGAGGCTGCCGGCGCCCCACAGCTCCGTGTCGCCGACCGCGTAAGTCCTGTGGATGAACCCGACGGTGTTGCCGTAGGTCGTCCAGGTGCCGTTCTGCCAGCGGGCCAGGCAGCCGTTGCTGACCCAGACGCCGCCGTCCACGGCTTCGAGCTGGAGGTACGTCGCGGTCTTGCACTCCTCGGGCAGCGCGATCTGCGTCCACCGGGAGCCGTCCCAGCGGGCGAGGTACCCCTCGCCCATCTTGGCGCCGGAGAGCCAGACGTTCTCGGGAGAGGAGGCGTCGAGGTCCGTGGTCTCCAGTTTCCAGGCGCCGGGCGGGTTGCGGTTCTCCCAGCCGGTGCCGTTCCAGTGGCGGACGACCGCGTTGAAGCTGCACACCGAGCCCGCGCCCATGCCCGGCCACGACCAGTCGACGCAGGCGAGGCCCTCGAAGCCGGCCGCCCACACGTCCCGCGCGCCGACCGCGGCCACCTCGTTCAGGCCGCTCTCGGGCCACAGCCCTCCCGGTGCGTCCGCCGTCCGCCAGGGGCTCTCGCCGGCGTGGGCGGGCGCGGCCGCCAGCCCGGCGACGAGGGCCGCCGCCGCTCCGATCATCCATGCTCGTCTCATGCCGGGCATGATCGCGAACGGCCCGGCACCGGCGCTTGTAGCAACCGTGACAGGAAATACTGGCAAGTTTGCGCTACGGTGCGCGGGTCCCCGCAGGGGGGCGGGACGCCCCTGGCTAGCGGTTGGCCTCCTCAAGAAGGGCCAGGGCGGTCTCGGCCATCGGCCGGGCGTAGGCCTTCAGGTCGTCGAACGACTTGGCCGGGGCGACGAACGACGTGTGCACGGTGACGTTCCGGTGCCGGACGTGGATCTCGTAGCCGCTGGTGACGGGAACGCCGAACGCCTCGTCCCCCAGCCCCGCGATGGGCTGCCGCGTCCCGCTGGCCCCGGCCTTGCCCATGGCCTCGGACGCGGCGTCCGCACCCGGCTTCAGCGCGGTCGCCTTATAGCGGTGCAGGCTCAGGTTCACCTGGACCTGTCCGGCGAACGCCGACCACATCGCCTCCGATTCGTCGGTGTAGTGCCCGCCGCCGGTGCGGCGCCAGCCGCTGTCCATCTGGACCTCCAGCTTGGACGTGATGCGCTGGTCGAGGCCCTTCGTCGAGTCCAGGACCGACAGGGCGTCGGGCACCTTCGTGTGCTCGCCGCGCCCGTTCACGCCCGGCAGGACGACCGTCCATGCCACGGTCGCGCCCACGACCAGGACGAGCACCGCCAAAACGGCCCCACCGATGATGAAGATCCTCTTGCGACGGCGCCCCGCCGACCGCCCCCGCGGCCCC
>NZ_VCKZ01000067.1 GCF_005889745.1 Actinomadura geliboluensis
GCCTCCAGCGCCTCCTGCGGGAACCGGGACTCCTCGTCCACCTCCGCCGCGAAAGGAGCGATCTTGGCCTCGGCCAGCTCACGCACCGTGCGCCGCAGCAGCTCATGCTCCTCCGACGGCGCATACGCCGGATAGTCGCTCATGGTCCCTCCACCTGCCCCACCGATACTTTGACGACAAATATTTTAACGACAAAATAATTCACGGCTCGCACTCCGGTCAAGGCGCCTCAAAGATGCCGGAGCAGCTTGGCGAGCGCCGGGTTGTCGTTGCCGCGCCGCCAGGCCAGCCTCAGCTCGACGGGGTCCGGCCCGGCGAGGTCGACGGGCCGGAACCGCAGCCCCGCGTAGCGGAGCCGGGACGCGGCGGCCGGCACCAGCGCGACGCCCCAGCCGCAGTTGACCAGCGCGAGGATGCTGTGCACTTGGCTGAGGTACTGCGCGTACACCGGCGAGACGCCCGCCTGCCGGAACACGCTGATCACCAGCTCGTGGAAGTAGCGGGCCTCGACGGGCGAGTACATGATGAACGGCTGCCCGTCGAAGTCGGCCAGCGCGAGCGGGCCGTCCCCCGCGGCGAGCGGATGGCCGTTCGGGACGGCCGCGAGCAGCGCCTCCCGCTCGGCGGGGCGCTCCGCCAGGTCCGGGTCGGTCACCGGCGGCCGCAGGAGCCCGAGGTCGAGGCTCCCCTCGGCGAGGGCGCGCACCTGGTCGCGCGTCACCATCTCCCGCAGGACGACGCCGACGTCCGGCAGCGCCGTCCGCGCGACCCCCAGCAGCCGGCCCAGGGTGGCGTAGGCGCTCGCGGCGGTGAACCCGACCGTGATGCTCCCGGCCTCCCCCGCCGACACCTGCCGGACCGACATCGCGACGTGGTCGGCCTGCTGCAGCAGCCGGCGCGCCTCGACGAGGAACGCCCGCCCGGCCGGGGTGAGCCGGACGGACCGGTTCGTCCGGTCGAACAGCCGCACCTTCAGCTCGTTCTCCAGCAGCTGGATCTGCCGGCTGAGCGGCGGCTGCGTCATGCGGAGCCGCTCGGCGGCGCGGCCGAAGTGCAGCTCCTCGGCGACGGCCACGAAGTTCGTGAGCTGGGTCAGCGTGAACATCGATTCCCTGCGGGTATCAGTAGATGCCTTTTTCGTGTTGGACCTGGATCAATCGGCCATCCTAGCCTCGGGGCATGACGCAGACTGCGCCCGAAGAGATCGCGACGCGGCTCGGGTCCGGGCTCCTTTCGTTCCCCGTCACGCACTTCCGCGACGACCTGTCCTTCGACGAGCCCGCCTACCGCGACAACATCGGCCGGCTCGCCGGGTACGGCGTCGCCGGCCTGTTCGCGGCGGGCGGCACGGGCGAGTTCTTCTCGCTCGCGCCCGGCGAGGTGGGCGCGGTGGTGCGCGCCGCCGTCGCGGAGGCGCCGGACGGCCTGCCGGTGATCGCGCCCGCCGGGTACGGGACGGCGGCGGCCGCGGCGATGGCGCGCGAGGCCGAGGAGGCCGGCGCCGACGGGGTGCTGCTGTTCCCGCCGTACCTGACCGAGGCGTCGCAGGAGGGCCTGATCGCGCACGTCCGCGCCGTCTGCGCCGCGACCCGCCTCGGCGTGACGCTCTACAGCCGCGCGAACGCCGTCTACAAGGACGCGACGGTCGCCGCGCTCGCCGAGGCGTGCCCGAACCTCGTCGGCTTCAAGGACGGCGTCGGCGACCTGGAGCTGATAACGCGGATCAGGTCCCGGCTCGGCGACCGGCTCGTCTACATCGGCGGGCTGCCCACCGCGGAGACGTTCGCCCTCCCCTACCTGGAGATGGGCGTCACCACCTACTCCTCGGCGGTCTTCAACTTCATCCCGGAGTTCGCGCTCGCGTTCTACGCCGCCGTCCGGGGCCGCGACCGGGACGAGGTGGCGCGGCTGCTCGCGGAGTTCGTCCTGCCGTACTGCGACATCCGCAACCGCCGCAAGGGGTACGCGGTCAGCATCATCAAGGCGGGCATGCGGATCACGGGCCACCCGGCCGGGCCCGTCCGGCCGCCGCTCACCGACCTGACCGACGAGGAGACCGCCGAACTCGCCGAACTCGTCAAGCGAGTGCGCTGAGATGACGGCCGTCCCCGCCGGCGCGGCGACGCTCGACCGGATCGCCTGGATCGAGCTGTCGTCGGTGACGCTGCCGCTCGCCGTCCCGGTCAGCGACGCCAAGGTGCTGACCGGGCGGCAGCGGCCGATGACCGAGGTCGTGTTCCTGTTCGCCGAGATCGGCACCGCGGACGGCCACGAGGGCATCGGCTTCGGCTACGCCAAGCGCGCGGGCGGCCCCGGCCAGTTCGCGCACGCCGCCGAGGTCGCGCCCGCCCTCATCGGCGAGGACCCGAGCGACATCGGCCGGCTCTGGACGAAGCTGGTGTGGGCGGGCGCGTCCGTCGGCCGCAGCGGGCTCGCCACGCAGGCGATCGCCGCGATCGACATCGCGCTGTGGGACCTGAAGGCCAGGCGGGCGGGCCTGCCGCTCGCCAAGCTCCTCGGCGCGCACCGCGACTCCGTCCGCTGCTACGACACCTCCGGCGGCTTCCTGCACGCGCCGCTGGAGGAGGTGCTGGAGAACGCGGAGGCGTCCGCCGCCGCCGGGATCGGCGGCGTCAAGATCAAGGTCGGCCATCCCGACCACGCCGAGGACCTGCGCCGCGTCACCGCCGTCCGGGAGCGGCTCGGCGACGCGTTCCCGCTGATGGTGGACGCGAACCAGCAGTGGGACCGGCCCGCCGCGCGGCGGATGGGCCGCGCCCTGGAGGGGTTCGGCCTCACCTGGATCGAGGAGCCGCTGGACGCCTACGACGCCGAGGGCCATGCCGCGCTCGCCGCCGCGCTCGACACGCCGATCGCGACCGGCGAGATGCTCACCAGCGTCGCCGAGCACTGCGAACTCATCGCCAAGGGCGCCGCCGACGTCCTCCAGCCGGACGCCCCGCGCATCGGCGGCATCACCGGCTTCCTGAAGCTCGCGACGCTCGCCGACCACCACCATCTGCAGCTCGCGCCGCACTTCGCGATGGAGATCCACCTGCATCTGGCCGCCGCCTATCCGCGCGAGCCGTGGGTGGAGCATTTCGACTGGCTCGCCCCTCTGTTCAACGAGCGGCTGACCATCGAGGACGGCCGGATGCACGTCCCGCCGCGTCCGGGCCTCGGCATCACCCTCACCGACCGGGCCCGCGCCTGGACGACGGCCCGCGTCCGCATCGACGCGCCCGCGTAGGAGATGGCTGCCGGAGCAGGGTTCGAACCTGCATGACGTGATCCAGAGTCACGCATCCTGCCGATTGGATGATCCGGCATGGGTGCCCGCGGGCGGGCGGTGGCGTCCGCCCGCCTCGGGCACGTGCAGAACCAGCCGGGGGTCGTTACTCCCGCCGGGCCCAGTCCAGAGCCGCACCCGGGAATCGAACCCGGTTTTCCTGGGTGGAAGCCAGGTGCCTCACCATTTCGACCTGTGCGGCTTGCGGCGGAACGAGAAGCGTTCCGCCGGGGTGGATCGGGCCGGACTCGAACCGGCAACCTCCCGCTTGCAAGGCGGGCGCTCTTCCCATTGAGCTACGGACCCGTGACGAACATGAAAAGACCGCCAGAAAGGTCATCCTGGCGGCCTCCGGAGAACCTTCGCGGTCCTATCCGGAGACGCCTCCGACGGCGGCGCCTCGCCGCTGCCCGGCACGGGAGCGCCGTGACACCGGCCCGCCGCTGGTCGTGGCCATCCTCACCGCTCCTTCCGCCGTTTCCGTTCGGTTTGACACTCCCAGGGTGCGGGATGTCGCGCCTGCGCGCAAAGCATTTTTCCGGCAAACGTCCGCCCCGGGCCATATCGGAGGAATGGCCCGGGGCGGACGTGCGGATACCGCGGTTTTACCGGTGGGTGCGGGTGCGGCGCCCGGGGGTCAGGAGGCGCTGCAGAACCCGGAACGGGAGGGTCACGATGCTGACGATCGTGCCGATGATGGCGCTGAGCGCTGCACTGATGCGGCGCATTGTGGTTCACTCCTTCAGGTCGTCCTATACGACCCGTACCCCCCTATCGAGTTTTACACCGGCTTTGCTCCGACGATGACCGTGGCATGGAACTCCTCCGACGTCCGGACGGCGGCGGACAGCCCGCCCCGCTCGACGGCGGCGACCGCGTCCGGGACCTGGCGCTCGCTCGTCTCGAACAGCAGGTGGCCGCCGGGGGCCAGCCACCGCGCCGCCTCGGCGGTGACGCGGCGCAGCACGTCCAGGCCGTCGGAGCCGCCGTCGAGCGCGACCCGCGGCTCGTGGTCGCGCGCCTCCGGGGGCATCAGCGCGACGTCGTCCGTCGGCACGTAGGGGACGTTGGCGAGCAGCACGTCGACGCGGCCGCGCAGCGCGTCCGGAAGCGGCGCGAACAGGTCGCCCTCGTAGGCGTGGCCGCCGAGCGGGGCGATGTTGGCGCGGGCGCAGCGGACGGCGGCGGGCTCGACGTCGGCGGCATGCAGGGCGTACTCGTCCAGGCCGGCGACGAGCGCGGCGCCCAGCGCGCCGGAACCGCAGCACAGGTCGACCACGACCGGGCGCGGCGGGGCGAGCGCGGCCGCCTCCCGGACGAGGAACTCGGTGCGGCGGCGGGGCACGAACACCCCCGGCTCGACGGCGATCCGCAGGCCGCAGAACTCCGCCCAGCCGAGGACGTGCTCCAGCGGCAGCCCGGCGGCGCGCCGGTCCACCATCGCGGACGCGTCGCCGGGAGTGCGGGCGGTGGCGAGGATCAGCCGCGCCTCGTCCTCGGCGAACACGCAGCCGGCGGCGCGCAGCCTGGAGACGATCGCGGACTCGGTGAGGGGTGTCGTCATGGGGTTCCGGACTGTACAACACCGCCCTCGTCCCGAGCAGGGGCCGCGTGGCCCGACAATGGAGCGTTGTCCAGGAGGCGGAGGCGCGGGGTGTCGGAGAGGGCGGACGGGCTGCGGGCCGACTGCGCGAGCTGTTTCGGCCTGTGCTGCGTCGCGCTGCCGTTCGCGCGGTCCGCCGACTTCGCGGTGGACAAGGCCGCGGGCGAGCCGTGCCGCAACCTCCTCGCCGACTTCCGCTGCGGCGTCCACGCCGACCTGCGGGGGCTCGGCTTCCGGGGCTGCACGGTCTTCGACTGCTTCGGCGCGGGCCAGAAGGTGTCGCAGGAGACCTTCGGCGGCCGGGACTGGCGCGCGGACCCCGGCGTCGCGCGCCGCATGTTCGCGGTGTTCCCCGTCATGCGGCAGCTGCACGAGCTGCTCTGGTACCTGGACGAGGCGGCGGCGCTGCCCGCCGCCGGGCCCGTCCGCGCCGAGCTGCGGCGGGCGTTCGAGGACGTCGACCGCCTCACCCGGGGCGACCCGGCCGCGCTCGCCGAGGTGGACGTCCCGGCCGTGCGGGAGAAGGCGAACGCGCTGCTGCTGCGCGCGAGCGAGCTGGCCAGGGCCGCCGCCGTGCCGGGCCGCAGGCGGGAGCGGCGGGGCGCCGACCTCGTCGGTGCGCGGCTGAAGGGCGCCGACCTGCGCGGCGCGAACCTGCGCGGCGCCTACCTGATCGGGGCCGACCTGCGGGGCGCGGACCTGCGCTCGGCCGACCTGATCGGCGCGGACCTGCGGGACGCCGACCTGCGCGGCGCGGACCTCACCGGCTGCCTCTTCCTCGTCCGGGCGCAGCTGGACGCGGCGCGCGGCGACGCCGCCACGCGGTTGCCGGACGCGGTCGGACGCCCGGCGCACTGGTGACCCGCGCGCCCTGATCTTGTTTAGTTCCCGGGTCAAGGGGCATTGTCGCAGCGCACGTCATCGGGGGGTCACGTGGCGCGGGTGAGATGGTGGGGTACGGGGCTCGTGGCGCTGGCGCTGCTGCTCCTCGCCGCGGGGCTCCCGCTGCTCGACAAGGCCCTCGGCAGCGGCGGCAGGCCGGTCGCGGCGGGCACGGTGCTGTCGGTGGGGGCCGAGCGCGACGGCGTCCGGCCGGTCACGTTCACGGTCCCGTCCTCGGGCTGGGTGCTCGACCGGGCCGAGTCCTCGCTGACCAGCGACATCGAGCTCGCCAACGCCGGGGTCGGCCTGTACGTGCGGGTCGTGGTGCCGCTGGCGCCGCTGGACGCGCGCGAGCTGTGGGACGGCCTCGGCCGGATCGTCGCCGCCGGCGGGCGGTCGCGGCTGCGCGCGGGACCCGTCCCGATCACGACCGCGCACGGGCTGACCGGGCTGACCGGGCGGCTCGCCGGGCGCGAGCGCGTCGGCATGGCGACCGTGTTCGCGCGGGCCACGCTCGGCGCCACCGTGACGGCGTCGGGGCCGCCGGACGCGTTCGCGCGGCTGGCCGCGGAGGTCGACGCCCTGGTGCGGACGCTGCGGATCTCGGCACCGCCATGACCCGCCGGCCCGCGTTCTGGCTGTGGGCGGCCGCGTGCCTGCTCGGGGCCTGGACCGCCTTCCGCGGGATCGGCGCGCAGGTCGCGGCGTTCCCGGCGGGCGCGATCCTCGGGTTCGCGCTGCTGGCCCCGGCGCTGGCCGCGGGCGTGTGGGCGCTGCGGCGGCTGCATCCGATCCGGTCGCTGCCGCTCGGCTACGCGCTCATCACGGTGGCGTGGGGCGGGCTCGCCGCGTTCGGTCTCGCACTGCCCGCCAACTCGGCGTTCCAGGCCGTCCTCGGCAAGACGGCGGGGCCGGGGTTCACGGCGGTGTGGGGCGCGGCGATCGCCGCGCCGGTCGACGAGGAGGTCCTGAAGCTGCTCGGGGTCGTGGTGCTGGCGCTGATGGCGCCGGCCGCGGTCCGCGGGCCGCTCGACGGCTGGGGGTACGGCGCGCTCGCCGGCCTCGGCTTCCAGTTCGCGGAGAACTTCCTGTACGTGCTGAACACGATCGTGCTGACGGGCGCGACGCAGGACGCGAACGCGGCGCTGTTCACCTTCGGCAGCCGGGTGGTCGGCGGGGCGTGGTGGAGCCACTGGGCGATGACGGCGGTCGGCGGCGCGGGCCTCGGCTGCCTGCTGGGGAGGGCGACCCGGACGAGCGCCGCGATCGCCGGGGCGGCGTTCGTGCTGTCGATGGCGCTGCACTCGTGGTGGGACGCGCCCGTCCTGTCCGGGGTGGCGCTGCTGCCGGTGAAGGGGGCGCCGATCCTGCTCGCCGCCATCGTCACGTACCGGCTCGCGCGTCGCCGGTACCTGGCGCATTTCCGGCGGACGGTACACGCGGAGACGGCGCGGGGCGTCCTCATCCCCGGCGAGGGGCACGTGCTCGCGTTCCGCAAGTGGCGCCGCAAGGAGCGGTGGGGCGTGCCGGCCGGGGAGCCGCGCCGGCTGCTCGCCCGGCTGCGCGCCGACCAGCTGGCGCTCATCGAGGACGGGCTCGGCGGGCTGGAGCCGGACCCGCTGGCGGCCGACCGGCTGCGGGCCGACATCATGCTCGCCCGGCACCAGCTCAACTCGGCCGCGAACCCGCGCGCGGCCTGACCGCGCGCGGTGCCCGCCCCCGCCAACGCGAGGGGCCGCAGGCGCCCGCGCGGCGGCGTTTGCGGTAACCCCGCTCGGGTACCCGCCCAGCGAAATTGCTGCTCGGGCCTTGGGGAGAAGTGCGCGATGGCGGGACGGAACGGCCGGTCGAGGTCCGCGCGGGCCGGCGACCTGGTCCAGGGTGTCAACGACCGGCTCGGCTCCACCTCGTTCCTGAGCCAGAACATCAGGAAGGCGTTCCCGACGCACTGGTCGTTCCTGCTCGGCGAGATCGCGCTCTACTCGTTCATCATCCTGGTCCTGACGGGCGTCTACCTCACGCTGTTCTTCAAGCCGAGCGGCGGGGTGCAGGTCTACGACGGCTCGTACGCGCCGCTCAAGGGCGTGCGGATGAGCGACGCGTACGCCTCCACGCTGCACCTGACGTTCGACGTGCGCGGCGGGCTGCTGATGCGGCAGATCCACCACTGGGCAACGAACGTCTTCCTCGCGGCGATCGTGGCGCACCTCATGCGGATCTTCTTCACCGGCGCGTTCCGCAAGCCGCGCGAGATCAACTGGGTGATCGGCGTGTCGATGTTCGCGCTGGCGCTCGCCGAGGGGTTCGCCGGCTACTCGCTCCCGGACGACCTGCTGTCCGGCACCGGCCTGCGGATCTTCCAGGGGATCCTGCTGTCCATCCCCATCGCCGGGACCTACCTCAGCCTGTGGGCGTTCGGCGGGCAGTTCCCGGCGAGCGAGGAGTTCATCCCGCGGCTGTTCACGGTGCACATCCTGCTGATCCCGGGCATCCTGATCGCGCTGGTGACCGTCCACCTGATGATCCTGTGGCACCAGACCCACACCCAGTGGCCGGGCCGGGGGCGGCGGGAGATGGCGGTGAGCGGCGAGAAGACCTTCCCGAACTTCGCCGCCCAGAGCGCGGGCTACTTCCTGTTCACGTTCGGGGTCCTGGCCGGGCTGGCGACGCTGTTCCAGATCAACCCCGTCTGGCTGTACGGGCCGTACGAGCCCGACGAGGTCTCCTTCGGCTCGCAGCCGGACTGGTACGTCGGATTCCTCGAAGGCTCGCTGCGCATCATGGCGCCGCTGTCGACGACCGTCGCCGGGCACGACATCTCCTGGAACGTGCTGCTGCCGGCGGTCGTCCTGCCGGGGATCTTCTTCACGCTCATGGGCCTGTACCCGTTCGTGGAGCGCTGGGCCACCGGGGACGAGCGCGTCCACCACCTCCTGGACCGGCCGCGGAACGCCCCCACCAGGACGGGGATCGGCGCGGCGGCCGCCGCCTGGTACATCAACCTGCTGGCGGCGGGCGGCAACGACATCATCTCCAACACCTTCAAGATCCCGCTGTTCTGGACGACGTGGTTCTTCCGCGTCGGGTTCTTCGTCGCCCCGGTCCTCGCGTTCGTCGTCGCCCGGCGCGCCTGCCTGAGCCTGCAGCGCCGCGACCTGCAGACCCGCCGGGAGGGCGTGGAGAGCGGCCTGATCTCGCTCAGCCCGGAGGGCGGCTTCGAGGAGCGGCACGAGGTTCCGGCGCGGGACGCGGAGGCCGTGCTGCGGACCCGGCGGCCCGGCGAGCTGGTCGCCCCCTACCCGGACCACATCATCCCGCTCCCGACCCCGGACCGCGCCCGCACCCAGGTGCGGACCCGCGCCAACCGCTTCTACCTCGACTACCAGTCCGAGTCGTACGGCGGCGGCCAGGGCGACCTGGAGAAGCCGCCTCAGGAGGGCGGCGGCTCGAAGGACGGGAGCGGCTGACCGGCGGCGGCCGGCCCGCGCCGGTCAGGACTTCCCGGGCGGCGGCAGCGCGGGCTCGGCCTCCTGCGGCGGCTCCAGCGCCGGGTAGTGCAGGTCGAACGCGGGGCGCACGGAGCGGATCCGGGGCATCGACGTGAAGTTGTGGCGGGGCGGCGGGCAGGACGTCGCCCACTCCAGCGAGCCGCCGGTGCCCCACGGGTCGTCGGTGCCGACCTTCTCGCCGTGCCGCCACGTCCGCAGCACGTTCCACAGGAACGCGAACGTCGAGGCGCCCAGGATGAACGAGCCGATGGACGAGACGAGGTTCAGCGTCGCGAACTGGTCGGGGTAGTCGGCGTAGCGGCGCGGCATCCCCTCGGCGCCCAGCCAGTGCTGGACGAGGAACGTCGTGTGGAACCCGATGAACAGCGTCCAGAAGTGCAGCCTGCCCCAGCCCTCGTGCAGCATCCGGCCCGTCATCTTCGGCCACCAGAAGTAGAACCCGCCGAACATGGCGAACACGACGGTGCCGAACAGGACGTAGTGCAGGTGGCCGACGACGAAGAAGGAGTCGGTGAGGTGGAAGTCCATCGCCGGCGAGGCGAGGATGACCCCGGTCAGCCCGCCGAACAGGAACGTCACGAGGAACCCGAGCGCGAACAGCATCGGGGTCTCGAACGTGAGCTGCCCCTTCCACAGCGTCCCGACCCAGTTGAAGAACTTGATCCCGGTCGGCACGGCGATCATGAAGGAGGTGATGGAGAAGAACGGCAGCAGCACCCCGCCGGTGGCGAACATGTGGTGCGCCCACACCGTCATCGACAGCCCGGTGATCGAGATCGTCGCGGCGACCATGCCGAGGTAGCCGAACAGGGGCTTGCGCGCGAACACCGGGAGGATCTCGGTGACGATCCCGAAGAACGGCAGCGCCGCGATGTAGACCTCGGGATGGCCGAAGAACCAGAACAGGTGCTGCCACAGCAGCGCGCCGTGGTTCGAGGCGTCGTAGATGTGCGCGCCGATCTTGCGGTCGGCCTCCAGCGCGAACAGCGCCGCGGTCAGCACCGGGAACGCGATCAGCACCATCAGGCTGGTCAGCAGCACGTTCCAGGTGAAGATCGGCATCCGGAACATCACCATGCCGGGCGCGCGCATCGCGATGATCGTGGTGATGATGTTCACCGAGGTGAGGATCGTCCCGAAGCCGGACAGGATCAGCCCCATGATCCACATGTCGGGGCCGAGGCCGGGCGAGTACGCCTCCGACGTCAGCGGCGAGTAGGCGAACCACCCGTAGGCGGCGGCGCCGCCCGGCATGATGAACGAGGCCATCACCATCAGGCCGCCGAACAGGAACAGGTAGTAGGTGAGCGCGTTCATCCGCGGGAACGCCACGTCGGGCGCGCCGATCTGCAGCGGCACCAGCACGTTCGCGAACCCGGCGAACAGCGGCGTCGCGAACAGCAGCATCATGATCGTGCCGTGGATCGTGAACAGCTCGTTGTAGGTGTGGTTGCTCACGACCTGCCGGCCGGGCTCCAGCAGCTCGGCCCGCATCAGCATGGCCATGACCCCGGCGGCGAGGAAGAACAGGAACGACGTCGTGAGGTACAGGTAGCCGACCATCTTGTGGTCGGTGGTGGCCAGGATGTGGCCGATCTTGGTACCCATGCGGTGGCGCGCGAGCGCCTCGGCGACGCTCGCGTCGTCCCTGCCCTGTACAGCCGTCATCGACGGCCCTCCTCCCGCGTCGGAGCCCAACGGGGCACTTGCCGCAGGGGCGCCGTTCAAACGGCCGGGCGCCGGCCGTCAGATCTCGTCGCCGCGGTCCAGCTCCTCCTCGACGGGCGAGCGCTCGGTGTGCCGCATCGGCTCGCCGAGGCCGGGCTTCTGGTGGTGGCGGCGCTGGTGGTCGCGCTCGGTC
This sequence comes from Actinomadura geliboluensis, assembly GCF_005889745.1. Classification (GTDB taxonomy): domain Bacteria; phylum Actinomycetota; class Actinomycetes; order Streptosporangiales; family Streptosporangiaceae; genus Spirillospora; species Spirillospora geliboluensis. Next base: position 11,145 of record NZ_VCKZ01000067.1, read on the forward strand.
GGGGTCCGGCCGGGGTCCGGGTCGAGCGGCACCGACCGCAGCACCTCGGCCACGCTGCCGTACGTGCCGAGCGGCAGCGACGACACCGCGCGCTCGGCGTCCATCTCCGGCCGCCTCTCGTGCACGTGCTCGACGATCCGCTGCTTGCTCGCCGGGAACGGCAGGTCCCCGAGCAGCTCCTCGATCTCGCGTGCGTCGGCGAGTCCCATGGCGTGCCCCCCTGGTCCGGTGTGCTCCCCCTGATCGCGTGCGCCGCGGCGCGGTCCTGCCCGCGGAACTGCCCGCCGGGCCGCGGGCCAAACGGCGGCGACGCCGGGGCGCTCACCCGATCCGGAGCCCGGGCGCGGCGGCCCCGGACCGCAGCGGCAACGCGGCGAGCGCCGGGGGCCGGCGGGGTCCCTCCGCCAGTTCGCCCAGCCGGTCCAGCATGATGCCCTCGCGCAGCGCCCACGGGCAGATGTCGAGGCGGTCGAGGCCGAGGACGTCCATCACGCCCTCGGCCACGATCGCGCCCGCGAGGATCTGGTGGGCGCGCGACGCCTTCACCCCGCGCAGCCGCGCCCGCTCCCCGTCCGGCAGCTTCGCCAGCCGGGGGATCCAGCGGTGCAGGTCGCGGCGGTCGAGGCGGCGCTCCCGGAACGGCCCGGCCTTCGCCTTCGGCGCGCCGCACAGCCGGGCGAGCTGGGTGAAGGTCTTGGACGTCGCGACGGCCCGCACCGGGGCCGGGCGCGCGGCGATCCCGGCGGTCGCCTCGGTGAGCACCGACCGCACGTGCGCGGCCAGCGCCCGGCGGACGCGCTTGCGCACCGGCGGGCGGGGCGGCAGGTGGTGCCGGGTGAGGCGGCCCGCGCCGAGCGGCAGCGACAGCGCGATGTCCGGCTCCCGGCCGGTGCCGTAGGCGAGCTCCAGGGAGCCGCCGCCGATGTCGGCGAGCAGCATCGGCCCCGCCGACCACCCGTACCAGCAGCGGGCCGCGAGGAACGTCAGCCGCGCCTCCCGCTCGCCGGTGAGGAACCCGAGCTCGACGCCGGTGGCGGCGCGGACCTCGGCGGTGACGTCGGCGCGGTTGGCGGCGTCGCGCAGCGCGGACGTCGCGAACGGGACCAGCTCGGCGACGCCGAGGGCCGCGGCGGCGGCCGCCGCCTCCCGCACCGCGGCTATCAGCCGCCCGACCGCGGGCCGTCCGATGACGCCGTGCCGGTCGGTGGCCTCGGCCAGCCGGACCGGGCTCTTCACCGACCGGACGGGCAGCGGCGGGTGCCCGGGCTCCAGGTCGGCGATCCGCAGGTGCGCCGAGTTGGAGCCGATGTCGAGCACGCCGAGACGCAGGGGGCCGTCGTCCATGCGACTGCTTTACCCCGCATTGACCTCCTCAGTCCGGCGACGTTTCGGCCCGCCCGTCGGGGTAGGGCGGCCAGGGAGACGGGGCCACCGCCGCTGAGGAGGACCAGATGAAGGCCGTCACCTGGCACGGCAAGCGCGACGTCCGCGTCGAGAGCGTGCCCGACCCGGAGCTCAAGGAACCCGACGACGCGATCATCCGGGTGACCTCGTCCGGCATCTGCGGGTCGGACCTGCACCTGTACGAGGTGCTCGGGCCGTTCCTCACCGAGGGCGACATCCTCGGCCACGAGCCGATGGGCGTCGTCGAGGAGACCGGGCCGGACGTGGCGCACATCAAGCCGGGCGACCGCGTGGTGATCCCGTTCAACATCTCGTGCGGGCGCTGCCACATGTGCGGGATGCAGCTGTACGCGCAGTGCGAGACGACGCAGGTGCGCGAGCACGGCATGGGCGCGGCGCTGTTCGGCTACACCCGGCTGTACGGGCAGGTCCCGGGCGGGCAGGCCGAGTACCTGCGGGTGCCGCAGGCGCACTTCGGGCCGATCAAGGTGCCGGACGGCCCGCCGGACGAGCGGTTCGTCTACCTGTCGGACGTGCTGCCGACCGCGCGGCAGGCCGTCGAGTGGGCCGCGATCCCCGAGGGCGGGTCGGTGACCGTGCTCGGCCTCGGCCCGATCGGGCAGATGGCCGCCCGGATCGCCCGGCACCGCGGGCACCGCGTGATCGCGGTGGACCTCGTGCCGGAGCGGCTGGAGATGGCGCGCCGGCACGGCATCGAGGTGATCGACTCCGACGCCGCCGACGACGTGCCGGACGCGGTGCGCCAGCTCACCGGGGGCCGCGGCACCGACTCGGTGATCGAGGCCGTCGGGATGGAGGCGCACGGCTCGCCGGGCGCGAAGCTGGCGCAGACCCTCACCGGGCTGCTGCCGGGCAACTCCGCCGCGCCGCTGATGTCGCGCGTCGGGGTGGACCGGCTCGCCGCGCTGACCACCGCGATCGAGATCGTCCGCCGGGGCGGGACGATCTCCGTCATCGGCGTGTACGGCGGCATGACCGACCCGCTGCCGATGCTGCGGATGTTCGACAAGGGCGTCGGGCTGCGGATGGGCCAGGCGCACGTCAAGCGGTGGATCGACGAGCTGCTGCCGCTGGTGTCCGACGACGCCGACCCGCTCGGCGTGATGGACCTCGCCACGCACCGCTGGCCGCTGGAGAAGGCGCCGCGGGCGTACGAGATGTTCCAGAAGAAGCAGGACGGCGCGATCAAGGTGCTGCTGCAGCCCGGCGCGTGACGCGTCCCGCCGGAACGGTCCCGGTCGGGTGATCACGGCCGGGTGATCGCGAGCGGGTGATCGCGGACGGGGTCCGCGCGGCCTAGGCTTTCGGCACGCCCCCGGGGCGTGCCGATCACCCGAGCCTGGAGGTGGGCCCGATGCACCCGTTCCGCGCGGCCGTTGAGAAGGGCGACCTCGACGCCCTCCCGGCGCTGCTGGCCGAGGACGTCACGTTCCTCAGCCCGGTGGCGTTCGCGCCGTACGAGGGGCGGGCCGCCGTCACCGCGATCCTGCGCGCGGTGACCCGGGTGTTCACCGATTTCCGCTACGTCCGGGAGATCGGCGGCGGCCGCGACCACGCGCTCATGTTCAAGGCGCGGGTGGGCGACCGGGAGGTGCACGGCTGCGACTTCCTGCACCACGACGACGCCGGGCTCATCGACGAGTTCTGCGTGATGGTGCGCCCGCTGTCGGGGGCCCGCGCCCTGTCGGACGCGATGGCGGTGGAGTTCGCGAACGTCCGGCGGGAGATGGGCCTGGCCTGACGCGGCCCGCCCCTGAGACGGCTCCGCCTCACCGGGCGAGTCCGAGGACGGTCCAGCTCGCGAACGCCGACAGCGTGTACAGGGCGGGCGCGGGCCACCGGGTGCGCCCGCGCGCGAAGGAGGCGGAGGCGAGCACCGGGACGGCGAGCGGCACGAACGCGGCAGCCGTCCACGGCCCCGTCTGCGCGGAGAGGGCGAGCAGTACCGCCGACACTGCCGGCGTGGCCAGAACGCACGCCACCGCGCCGCCGAGGCTGAGCGTCGCCGTGTAGGTCCGCTCCCCCGACCGCGGCGCGCGGGTGGTCTTCCCGGCCAGTTCCGCATACCCGGCCGCGAGCACCGCGACGGGCACTGCGGTCAATGCGGATGCGTCCGCACCGTGCCCGGCCGCGTCCAGGTACCCCGCGTACAGGTAAAGGTGCAGCAGGACGGGCACGGGCAGGCTCACCAGCAGCCCGGCGAACAGCCCGTCCGGGCGGGGCCGCCCCCACCGGAGGTGGACGCCGAGCACCGCAGCGGCGTAGCCGAGCTGAACAGCCAGAATGCCGGCCCGCCACGGCCACGCCGCGTGCGACGCGACGAGTACGACGGCGCCCGCTCCGTACAGGACGCCCAGGTCGCGGACGCGCACCGCGCCCGCCGGCAGCGGGCGGCCGGGATGGAAGCGCCGGTCGTAATCGACATCGCGGATGTCGTCGAGGGCCCGCATGAGGAGCAGGTCGGCGAACAGCGCCGCCGCCGCGACCGCCGTCCCGGCGCCGGGCCGCCACCCCCGGCCCGAGGGGTCGAGCGCGGCGAACAGCCCCGTGACGCCGCTCGCCCACAGCGCGGCGAGCACCGCGGACGGCAGCGGCGGGTAGGCGCCCCGGACGAACCGCCCGACCCGGACGCCCCACCCCCTCATCTGCTTCCGCGCGACCAGGTGACCGGGAGCTGCCAGACCCCGCGCACGAACATGCGGTCGCGCCACGCCAGGTCGGCCGGGTCGACGGCCAGTGAGAGGTCGTCGAACCGGCGCAGGATCGCGGCGAGGCCGGTCTGGAGCTCGGCACGGGCGTGGTGGACGCCGAGGCAGCGGTGCCTGCCGTGCCCGAACCCCAGGTGCGGGTTCGGGGAGCGGGCCGGGTCGAAGGCGCCGGCGGCGGGGAAGGCCGCCGGGTCGCGGTTGGCGGCGTCGGTGAGCGGGACGACGACGTCGCCCGGCGCCAGCGGCGTCCCCGCCAGCTCGGCGGCGGCGGTGACGACGTGCGGCCGGCCGCCGGTGCCGGCGAGCCAGGTCCAGCGCACGTACTCCTCGGCCGCGGCCGGGATCAGCGCCGGGTCGGCGCGCAGCCGGGCGGCGAGCCGCGGCCGCGCCGCGAGGTCGAGGACGCAGAGCGCCAGGAGGTTCGCGGTGCTCTCGCCGCCCGCCATCAGCAGCCCGGCCCCGAACACGGCGGTCTCCTCGTCCGACAGGTCGGAGCCGTGCACGAGGGCGGTCAGCAGGTCGTCGCCGGGGAACGGCCGGCGGGCGGCGACCTGCTCGGCGAAGTAGCCGCGCATGCCCTCATGCGCCGCCGCCACCTCGGCGTCCGGGTGGTGCCCGGCCGACATCATCGCGCTCGCCCAGGGCAGCAACAGGCCGAGGTCGGCGGTGGGGACGCCGAGCATGCCGCAGACGACCGCGTACGGGAACGGCGTCGCGAACCGGGCGAGCAGGTCGGCGGGCGGCCCGCCCGCCGCCATGCCCTCCAGGAGGCGGTCGGCGACGGCGACCATGCGGGGCCGGTCCGCCTCGGCGCGGCGGGCCGTGAACCACGCCCGGACGGCCCGGCGCCGCCGGGTGTGCGCCGGCGGATCGCTCGCTGCCAGCGCCAGCGACGCCGGGGTCCGCGCGAACAGGGTGCCGCCCCGCCACGCCTCCCGGCTGAACCGGTCGTCGGACAGCACCGTCCGGACGTCGGCGTGCCGGGTGGCGAGCAGCGCGTCCCGGCCCGCCACCACGGCAGGGACCAGCGGGCGCGCGTGCAGGCGCCGCAGGTGCCCGGCGTCCAGCGGGACGCCCGGGCGGTGCGGCAGGGGGAAGTCCATCGGTCTCCTTCAGGCGCTCAGCGGCGGGGGCAGCGAGGTCTCCTCGGCGCGGCGGCCCTCGCGCTCCAGCCGGCTCAGCCGCGCCGAGGTGAGGGCGGCGCGGAACAGCTGGATGCCGCGCGCCGAGCTCGGGTCGACGCCGGACAGGTCGCGGATGCGGTCCAGCCGGTAGTGCAGGGTGCGGCGGTGGATCCACAGCTCCCGGGCGGCGCGCTCCCGGTCGAGGTTGCAGGCGAGCAGCACCTCCAGCGTCCGCCGCAGGTCGGTGCCCGCGTCGAGCGGCTTCAGCACGGCGGCGAGCCGGCCGCGGATCGCGGGCTGGTCCAGGATCGCCAGCTCGACCAGCAGCTCGTCCGCCCGGTAGGGGCGGTCCTCGCCGTCCGGGATGGCCTTGACGGCGGTGAGCACCCGGGACGCCTCCTCCAGCGCGTCCGGGATGCCGGCGAGGCCGCGCCGCTGCGCCTGCGCGGCGTGCACCGGGCCGCGGGTCCAGGAGACGAGGGACGCGGTGAACTCGGCGGCCCGGCTCTCTGCGCACAGCTGGTCGGCGGCCGGGAGCAGCACGATGAGGCCGGACAGGTCGCCGGAGTACAGCACGCCGTCCCAGCCGTCCAGCCGCTCGCTCGCCCGCTCCCAGCACGCGTCCGAGGCGGGGGCCTCGCACAGCAGCACCAGGTAGCCGGGCGCGAGCCGGACCCCGGCAGCCTCGGCGATGACGCCGGCGGGCGCGCCGTCGATCAGGGTCTCGGCGAGCAGCCGGCGCAGCGGCCGCGACGCGCCGCCCGCGCGGGGCGCCTCCGCGTAGCCCTGGATGCACGCCTCCCGCGCGCCGATGGCGAGCCGCGCCGCGTGCGCGGTCAGCTCGGCCATCTCGGCGAAGTGGCCGGGCGGCGCGACCGTCCAGCAGGTGCGGGCGGCGGCGGCGAGCGCGAGGTCCCACACCTCCGACAGCACCGGCAGCGGGATCGCCTGCCGGGCGGCGAGGACGCCGAGGTCGCGGAACCGGCCGAGGTCGTCGGCGGGCAGCGGCTCGCCGGTGAGGACGAGCCCGATGAGGCGGGTGCAGGTCTGCCCGCGGCCGCCGAACATCGGGCCGGCCGCGCGCCGGATCGGCAGGTAGGCGGGGTGGCCGTGCAGGGCCTCGCCGACCGCGGCGGCGACCCGCGGGCCGGTGGAGAGGAGGATGTCGGAGAGTCCGCCGGGAGCGGTCATCGGCGTCTGCTCCCTAGGCCGCGGCCAGCCGGAACCTGGGCAGGTGGCCGACGGTCGCGTCGACCAGCCCGTGCAGCTCCCGCAGGCAGCCCGGTTCGCCGCCGAGCCGGTCGAGCAGGCCGTGCGCCCGCTCGATCAGCGGCGCCACGGACGCCGCGTAGCCGTCGATGACCTCCTCGTCCAGCATCCGGGCGGCCAGCTCGGCGCGCGCGGCCGCGCACCGGCGGGCCGCGGCGTGCAGTTCGAGCGCCTCGCGGCGCCGCCCGGCGGGCAGTTCGCGCAGCAGGTGGACGAGCAGGTAGGTGGCGGTGCCGTTGGCGAGGTCCTCGTGTCGCCCGGACGCGAGGTCGCGCTGGTCGTTGACGAGCTGGCGCAGCACGCCGAGCGACCGCCCGAACGCGCGCCAGCCCGCGACCCGGCCGCGGTCCGCGCCGGCCAGGCAGGCGGCGGCCGCGGCGGCCATCCCGTACGGCGCGCCCGTCTTGCCCTCGTAGCCGCGCAGCACCGACGCGGGCGTGGCGACCGCCGGGCGCTCGGTGAGGTCGCGGAGCTGGCCGTCCACGGCGTCCAGCCAGCAGCGCGACAGCTCCTCCCCCAGCGCGGCGCGGGTCGCGGCGGGCACCGGCAGCCCGGCGAGGAGCCGGGCGGGCAGGTGGCCGCCGACGGCGAACGCGGTGAGCGCCCGCTTGCCGGCGGCGACCCGGTCGGGCACGCCGGCCGGGCCGGGCGCGTCGGTCAGGTCGTCGAGGTGGCGGGCGGACGCCCACCAGAGCAGGTGGACCACCGCGATCGGCGCCGCCGGGCCCGGCTCGCCGGTCTCCGCGCCGTGCGCCAGCAGCGGCAGCGTGACCATGCCGTGCAGGCCGGGCCGCGAGCCCTTCGCGCGGACGAGGTCGAAGAACTCCAGGAGGAACTCCGACATGGCGCCGCCGACCATCTCCCGGCCGTCGTCCAGGCCCATCGCCAGGCCCTCGGCGAGCAGCTCGCACAGCCGCGCGATCTCCACCTCGACCTCGGCGATCGCCCGCTCCTGGGCGGCCTTGCCGAACACTCCTTCGTCCACGTGCCAACTCCTCTGGTGCTGCGGGGTGTGTGCGGGCCGCGCCGGGGGCCTCCGGCGCGGCCCGTCATCGGCGGGCGCGCCCGTCCAGGACCCGGACCGTGCCGGCGCGCCCGTCCAGCTCGATCCAGGCGCCGTCCGGGATGCGGGCGACGGCGCCGCCGACCGCGACCGCGGCGGGCACGCCGAGCAGCCGTCCCGTGACGGCGGTGTGCGAGAGCAGGGTGCCGCGCTCGACGACCAGGCCGGACGCGGCGATCATGAGGGGAAGCCAGCCCGGGTCGGTCTCCCGGGCGATGAGGATCCGGCCGGCGCAGCCCGCGGGCGGGACGCCGGGGTCGAGGACGACCTTGGCGCGGCCGCGGACGGTCCCGCCGCCGGAGCCGAGCCCGCGCAGCACGTCGCCGTCCCGGCTCTCGGCCTTCCCGACCGGGCGGGCGCGGGCGAGGGCCGCCGCCACGGGCGCCGCCGCCGGGACCGACAGCAGCGGGGGCGGGGGCGGCGCGTCGCGGTGCCGGCCGCGTTCGGCGCGCCGCACCGCCGCGAGGCCGCGCAGGACGTCCGGGCCGGCGCCGGGCAGGGTGCCGTCGAACGCGCCGAGGACCTCCGCAGCGGTGAGGTCGAGGACGTCCACGGGGTCGTCGAGCGCCCCGGCCTCGGCGAGGTCGGCGCCGAGCCGCCACAGGATCGCGCGGGACAGCCCGAACAGCTGCGTCCGGCAGAACCTGGTGTCCTCCCGGGTCCGGACCAGCGACCGCAGCAGGGCGAGCAGGGCGCCGAGGACGGCGCGGCGCGCCGGGTCGCGGCAGGCCGCCCGCAGCCGCCGCCGGGCCTCGGCCGCCGCGCGCGCCTCGTCGGCGCGGCTGCCCTCGACGGTCGCGCCCCGCCGGACGAGCGGCGCGAGCGTCGCGGCGAGCATCCAGGGCCGCTGCCGGGGCGTGGGCGCGTCGAGCTTGAGGTCGTGCACCGCGCGGTCGCCGTAGCGGCGCAGGTAGGCGCGGGCGGCGGCGGCCACGGGCGAGCCGTGCCGGCCGGCGGCGACGTCGTCCCAGACGGCGCGCATGGCCCGCGCGTCGGCGGGGTCGGCGGCGAGCAGCGCCGCCTTCAGGCCGGGGATCTCCGCGGCGCGTTCGGCGAGGGCGATGGCGGCGCGGGCGGCGGCGAGCGAGCGGTTCTCGCGGCCGCCGCACAGCAGGCCGGGCAGCAGTTCGGGCCCGGCGTCCGCCCAGCGGCGCAGCAGCGCGGTCGTCGCGCGCAGGACGAGCAGTCCGTAGACGCCGTTGGCGAGGGTGACGCCCCAGCGGGCGGACGCCTCCGCCCACACCCGCCGGTAGAGGGCGATCAGCTCCTCCGGGGACCGCTCGGCGAGCGGCCGGGCGGCCGGGTCGTGGACGTCCGCCATGACGCCGTCCCACCAGCGCAGGAACCGCGCGGTCGCGCGGCGGTGCCCGGCCGCGCGGACGGCGAGCCCCGGCAGCGCGGCGGCGACGCGGACCAGCGACCGGCGGCGCTCGGCGCGGGCCTCGCCGGTGATGCCCATGCCCTCCTCCCAGCCGGCGCGGACCAGGTCGAACACCGGCAGCCGGCCGTGCAGCTCCTGCCAGTCGTCCAGCCGGTAGTAGACGCGCCCGCCGAGGTGCCCGACCATGCGCGGCAGCCGGTGCGCGTCGGCGCGGAGCCGCCGCGCGGGCACGCCCATGCGCCGGTACAGGTCGGTGAAGGCCAGCTCGTAGAACATGCGCGCCTGGGAGTAGGTGAGCGCGCCCGACACGCCCGGGAAGCTCTCGGTGATGTTGTGGTCGCCCCAGTGGACGCGGGGGCCGGTGTCCTCGGGGTTGGCGGCGAGCGGCCGCGCCTGGACGAGGTGGACGGCGCCGTCCGGGGTGAACGTGCCCTCGATGTCCTGCGGGCGGCCGAAGTGCGCTTCCACGCGGGCGGCGAGTCCGGCCACCCGGCGGGCCTCCTCGTCGGTCAGCACGGGGGCGTCCTTGAGCGCCGCAGGCACTTCGCCCACTCTCGGGCCCGTCTCGCCGTCCGGCGGCGGGCCCACCATGCGCCGCTTGGCCACAACCTCGGTACGGACCTCGTCCGTCACCGGATCGACGAAGAAGTGGTCGACGTCGGCCTTCTCCTGGACGACGCCCTCGCCGATCCCGTGCGCGGCGGCGATGACGTGGAGCCGCGCCCCGTCCCGGGGGTCGCGGGTGAACGCGACGAACGAGCGGTCGCCGCGCGCCATGCGCTGGACGCCCACGGCGACCCTGGCGCTCGCGGGGTCGACGCCCCGGAGCGTCCGGTACTGGACCGCCTCGGGCTTGAACGCCGACGCCCAGCAGCGCGCGACCGCCTCCAGCAGCCCGTCCCGGGGGACGTACAGGAAGCTGTCGCTCATCCCGGCGTACGGGTCGCTCTCGGAGTCCTCTCCCCCGCCGCCGCTCCCCGGCACGACGCAGGCGCGGACGGCCGCCGTGCCGCCGGCGCCGATCCGCTCGTCGAACGCCTCCAGCAGGGCGGCGGCGAGGTCGCCGTCCGGGACGGCCTCGGCCAGCGCCGACGCCGCCGAGGCGCACCAGCCGGCGGCGGGCGCGGCCGAGGCCGGCGGGAGGTCCAGGGCGCCGAGCGCCCGGTCGAACTCCCCCGCGGGCAGGCAGAAGAAGTCCGGGACGGGCAGTCCCGCCGCGCGCAGCGCCTCCAGCCGCGCGAACTTGAGCCCGATCTCGCCCATCGTCACCACACTCCCGGCAGCAGGCGGGGCGTCGCGGCGGCGTACCGCGCGTAGTCCGGGACATCGCGGAGCGCCCGTTCCTCGGCCCGGATCCGCCCGGCCACGGCCGCGGCGAGCAGGACGAGCGCCGGAACGGTCACCGGGCCGGGGAAGAAGGCCGTGACGCCGAGGTTGGCGAGCAGCATCCCCGCGTACGCCGGGTGCCGGACGGTCCGGTACGGCCCGCCCGTGACGACCCGGTGGCCGGCCTGCCGCGCCACGTGGTGGGAGTAGAACCGGCCGAGCGCGCGGATCGCGGCCCGCCGCAGCGCCACCCCGGCCGCGAACACCGCGCAGGGCAGGAGCAGCCACGGCGTCCAGCGGTCCCAGGGCGCGGGCCGCAGCGCCGCGCCGGCGACCAGCAGGACGCGGGCCAGCGCGTACGGGAGCAGTGTGCGGGAGTCTGCGGGCGGGGCGGCGGAGCGGCGGAAGGTCACCGGCGCCTCCAGGAGCAGCCAGCCGAGGTAGCCGGCCAGCAGCCCCGCCGCGACCTGCCCGACCGCGCCGCCCCGGCCCGCGTGCAGCGCGATGCCGCAGGCGAGGATGGCGGCGCCCGCCGCGAAAAGCAGGCGCGGCGCGAGCGTCACGAACCTCACGGTGCCGTTCACCGGGCCCGGGTCCGCGCGTACTGCTCCGGGTCGACCGCGTACGCCTCGTAGGTGAGCGACCCCAGGACGGCGCCGGTCGCGGCGTCCGCCAGCGTCGCCGCGCAGCGCGACCGGCGGCCGGCGGGCCGCGCGGTGAGCCAGCGCAGGACGAGCGGGACGTCGCGGCCGACCCGGTACGGGACGTCCGCCCGCAGCGCCACCCACAGCAGCGTCGCGTCCATGGGACGGCCGTGCTCCTCGTGCTCCAGCATCGTGGCGAACTGCCGGCCCGCCTCGACGATCTCCACGGGGCCGCGCGGCGCGGCGGGCGCGCCCGCCGGCTGGAGCACCGCCGACTCGACCACGGCCCGCCCGCGCCGCACCGGTTCGCCGACCAGGACGTTCTCGGCGCGCTGCCGGTGCACGAGCCCGGCGTCCGCCCGCCGGGCCGGCGCCGGGGCGGGCCCGGTGCCCGGCGCCGCCGGGTTCGCGTCCGTGAACGCGATGGAGCCGCCGCACACCTCCCGGCCGGCCTGCCGCGCGGCGACCGTCCAGGCGCGGTTGCGGCCGGGGACGGGGCGGCACGCCAGCGTCGTGCCGCGGTCCAGCTCGCAGAAGCGGGTGAAGTCCAGGCCGGCGACGACGCGTCCCGGCGGCCGCCCGCGCGCCCGGAGCCCGTCGGCGCGGGCCGCCAGCTCCAGCAGGCCGCTGAACAGCAGCATGCCCGGCACGTGGTCGAGCGGATGGTCGAAGTAGAAGGGATCCGACTCGTCGACGACCAGCTCACGGAATCGCTCGATAACGGACGCGGTCATGGGCTCCCCTCCAATTACCCGCCCCTGGGCCTTCGGCTCCGCCTGCCGAAAACGCCGCCTGACGCCGTTCTCGGGAAGGGGCGGATATGCCGACCGGACGGCCGTCATCTTGCTACAGAAATGCGCACGGCTGAACTGCACCCCTGGGCAGTCCGGGCCGCCGCGGGCTGCCCAGTCCGGCAACCCGGCGGCCCCGCGGGGGCGCCGTACACGGCCCTCCCGGGCCGGAAACCGCATGTCAGCGTCCGCTTGCAGGGCGCGCGCCGGCGGCCGGCCGGGCCGACCGCGCACGTCACCCGGCCGCAATGCGGAGCGATAGCGGCGCGTTTCACCGCGCCCGCCGAAGCGTTTTACCGGGCCGGTCGAACAAGATACATTTTCAAAACATCGTTCAAATCGGCACGGATACCGGACGCCCTGTGAGATAGCCCACAAATAATTGGCGGAATGCGGCCATGCGGAAGGCCCGGCCCGGGGGCGGCAGGAGTCCCCCGGGCCGGGCCCGGTCCGTGCGGCGGGTCAGGCGGGCACGTGCGCCTTGGCCCGCGTCCAGTGCCGGTGCGCCGCGACCGCCTCGACCAGCCTGCGCGGGAACTCGGCCGACGCGCCCTCGCCCGTGACGACGCCGGCGTCGCTGACGACGTCGCCGTCGGCGAACCGCACCCCGGTGATCCCGGCGCGCTCCAGCAGCCCGATGCCCGCGTCGAGGGCGCCGACGGCCTTGCAGTGCACGAACGCCTCGGCGACGAAGTGCACGGCGTCGCCGTCCTGCGCCAGGGTCCGCACGCTCTCCTCGCCGCCCGGCACGAACACCGCGTCGTAGAGGACGGACGCGACCGTCGGCATGGCCCGGGTGACCTCGACCTGGCCGCCGTTGGCCGCCTGGACGAAGCCGTCCTCGGCGGCGAGGACGTCGCAGACCGCGCCCGCCTCGGTGAGCGCGTCCCCGACCGCGGTGACGGCGGCCGAGTCGACGCCGTCCGCCGCCAGGATCGCGACCTTGCGGCCCTGGACGGACTCCGCCGGCGAGTTCGCCTGGCTGAGCGCGGGCGAGCTGCGGCCGTGGTTGGCCGTCGCCGGCGCCTCCGGCGGCGCCACGCCGACGCCCTTGGCGACCTGGACGGCGAGGTCGTGGTCGACGTGGTTGAGGTGCGCGACGACGCCCTCCCGGATGTGCTTGTGGTCGCACTTGCCGAGCTCGAAGCGGAACGCCCCGACGATGTGCTCCTTCTCCCAGTCGGCCATGCTGTTCCAGAACAGCGTCGCCTGGGAGTAGTGGTCGGCGAAGCTCTCGCTCCGCTTGCGGATCTTGCGGCCGTCCACCCGCTCCTGGTAGTGGCTGAACGAGCCCGCGCCGCCGACCGCCGGGCACCCGCCCGACAGCGAGTTCTTGTGGTAGCTCGCCTGCCCCTGGTGGAGGTCCATCTGGTGGTAGCCGTCGCGGTGGTGGTTGCGCACCTCGGCGACCGGCCGGTTGACCGGGATCTGCGGGAAGTTCGGCCCGCCGAGCCGGATCAGCTGCGTGTCCAGGTAGGAGAACAGCCGCGCCTGAAGCAGCGGGTCGTTGGTGAAGTCGATGCCGGGCACGACGTTGCCGAGGTGGAAGGCGACCTGCTCGGTCTCGGCGAAGAAGTTGTCGGGGTTGCGGTCCAGCACCAGCGTGCCGACCGGCCGCACCGGCACCTCCTCCTCCGGAATGATCTTGGTCGCGTCGAGCAGGTCGAACCCGAACCGGTGCTCGTCCTCCTCCGGCACCAGCTGGACGCCGAACTCGTACTCGGGGAAGTCGCCGTCGTTGATCCGGTCCCACAGGTCGCGCCGGTTGAAGTCGGGGTCCTTGCCCGCGATCTTCTGCGTCTCGTCCCAGGCGAGCGAGTGGGTGCCGAGCTTCGGCTTCCAGTGGAACTTCACGAACGTCCCGGCTCCCCGCTCGTTCACCAGCCGGAACGTGTGGACGCCGAACCCCTGCATCATCGCGAAGCTGCGCGGGAGCGCCCGGTCCGACATCAGCCACATCATCATGTGCATCGTCTCGGGCTGCAGCTGCACGAAGTCCCAGAGGGTGTCGTGCGCGGACGACGCCTGCGGGATCTCGTTCGGCGGCTCCGGCTTCACCGCGTGCACGAAGTCGGGGAACTTGATGCCGTCCTGGATGAAGAACACCGGCATGTTGTTGCCGACGAGGTCGAAGTTCCCCTGCCGCGTGTAGAACTTCGTCGCGAACCCGCGGACGTCGCGCACGGTGTCGGCCGAGCCGCGCGACCCGGCCACGGTGGAGAACCGCACGAACACCGGCGTCGTCAGCGAGGTGTCGGTGAGGAACTCGGCGGTCGTGTAGTCGGCGAGCGACTCGTGCAGCGTGAAATGGCCGTACGCGCCGGCGCCGCGCGCGTGCACCACCCGCTCGGGAATGCGCTCGTGGTCGAAATGGGTGATCTTCTCGCGCAGCTGGAAGTCCTCCATCAGCGACGGCCCGCGCTCCCCCGCGGAAAGCGAGTTGTCGGTGTCGTCGACCCGGATCCCCTGGTCGGTGGTGAGCGCGGCGCCCTCCGGACTCACCCGCCGGCGGTCCAGCTGCTCCTGTTTCCGGTCCGCCCGGTCGGCGGGATCAGCCATGTTCCAGCTCCCTCAACGGTGAATGGACACGTGGGGGCGGCTACCCCCCGATCCGGGCGGCATGCGCGCTTTGACCGGAACTTGATTTCCGTCCTCCGCACCCCTTCCACGGCGATTCCACGGGCGCTTGTCAACGGGCTGACAAATGCTGTGGCGGACGGTGCGGGCGACTGAGTGTCGCGGACCACGCCGGGTGCCTACGTTGGGACGACCGGGTGGTCTGACCGCCCGGAGAACGACGCTTTCGCGGCGGGTGAGCGGGAGGTGGCGAGGTGACCGCGGCATTCGAGGACGCGCACGCCGGATCACCGGTCCTGGCGGGCCTGACGGAGGAGCCGTGGCGCGACGTCCCGGCGGAGGAGGCGCGCTGGATGCGGCCCCGGCTGCCGGAGCTGCTCGGCGTGATGGTCGCGGGCGTGCTGCGGCACGTCCCCGAGTACGACCGGCCGGGCGACGCGGCCTACTGGCGGGTCGCCGAGGCCGCGGTCGCGCAGGCCATGGAGCACTTCGTGCAGATGATCGCCGACCCGGACACCTCGTGGAAGGAGGTGTACCAGGTCTTCTTCGACGTCGGCTACGGGGAGGCCGTCGAGGGGCGGAGCCTGGAGCACCTGCAGAACGCGATGCGCGTCGGGTCGCGGATCGCCTGGCGGCACCTGGCGGTCGAGGCCGAGCGGCTCGGCCGCCCCCGCACGCTGATCACCCTGCTCGCGGAGGCGAACTTCGCCTACCTGGACGCGCTCGCGTCCGCCGCCGCGCACGGCTACGCGCGGGCCCGGGAGAAGGCGGCCGGGGAGCGCGAGCAGCGCCGCGGCCGGCTGCTGTCCCTGTTGCTGTCGGACCCGCCGGCGCCGCCGGAGGTCGCCCGCGAGCAGTCGGCGCGGGCCGGCTGGCCGCTGCCGCGCCGGCTGGCGGTGATCGTGCTGCGGCCGCGGCCGGGCAGCGGCGGCGAGGGCCCGGCCGGGCTGCCGCCGTCCCTGCTCACCGGGCTCGACCACGGCCGGCCCTGCCTGATCATGCCCGACCCGGACGGGCCGGGCCGGCTCGATGAGCTGGCCGCGACGCTCGCGGGCTGGACCGGCGCGATCGGCCCGTCGGTCCCGGTGGAGGAGGCGGGGACGTCCTTGCTGTGGGCGCGGCGCGCGCTCGACCTCGCCCCGGCCGCGCCCCACCGTCCGGCCGGGGCCGCCGGTTCCGGCGCCCGCGGCGGGCGGGCCCGGCGCGGCGGGGTGCTGGTGCGGGCCGAGGAGCACCTGCCGAGCCTGCTGCTGCGCGAGGGCGGGTCGCTCGCCGCGATCGTGGCGTCCCGGCGGCTGGCCCCGCTGGACGAGGCGGGCCCGCGGCAGGGGCTGCGCCTCGCCGTGACGCTGCTGGAGTGCATGAAGCACGGCTTCAACGCCACCGGCGCCGCCGAGGTGCTGTGCGTGCACCCGCAGACCGTCCGGTACCGGCTGGCTCAGCTCCACGGGATGTTCGGCTTCGACATCGAGGACCCGGAGATCCGGCTGGAGATGATGCTCCTCCTGCACACCTGGATCCAGCGCCGCGGCGGCTGAGCCGGCCCCGGGCGGCCGCCGCCCCCGCCCGCCGCGCTTC
>NZ_VCKZ01000517.1 GCF_005889745.1 Actinomadura geliboluensis
ATACTCGGGTGCATTTCGGATACCGCGCCGCCGTAGTCGGACGCTCCCGCGACGAACTCCTCTCCGGGCTCACCACACTGACTCCCACCCGCACCCAGCCCGGAAAGCTCGCGGTTCTGTTCACCGGACAGGGGAGCCAACGCCCAGGCATGGGACGCGACCTCTACGAGACCTTCCCCGTCTTCGGGGACGCTCTCGATGAGGCCATGCAGTACCTGCCCGATGGTCTGAAAGAGTTGATGTTCAGCGACAGCGCCGACCTACACCAGACCGGGAACGCCCAACCGGCTCTGTTCGCGTTCGAGACCGCGTTGTACCGGCTCTACGAGCACTGGGGCCTGCGGCCCGACCACCTCGCCGGACACTCCATCGGCGAGATCACCGCCGCCCACATCGCCGGCACCCTCACCCTCCCCGACGCCGCCCACCTGGTCACCGTCCGCGGCCACCTCATGCAGCAACTCCCCGCCACCGGCGCCATGATCGCCATCCAAGCGACCGCCCAAGAACTCCAGCCGCATCTGACCGACCAACTCAGCATCGCCGCCATCAACACCCCACGCTCCCTGGTCATCTCCGGCGACCACCACCAAGCCCACACCGTCGCCGCACACTTCACCAACCAAGGCCGCAAAACCAAAACCCTCAACGTCAGCCACGCCTTCCACTCCCCACACATGAACCCAATCCTGGAGGAGTTCCGGGAGGCCGCCGAGCAAATCACCTACCACCCGCCGCAAATTCCGATCACCACGACCAACCCCGGAGACATCACCACACCTGATTACTGGACCAACCACATCCGCAACACCGTCGACTACCACCACGCCATCACGACCCTCCACCAGCAGCACCAGATCGCCCATTACCTCGAAATCGGACCCGACAACACCCTCACCACACTCACCCAAAACAGCAACCTCACAAACCCCGAACCCTCCTACACCGCCACACAAAAGCCCAGCAGCGACGAAGTCCACGCAGCCGTCACAGCGCTAGCCGAACTCCACACCCACGGCCATTCGCCCAACTGGGACTCCGTCCTCAACGGCACACCCACCGACCTGCCCACCTACCCCTTCCAGCACCAGCCCTACTGGCTCAACCCCGCACAGGGCACCGACATCTCAGCCGCCGGGCTCGACACCGCCGACCACCCCTTCCTCCACGCGCAGACCGCGCTCCCCGACGGCGGGCACCTCTTCACCGGGCGCATCACCACCCAGGAACACCCCTGGCTCGGCGACCACACCATCCAGGACCACATACTCGTTCCGGCGACCGCGCTCCTCGACCTCGTTCTCCACGCCGCGAACACCACCGGCACGCCCCACGTCCACGACCTCACCCTCCACACCCCGCTCTCCCTCCACCACGACCACGGCACCCAACTCCAGGTCGCCATCGGGGCAGAGGACGAGCACGGGCATCGGACGATCACGGTCCAGTCGCGCACGGAGAACGGCGACTGGACGCGCCACGCCGACGGTGTGCTCGCGCAAACCGCGGACGAGCCCCGGGAGGCGCCCGCGGCGCCGCGCCCCGAAGAGGCCGCCCGTGTGGACGTCGACGACCTCTACGAGCGCTTCGCCGACGCGGGGATGGTCTACGGCCCGTCCTTCCAGGGCCTCCAGAAAGCCTGGCGGGACGAAGACGCCGTCATCGCCGAGATCGGGCTTCCCGACGAGTTGGAGGGCGGCGCGTTCGGCGTCCACCCGGCGCTGCTCGACGCGGCGCTGCACGGAATCGCGCTCCTGAGCGACGAGGGCGGGGCACGGCTGCCGTTCGCCTGGCAGGGCGTCACCTTCTACGCCGCGCCCACCACGACGACGTTGCTGGCGCGGCTGTCCCGGACCGGGAACGACACCGTGTCCCTTGAGCTGACCGATGCGTCCGGGGCGCCGGTACTGACGGCGGAGTCGCTCACCGTCCGCGCCGTCCGGTCCGAGCAGCTCGCGCCCACCGGAGCCCTGTTCGAGCTCGGCTGGACGCCGCTCGCCACCGCCGCGACCGCAGACGCCGGCGAGCCAGAGCCGGCCGTGTTCGCTTACCGGACGCCCGAAGGCGCCGACCCGGTGGCGGCCGTCCACACCGCAGTCGCGGACACGCTGGAGCAGGTGCGGGAGTTCCTGGCCGGGGACGCCACGGGACGCCTCGCGGTCGTGACCAGGGGCGCCGTCGCGATCGGCTCTCGGGAGGACGTCACCGACCTGCCGGGCGCAGCCGTCTGGGGCCTGGTCAGGTCGGCCCAGGGAGAGGCTCCGGAACGGCTGGTCCTGATCGACGCCCCCGACGACCTCGCACCGGAACTGGTCCGGGCGGTCGCCGCGTCCGGGGAGCCGCAGGTGGCCGTCCGGGACGGGCGCCTTTACGTCCCGAGGCTGGGTCGCGCGTCCGCGCCCGGCGCGGACGACGCGGTCACGCTGGACGCGGACGGCACGGTCCTGATCACCGGCGGCACCGGCACCCTCGGCGCCCTCGCCGCCCGCCACCTCATCACCCACCACGGCGTCCGGAAGCTCATCCTCGTCAGCCGCCGAGGTCCTGGCGCCCCCGGCGCGAACGAACTCGCCACCGAACTCACCAACCTCGGCGCGGAGGTCACCATCACCGCCTGCGACCTGACCGACCGGACCGCCCTGGCCGACCTCCTCGACGCCACCCCCGACCTGACGGCCGTCATCCACACCGCCGGCGCCATCGACGACGCAACCATCGCCAACCTCACGCCGGAGCGCCTCGACACCGTCCTGCGCCCCAAAGTCGACGCCGCCTGGAACCTGCACGAACTCACCCAGAACCGCGACCTATCAGCCTTCGTCCTGTACTCCTCCGCCGCCGGAACCCTCGGCAACCCGGGGCAGGGCAACTACGCCGCCGCCAACACCTACCTCGACGCCCTAGCCCACCACCGCCGTACGCAAGGGCTTCCCGCCATCTCCCTCGCGTGGGGCCTTTGGGAGGACTCAAGCGGGATCACGCAGGCTCTTAACGAAGCCGATCACGCACGACTCACCCGCAGCGGACTCACTCCGCTCTCCAGCGAGGAAGGGCTCGCCCTGCTCGACATGGCGCTCCAGACGAAGGACCGGGCACTGCTCGTCCCGGCCAGGCTCGACACGGCCGCGCTGCGCGCGGTGGCGGCGGCGGGGATGCTGCCGCCCCCGCTGCGCGGCCTGGTCCGCGAGCCGGCCCGCCGGGGCGCGGTGGCACGGGACACGCTGGTCCGGCGGCTGACCGGCCGGGACGGCGCCGATCAGGAGCGGATGCTGCTGGAGTTCCTGCGCGAGCAGATCAGCACGGTGCTCGGGTACGCCGACCCCGGCGAGGTGGAGGCGGAGCGGGGCCTGCTCGACCTCGGCTTCGACTCCCTCACCGCCGTGGAGTTCCGCAACCGGCTCAACGCCGCGACGGGCCTGCGGCTGCCGCCCACCGTCGCCTTCGACTACCCGACGCCGCTGGCGCTGGCCCGCTACCTGCACGGCGAGCTGGGGGTCGCCGGCGGGGACGGCGCCGCGCAGGACGAAGAGCTGCGCCGCGCGATCGCCGCGATCCCGCTGGAGCGGCTCCGCGAGGCCGGGCTGATGGAGGTGCTGACGCGGCTGGCCGGGCTCACCGCGACCG
Source organism: Actinomadura geliboluensis (assembly GCF_005889745.1). Taxonomy (GTDB): domain Bacteria; phylum Actinomycetota; class Actinomycetes; order Streptosporangiales; family Streptosporangiaceae; genus Spirillospora; species Spirillospora geliboluensis. The sequence goes on from NZ_VCKZ01000517.1 coordinate 3,625, forward strand.
CGACCGCTGCGGAACCGGCGGACGCCGGCGCCGACCAGGCGACGGCCATCGCGGAGGCCGGCGCGGCCGACCTGATCGAGATCGCGCTGGCCAACACCGACACGTGACGCACACCGGGGATTCCTGATGCCTGCTGAAGAGAAACTCGTCGAGGCGCTGCGCGCGTCCCTGCTGGAGAACGAGCGGCTGCGCAAGCAGAACCAGCGCCTCTCCGAGGCGTCGCGGGAGCCGGTCGCGATCGTGGGGATGGCGTGCCGCTACCCCGGCGGCGTCACCACACCCGAGGACCTGTGGCGCCTGGTCGCCGACGGCACCGACGCCATCACCGACTTCCCCACCCAACGCGGCTGGAACACCGACCACCTCTACAACCCCGACCCCGACCACACCGGCACCACCTACACCCGCCACGGCGGATTCCTCCACAACGCCGACCACTTCGACCCCGCCTTCTTCGGCATCAGCCCCCGCGAAGCACTCGCCATCGACCCCCAACAACGACTCCTCCTGGAGACCGCCTGGGAGGCCGTCGAAGGGGCCGGTATCGTCCCGGACGGCCTGCGCGGCAGCCGGACCGGCGTGTTCAGCGGCATCATGTACGGCGACTACGCGGGACGGATGATCGAACGGGTCCCCGCGGAGTTCGAGGGGTTCATCGGCACGGGCAGCTCCTACAGCGTCGCGTCCGGACGGGTCGCGTACACGTTCGGCTTCGAGGGGCCCGCCGTGAGCATCGACACGGCGTGCTCGTCGTCGCTCGTGGCCGTCCACCAGGCGTGCCGGGCGCTGCGCTCCGACGAGTGCGACCTGGCCCTCGCGGGCGGCGTCACGGTGATGGCGACGCCGAGCCTGTTCGTCGAGTTCAGCCGGCAGCGCGGCCTCTCACCTGACGGCCGCTGCAAGGCGTTCGCGGCCGGTGCCGACGGGGTCGGCTGGGGCGAGGGCGTCGGGCTGCTGGTGCTGGAGCGGCTGTCGGACGCGGAGGCCAACGGCCATCAGGTCCTCGGGATCGTCCGGGGCTCGGCGGTCAACCAGGACGGGGCCAGCAGCCAGCTGACCGCGCCGAACGGGCCGTCGCAGCAGCGCGTCATCCGCGCGGCGTTGGCCGACGCGCGCCTCACCCCTGACGAGATCGACGCCGTCGAAGCCCACGGGACGGGCACAACACTCGGTGACCCGATCGAGGCGCAAGCGCTGCTGGCCACCTACGGGCAGAACCGCGACGGTGCGGCACCGCTGTGGCTGGGGTCGGTCAAGTCGAACATCGGGCACACGCAGGCCGCCGCAGGTATCGCCGGGATCATCAAGATGGTCATGGCGATGCAGGAGGGCGTCCTGCCCAAGACCCTGCACGTGGACGAGCCAACACCCCATGTCGACTGGGAAACCGGCGCGGTCTCCCTCCTCACCGAGACGACCGCCTGGCCCGACACCGGACGGCCTCGCCGCGCCGGGGTGTCGTCGTTCGGGATCAGCGGCACCAACGCCCACATCATCCTCGAAGCCGCCCCTGAAAAGGCCATTGTCGAACGGCAGGAAAACCCCGAGCCGCGTCCCGTGGCATGGGTTCTTTCAGGAAAGAGCGAGCAGGCCGTTCGCGACCAGGCCGCGCGTCTGGCGGAGCACATTCCGGATGATGCCGATCCCGCCGAGATAGCTCACGCATTGGCGACCACGCGCACGCATTTCCCGCACAGGGCCGCAGTGGTCGCTTCCCGACCCGAAGAATTCCGCGAAGGGCTCGACGCGTTGCGCCGGGGAGAGCCAAGCTCGCTCGTGGTGCAGGGTGTGGCGAATAGCAGTCAACCCAAGGTCGTGTTCATTTTTCCGGGGCAGGGGTCGCAATGGCCCGGCATGGCCGTCGACCTCCTGGACGCCGAACCCGCGTTCGCCGAGCACATGGACGCCTGCAACCAAGCACTGAAACCCCACACCGGAACCGACCTCATCCACACCCTCACCACCCTGGACCCCACCCACCAACCACCCCACATCATCCAACCCCTCCTATTCGCCATCACCACCAGCCTCGCCCACCTCTGGAAAACACACGGCATCCACCCCCACGCCGTCATCGGACACTCCCAAGGCGAAATCGCCGCCGCCTACACCGCCGGAGCACTCACCCTCACCGACGCCGCCACCATCATCACCACCCGCGCCCACGCCCTCACCACCCTCGCCGGCACCGGCGCCATGGCCGCCATCCCCCTCCCCC
>NZ_VCKZ01000518.1 GCF_005889745.1 Actinomadura geliboluensis
CCCCGCCACCGTCGCCCTCCTCCGCGACGCCGGCCGCCGCATCGGCGAGGTCGTCGCGACCGCCGTCAACCTCCTGAACCCGGCCGTGGTCGTCCTCGGCGGCGACCTGGTCGGCGCCGACGAACCCCTGATCGCGGGCCTCCGCGAAACCGTCTACCAGCGCTCCACGGCCCTCGCGACCCGCACCCTTCGCATAGAGCCGAGCCGCCTGGGCGAGCAGGCGGGCCTGAAGGGCTGCGCGGCGATGGTCCTGGACAACATCCTCTCCCCCGAAGCCATCGACACCGCCCTCCAGTAGAAGCACTCCTTCTGCGCGGCGGCAATTTGCCCGATATATCGCCAGCGATCTGCCCCCATGACACCCGCGGGCAGGAAGCGGACACTGAAAGCCGTTCCCGTTCAGGCAGGTCAATGCCTTCTCAGAGCCACCGGCCCTGACACTTCGGCGCGAACTGTTCACAAACGGGGAGACACCTCGGTACGGTAAGTGGCACGACAGCATCAACTCACCGCCAACTGTTCAGTAGAAACCGCTGTCACACAGGATCCACGGGCAGACCTGAGGTGCGTGCCAATGCCTGACGAACCCAGTCGGCTTGATCGTCTCTTGAACAAGGAGACGCCGTTCCGTCCCGGCTCTGCCGAAGAAGCACAGGCACGGTTGGCCGAATTCGGCGCAGCCTCGCCCACTCCTCCCACGTCCACCGAGGACGAAGCGGGCACGCCCGCGACCTCAGGGTTCACTTGGACTCCACTCGAGACCGACGAACCAACACCGGGGACCGACGCCGCGGGCACGGGGACGCACGAGCAGGCCCAGGAGGCCGCGCTGGCACGATTCCTCGAAGCCGCGGACGAACTGAGGTCCGCCTCCGAGCGCATGCAGGCCATCACAGGACGGGCGTCCTCGCCGGACGGAATGATCAAAGTGACCGTGAATCCGCACGGACACCTGACCGAACTCCGACTCGATGCCACCATCCGCAGGCACTACACCGCCGAGCAGATCGGACCCGCGATCACAGCGGCCGTCCAGCAGGCCGAGCGATCTCGCACGGAGCAGCAAGCGGCATCATGGTCTGACATTTATCCCGATGCCGCTCCCTATCCGACGGAGGACTCGCCCGCATCCGAATCGGAACCAGGCCGACCCTGAGCAGTCCCTGGAGGGGCAATGAGCTATCCGGAACTCGCCGCCGACACCGCAGCACTGCACCGGACCGGCAAGGCGTTCACCGAAATGACCGGCGAGGGCAGTTCGCTCAACAAGGCCCAACAGAGCCTGAACGAGGCGGAGATTCCAGACCTGGCTTTCGGGAAGCTTCCGATGAGCCGCACCCTGCGAGAGAGTTACGAGGCGGCGCTGAACAGCCACAAACACAATCTGGAGATTGCGAAGAAGTACCTTTCGGAGAGCGGGACGGCCCTCCAGAAAGTATCCGCCAACATCCGCAAGGCCGAAGAAGACAGCACACTCTGAAGATCGGAGAAGCCGAGCAATGGACACATTCGGCCGGGTGGTCGCCACGGCGATTCTCGCACCGATCATCCCGATCGGCATCCCACTCCTAGGCGTTATCGAATTAGCGGACGGAGACTCGGCCAAGCTCCGCGAAGCAGCTCTGAAATGGGATCAGGCGAAAGGGCAGCTCGCCCAGGTGATCACAGAGCTCGAAGGTGAACTCAAGCGCCTGCCATTGGAACGGACATGGCGCGGCGAATCTTACCACGAATTCAACAAGAGCGTGACCGAGTTCAAACAGGCACTGAGCCAACTACCCGACATGTACAACGACGTGAAGACGCAGCTCAATGAGGCAGCCGACACGCTCGCGGATGCTTGGATCGGGATCATCGCCATCTGTATCGCCATTGTCGCCTTCGTCCTGGCGGCGCTCGCCCTCGCGGTGCCCAGCGCCGGCTCCTCACTTGCCGGAATCCCCGCCAGCATGTCCGCGGCCGTCGCCTCCGCGAGCGCCATCGTCGGCGGTCTCTCCACCCTCTTCGGCGTATTCGGTGGAAACCTCAAGGACTGGAGCGGGACCAAACCCTTCCAATCCGTCAAGAGCCCGCAGGCCAAGGGCAATGTGGAGACGCATAAAGTCAAGGTCGATCTGAAGAATCCGGGCCTGTGGGTGGACAATCAGAAATGAACGAGCCGAAAGCGATACCCGACCCGGGGGTACCCACGGAGTTGCAGGGCCTGCTGAAGGGAGCACAGGAACTGCAGCGGCGTCTACCGGAACTGTCGCGGCGTCTGGCAGAGGTCACCGGGGTTGGCAGGTCCTCCGATGGGCTGGTGACCGTGGTGACCGACTCACGCGGCAGTGTCCGCTCGGTCGAGGTGAGCCCGCGCAGGTACGCCGAAAAGGCGGCGGAGTCCCTCGCATCCGATGTGATCGCGGCGGCCGCCGCCGCCCGGGGCGATGCCGAGCGGAGGGTCGCGGAGATCTGCGGGGCAGATCCGACCGGAACGCTCGCCGATGCCCTGAAGGGTGAATTCAGGGTGCCCAAGGTCGCGGAAGACGCTCTTGCGCGGATTTATTCCCGGCTTTCTTCTCAAGGTTGAAGTTCGGTTCCATGGCGGCTACCACTCACCGTTCGCCGAGCCTTGGGGGGCGGCGGCTTCTTCTGCTCAGGCTGGGTGTGTTCCTCATCATCGTCGGCAGTCTGTCCCTGCTCGTCTGGGCGATCTTCTTCGCCGCGGACGACGGGCCGGACCTGCCGCATGAGGGAAAGGTCGGGCAAGAGGTCACGGACGGCACTCTCATATACCGGGTGACGAGCGTACGCTGCGGGCTCGCGTCGCCGCCGAGCGGCCCCGAGGAGAAGTCGGAGAATGGACAGTTCTGCGAACTCACTCTAGAAGTCCGCAACCCCGACGACTCGCAGGCGTCGTGGAACGCCGCCCTGACCGCCGGTAACGGGACCTACACCCCGGAGTGGTACCTCGAAAAGTACAGTCGGCAGGCACTTACCGGCCGCATCGAAGCCGGCGAGCATCGTACGGGGTGGCTGATCTTCGACATAAACCGGTCCGCGGATCCGGTGACATTGAAGCTGGGGATCGATGTGTCGAGCGACGCCGCAGCCCGTATCACGCTATGACCGGCGCGCTCATCGCGAGGCCGTCACCGGGCTGCGCTTGGTGGATGAGACGGTCAGGGTTCGCCGTTCTTGTAGGACTTCGGCCTCTTTGATTTGCCGGGGAAGATGACCAGGAGGTGCTTCTCGGCGGGCATGTCCGGGAAGAACGCCTCGGGCTCGTCGCGGCCGCGGACGTACACGCGGAGACGGTACGGCCCCGGACCGGCGGCGGTGACGGGCGGGAAGTCGCTCGGGCCGCCCATCGAGCCGACCGTGGAGCGTCCGTCCGGGCTGTCGAACCCGACCTCGGCGACCTGGTCCCAGCCCTTGAGGTCGAGCGGCGGCGCCTGCCGGTAGGCGCGGACGGTCAAGCACAGCTTTCCCTGCGTCCCGGTGATCACCGTGACGGAGCGACCGTCGCTCCCGACCAGCCCGTTCTTGAGCGCCGCGTCGAAGGAGGCGCCCTCGGTCCCGACGAAATAGCTGCCGCTCTCGCCACCCGACATGGCATCCGTTGCCTCGGTGACGGATTTCGGACCCTTCGGCGCGGTGCGCCTGCAATATGCCGTTACTTGGGCTTTCTCTCGCTCATACTGGGCCTGCATCGCCGCCAGGTTCCGTTCCAGCTCGCGCAATTGCGTCGTCGCCCGTCTGGGACACAGATAGGCCATTTCGACGACCGAAGGCCAGTGCGCGCCATGGCGTCCGAGGTCCGTCTCCGGCGTCGACTTCTCACCGAGGCAGGCGCGTCTTCCCATATCGAGCAGGGCGGCGTCGGACAACGGGTCCTCCGGGGCCGGGCGGCGCCAGGACGGGAACTGGGGATGGCCCCGGACGGAGCACAGATAGGCGAGATACCTCTCCCTTTCCGACATGCTCTTGACAGTCGGCACCAGCGTTTCCGAGCGCTGCGAGGGCTGGAATAGCGCCTTGGGGCAGTCTCGCGGGCCGGCCATTATCGGCTGCGGTGTTCTCTGGTCGCCGGCGGCGCCGAGTACGAGCCCGGCCACCAGGACTCCGGACACCGCGCGCACCATCCGGCGTCCCGGACGGTAGACCGCCGCCAGCAGGAGGGTGACGAGCACGAGGCGGCACGTCCACCATGCGATCTGCAGACCGGGCCAGGGCGTGAGCCACAGGTCCGTGCACTGCCGCCCCCATCGGGCCAGGTCATACCCGAACATCAGCGGATGGACGAGAAACACCGGCACCAGAATGGCCAGGGCCGCCCATCCCGCGGCCCGCCGCTTTGTCACCAGCCATATCAGGAACGCCGGAACAACGACCAGATAGGGCTTGGCACTGACTATCAGAAACCCCGGAGCCTGCACCACGTCCGTTTGATGGAACCAGGCGGTGCACTGGCCGGGGGAAAGGACGACTCCAAAGCCGTACCCCCTCCACTGCCGCCCGAGCAGCGCGAACACGGCGTCGAGGACGAGAGGGACCGCGCTCAGCGCGGCCGCGGCCGCCCACAGAATCGATTCCGCCCGCCCGCCCCATCGCAACATGATCGAGAACCATAGCGACGGCCGCGCCCGCGGGCGGCACCGTAAGGTAACGATCAACGACACGCCACCGCCCGGCCGCCGCTAAACTGACCCGGGATCGTCAATTGAATGGCCGAGGGGTGCGCGCATGGGGTCGATCGTCCCGTACGGTTCCAGCAGTCCCGAGGTCCGGCGGGACGCCGGGGCGGTCGCGCCGCGCACCGCTCCCGTCCACAGTCCGGGCGAGATGGGGCTGAGCGGCGGACGGCTCCGCGAGGAATGCTGGCCGACGGTCGGGGAGCGCACCCGGCGGCGCCTCGCCGAACTGTCCGGCAACCCCATCGACTGGTTCGCCCGGGAGGACGCGTCGAGCGGCGACGGACGCTGCTACGCCGTGACGCTGGGCGAGGCGGGGCTGTCCATCGCCGAGCCTCGGGTGAACACCGAGCACCGCCCGGTCTACGCGATCACCTCGTTCCAGTTCGCGCCCGGCTCGCTCCGGCACGTCCAGGTGGACCACCGCCCGCCGCCGTACCGGGGCGGCGCGCCGCAGTCCGGCCACGCCGCGGCGCCGCCCGACATCGGCCTCGGCCCGGCGGCCAAGGGCGTCCTCGGCAACCTCCCGCCGCAGGCGCAGGAGCTGCTGCAGGCGCCGTTCACCGCCGAGCGCAAGGTGCTCCGCGAGAACTGGTACTACGAGGGCTTCGACCACCGGCTCGACGCGTTCGTGCTCTACCTCGCCGGCGCGAAGGACGTGACGTTCGCGACCGGCACCAAGATCGTCCCGGCCGGGCACACCGACGCCACCGCGCACTGGTCCCTCACCTGCTACCGCGCCTCGGTCGCCCGCCGGATCGGCCGCTGATCCTTGCGGGCCGGCTTCAACGAACTGGACGGCAACGACGCCTACGAGCTCCTGGGCGTCCGGCCGGACGCCTCACCGGACCAGATCCAGCGGGCCTGGCGCGGCCTGGCGACGGCCCACCACCCCGACCGGGTCACCGACCCGGCCGCGAAGGCCGAGGCGGAGGAGCGCCTCCGCCTCCTCAACGCGGCCCGCGACGTCCTCCTGAACCACCGTGCGAGCTACGACGACGCCCGCCGGCCCCCGGAGCCGGCCCAAGAGGAGATCATCGAAGACCCCTCGGACATCGAGGACCCCTGGGACATGGCCACGGCGGGCGCGCGCCGTCCCGGCCCCCGGACGACCACCGTCCCCGGGCCTCCTCCCCCGGCCCGGGT
>NZ_VCKZ01000519.1 GCF_005889745.1 Actinomadura geliboluensis
AAGACGGCATACGAGTTGTCTTAGGGTCTCGTGGGCTCGGAGAGGTGTATAAGAGACAGGGCCCGGATCGGCCTGCACCCCCGGTTGGCCCGCGCGCTGGTGGACGGCGCCGCGGCGGTGGGCGGCCGGGCCGCCGCCGAGGTCGTCGCGCTGCTGTCGGAGCCCCCGCCGCGCGCGGCGGGCGACGACCTGACCGCCGCCTGGCGGGCGCTGCGCCGCCAGGACCGGCCCGCCGACGCCCACGCCGCCCGCTGGCGCGACGAGGCCGCCCGCCTGCGCCGGGCGCTCGACGGCGGCGCCGGCCCAGCCGGCCCCGCTGGGCGGAGCGACGACCACGCGGCGGGGACGGTCGTGGCGCTGGCGTTCCCCGAGCGGGTGGCGCGGCGGCGGGGGAGCGGCTATCTGATGGCGTCCGGGACGGGCGCCGCGCTCGCGGAGGGATCGGCCCTCGCCGGGGCGCGGCCGGAGTGGCTGGCGGTCGCGGCGGCCGACCGCCCGGCCGGGTCGGCGTCGGCGCGGGTGCGGCAGGCCGTGGTGATCGGCGAGGACGTGGCGCGGTCGGCGGCGGCGCCGCTGCTGGACGCGGCCGAGGAGGTCGCCTGGCGGGACGGGGACGTGGCGGCGCGGCGCGTCGAGCGGCTCGGGGCGATCGAGCTGTCCGCCCGGCCGCTGCGCGACCCCGACCCCGGCCTGCTCCGGGCGGCGCTGCTGGACGGCCTGCGCGCCGAAGGGCTGGGGCTGCTGACCTGGACGCCGGGCGCGGTCGCGCTGCGGGAGCGGCTGGCGTTCCTGCGCGCCGCGCTCGGCGAGCCGTGGCCGGCCGTCGACGACGCGGCGCTGCTGGAGCGGGTCCCCGAGTGGCTCGCGGGGGCGCGGCGCCGCGCCGACCTCGCCCGTATCGACGTCGCGGGCATGCTGCGCGGCCTGCTGCCCTGGGACCAGGCCAAGCGGCTGGACGAGTACGCCCCCGAGCGCGTCGAGGTGCCGACCGGGTCCCGGATCCGGGTCGACTACTCGGGGGAGCGGCCCGTCCTGGCGGTGAAGCTGCAGGAGCTGTTCGGCTGGGACGCCGCGCCGGCCCTCGCGGGCGGCCGGGTCCCGCTGGTGGTGCACCTGCTGTCCCCGGCGGGCCGCCCGGCCGCCGTCACCGCCGACCTGGCCTCGTTCTGGCGGGAGGGCTACCGGGCGGTGCGGGCCGAGCTGCGCGGCCGCTATCCCAGGCACCCCTGGCCGGAGGACCCGTCCACCGCCGTCCCGACGAGGCGGACGAAGCGGGCTAGCGGGAGCTGATCAGGACCTCGATGCCGTCCAGCACGCGGGCGAGGCCGAACTCGAACGCGCGGCTCGGCGCGGCGGGGGCGCGGTACTCCTGCCCGGCCGCGGTGCCGACCCGGGTCCCGAGCGGGTAGTCGGCCTCGTCCACGAGCGTGTCGAGCACGGGGGCGACCGACTCCCACCACTGCTCGTCGCTCATCCCGGTGCGCCGCTCGGCCTCGGCGGCGCTGACCGAGACGCGGGCGGCGCTCTCGGCGAACCCGGTGACGAGCGCGACCACCGAGTCCATCTCCAGGTCGGTGAGGCCGAGGCCGTCCACGGCGCGCAGCTCGTACTCGTACTTGCCGAGGGTGTTCGGGCCCATGGGCGGGCGCGCCATCGTGATCTGCAGCAGCCACGGGTGCCGGTGGAACAGCGCCCAGTTGTCGCGGGCGATGTGCTCCAGCCGGGCCCGCCACGCGGCGTCGGCGGGCGGGGTCAGCTCGCCGAAGGCGCGGTCGACCATGACGTCGACCAGCTCGGCCTTGCCGGGCACGTAGGTGTAGATCGACATGGGCGAGACGCCCAGCTCGTCGGCGATGCGGCGCATGGACACCGCGTCCAGGCCCTCGGCGTCGGCCAGCGCGATCGCGGTGCGGACGATCTCCTCGGCGGTCAGCCGCGGCTTCGGCCCGCGCCTGGGCGGCGCCTGGACGCCCCACAGCAGCTCCAGGCTGCGCTTGGGGTCGCCGCTCCCGCTGTACTCGGTCACCCGCCGATCCTCTCAGGGATGAAACTCTGTACGACGTACGTTATATTGGCCGCGATGGTAAATCCGTACGACGTACATAGTTTTGGGGGGCGCATGGCCGGACCACCGCTCGCGGTCGCCGCCGAGGGGCTGCGCAAGCGCTACGGCGACAAGGAGGCCCTCGCCGGGCTCGACCTGCGCGTGCCCGCCGGCACCGTGCACGGTCTGCTCGGCCCGAACGGCGCCGGAAAGACCACCGCCGTCCGCGTCCTGACCACGCTGGCCAGGCCGGACGGGGGCACCGCCCGGGTCGCCGGGCACGACGTCGTCCGCGCGGCGGGGGAGGTGCGGCGCAGCATCGGCCTCGTCGGGCAGCACGCGGCGGTCGACGAGGTCCTCGGCGGGCGGCAGAACCTCGTCATGTTCGGCCGCCTCTACCACCTCGGCGCCAAGGAGGCCCGGCGGCGGGCGGACGAGCTGCTGGAGCGCTTCGGGCTCACCGAGGCCGCCGCCAAGCCCGCGGGGGAGTACTCCGGCGGCATGCGGCGCCGCCTCGACCTGGCCGCTTCCATGATCCTCGCGCCGCCGGTGCTGTTCCTGGACGAGCCCACCACCGGCCTGGACCCGCGCGGCCGCGGCGAGGTCTGGGACGCCGTGCGCGCGCTGGTCGACGGCGGCACGACCGTCCTGCTCACCACCCAGTACCTGGAGGAGGCCGACCGGCTGGCGGCCGGCATCTCGGTGATCGACCGCGGCCGCGTCATCGCCGAGGGCGCGCCCGACGAGCTGAAGAAGCGCCTCGGCGGCGACCGGATCGAGGTCGTCCTGGACGACCCCGGCGCGCTCTCCGCCGCCGCCGGGATCATCGGCCGGGTCGCCGCCGGGGAGGTCGACGTGGACGCCGAGGCGCTGCGGATCGGCGCCCCGGTCTCCGGCCGGGCCGCCGCGCTGACCGAGGCCGTCCGCGCCCTGGACGACGCGGGCGTCGCGGTCGCCGACATCGGGCTGCGCCGCCCGACCCTGGACGAGGTGTTCCTGCACCTCACCGACGACAAGCAGGAGGTGGGCGCGTGAGCGTTCAAGCGATGCGCTGGGCGGTCGCCGACGGGCGGACGCTCACCGGCCGGGCCCTCGCCCACTGGGCGCGCCAGCCCGGCCAGATCGCCATGGGGCTGCTGTTCCCCGTGATGGTCGTGCTGATGATGGGCTACCTGTTCGGCGGCCAGATGGACGTCCCCGGCGGCGGCAGCTACCGCGCGTTCATCGTCCCCGGCATGTTCGCCCTGACCATGGTGTTCGGCGTCGAGGAGACGTTCGTGCGGGTCGCGGGCGACGCGGCCAGGGGCGTGACCGACCGGTTCCGCGCCATGCCGATGTCGCCGTCCGCCGTCGTGGTCGGCCGCGCCGCCGCCGACATGATCCACTCGGTGGCGGGGCTGGCCGTGATGGCGGCGTGCGGCGTGCTGATCGGGTGGCGCGTGGAGGACGGCGCCGCCAAGGCCCTCGCCGGGTTCGGGCTCCTGCTGCTCCTGCGGTTCTCGCTGATCTGGCTCGGCGTCTACCTCGGCCTCCTCGCCAAGGGGCCGGAGTCGGTGGCGGCCGTGCAGGTCCTCGTGTGGCCCATCGGGTTCCTGTCCAGCGCGCTGGTCGCGCCGGACACCATGCCCGGCTGGCTGGGCGCGATCGCCGAGTGGAACCCGATGTCGGCGACCGTCACCGCGTGCCGCGAGCTGTTCGGCTCACCCGTCACCGGCGACTCGTGGGCGGCGCAGCACAGCCTGCTGATGGCGCTGGTGTGGCCGCTGGTGATCGCGGCGGTGTTCGTCCCGCTGTCGGTGCGCCGCTACCGCGCCATGGGCCGCTAGGGCAGCACCGACGCCCGGTGCCGGGCCAGCGGAAGCGCAGGGTAGCACTCCTCGGGAAGGGGCTCCGCGCCGTCTGCCGTGCGGGGGGACGACCCCCCACGACCCCCGGCGACCGCGCCGGGCAGCGCGGCGCGGAGCCTCTTCCCGGCCGCGGCGGCCTCGTAGGGCTGGACGACGCACAGCTCGGCCTGCATCGCCTGCCGCGCCGCGCCCATCAGCGCCGGGACGTCCCCGACGATCACGATCTCGGTGGGCGCGCCGCCGTAGGACAGCCGGACGGCCACGGCGTGCATCCCGGCGGTGCCGGCGCCCTCGTAGCGGAACTCGCAGACCAGGCGGTCGCCGTCCAGCGGCCCCTCCTGGATCAGCCACGCCTGGCCCGGCACGACCGCGCCGAGCGACCCCTCCCAGGGCGCCGCCGGGACGGTGCCGAGCGCGGCGGCCGCGCGCCCCGCGGCCTTGCGGCCCTCCGCCGGGCCGATCGCGGCGATCGCGGCCAGGAACGCCCGCGCGCCCGGCGTCGCCGCCGCCCGCAGGCAGCCGATCAGGTCGCCGAGCGCGGCGCGCCGCCCCTGCGCGTGCGGGGCCGCGGCCTCCAGCGCGCCGAGCTGCGCCGACGCCCACACCTCCGCCTGCAGCCGGCCGGGCAGCGCCGGGAGGGCGTCCGCCTCCCGGACGTAGGCCGCGTACACCTCGCGGAGCCCCGGCAGCATCAGCTCGGGGCCTGTCGAAGACCGGCTCGCACTCACCCCGCCAGCCTATGAGACGCGGGGGAGCGGCCCGTCCGGAGTGTGCCCCGCGCCGCGCTACGCGGGGACGGTGAGCAGCGTGCGCCCCGTGCCGATCGTGCGGACCTCGAACCGGCTGATCTCCTCGGGCCGCAGCGCCGTCCCGCCCTGCAGCGCCAGCGCCGGCTGCGGCGACCCGGGCAGCCCGTAGCCCTTGGCGGGGACGGACCAGCCGACGACCGTGTGCGCCTCGCCGCGCCGGTCCACCGCGACCAGCTCGCACTCCAGCGGGCCGCGGACCTTGCCGAGCCGCATCGCGATCCGGCTGCCCCACGCCTTCTCCTGCGTGGCGACCGTCCCGGTGACGCCGGTGCCCGCGTCGGTGGCCGACGTCCGGTGCCCGTCGCGCAGCAGCGCCGCCGTCCCGTCGTCCTGCCGGGCCGGGGGCGGTTCGCGGTCGGCGCCGAGCGTGAACCCGGTGCCGAGCGCCCCGCCGAGCAGCACCACCCCGGCGGCGGCCGCGGCCAGCGCGCGCGCCGCCCGGTGCCGGCGCTGCCGCGCGGTCCGGTGCCGCATCAGGTCGGCGACCACGGCGGGCTCCGGCGGGACGGGCGGCGCGCCCGCCGGCTCGGCGATCGGGCCGATCCCGTCCAGCGTCCGCGCGACCCCGCGCAGCGTGCCGAGCTCCTCGTGGCAGGACGCGCAGGACGCCAGGTGCGCCTCGAACGCGCGGCGGTCGGGCTCCTCCAGCAGGCCGAGGGCGTAGGCGCCGACGTCGATGTGCAGCATGTCCGCGGTCAAGGCGTCACGCCCCTCTCCTCCAGTGCGACGCGCAGCGCCCTGAGCGCGTAGTAGACGCGGGACTTCACGGTGCCCACGGGGATGCCGAGGTGCTTGGCGGCCTCGTTGACCGACCGGTCCCGGAAGAAGGTCTCGTTGAGGACCTCGCGGTGGGCGGGGGACAGCGCGAGGAGGGCCTCGGACACGACGACGGAGCGCAGCAGATCCTCCAACCCGTCGGGCACGCGCATGTTCTCCAGCGGGCCCTCGCCCGCCTCCTGCGGCCGTGCGTTCTTGCGGCGCTGGTCGTCGATGACGATCCGGCGCGCGACCGTCGCGAGCCACGGCAGCAGCGAGGCCGCGTTCTCGTCGAGCTGGTGCGCGCTGCGCCACGCGCGGATCATGGTCTCCTGCACCACGTCCTCGGCCCAGTGCCGGTCG
>NZ_VCKZ01000520.1 GCF_005889745.1 Actinomadura geliboluensis
CCGCCAGCACCGGCGACGCCACCGCCGACGCCGCCACAACCGCCAGCAGCGACACCGCCTCGGACCGGCCGATCACACGCGCATACGCACCCGCCGCACCGACCCGCTCCAACTCCTCGTACACCAGCGCCTGCATCGTCCCCGAACGCAGCGCCGACCCCACGCCCCACAGCACGAAACCCACGGCGAACACCGGGAACGACGGAAAGAACGCCCACAGCACGAAGCCCGTACCGGGCAGCAGGGGAGCGACCACCAGCAGCAACCGGCGTGAGAACACATCCGCCCACAAACCGGACGGCAGCTCCAAGAAGAACGCCGTGGCCGACCACAGCGCGAACAGCGACGAGATCTCAGCGGGGGACAGCCCGGCGTCGGCGAACAGCACCGCGTACACCGGGTACAGAAGAACGAAATCCTCGAGGAACGCGTAGGCGTACAGCCTCCGCGCGAGCCCCGCCTCAGGTGAAGATCAATGTCGTCGGCGCATACCCGCACCCTAACCGCCGTACCGCTCCTGCGCACCCCGGTATCCGGCCGGGGCAGGGGAGAGGCCGATCGGGCGGGTCGGGTCAGGCGGCGGGATCGCGGCCGAACAGCGCCAGCAGCCGCGCCTGGGAGTCGGCGTCGCCGGGCACGGCGACCTCGGCCCCGAGCATCCCCGCCTCACGGCCCCGAGGCGCCATCGCCTTCGCCGTCTCCAGCGCCGCGTCCACCAGGTCCGCGGGGAGCACCACGGCCTGACCGGTCGCCCGCGCCAGGTCCCAGGTGTGCACGAGCAACTCCAGCGGATACTGCTCGATCCACTCGCGCACCGTCATTTCGATGCCCATCGCCAGCGGAACCCGCCGATCCAGCGCAGCGGGCGTCAGCTCCGCCGTCATTCTGGCGCGGACCTCGCGCCAGGACGCCAGCGGGTCCGCGCCGGCGACCTCCCGCCAGTCCGGATCGTCCTGGGGGAGCGGCCGCCCGGCCGCCCGCAACTCGACCACCAGCAGCCCGGCGGTGACGTGCCCCGCCACATCGACGGCCGCCCAGCCCTCGCACGGCGACGGCGACAGCCACCGGTCCGCCGGCACCGCCGCCAGCACCGCCTCGAACGCGTCCAGCGCACGGACGAACCCTTCAGGAACCACGTCGCCACCACCTCGCCGGGCCCGGGAACACCGTCATGCGAACCCCGCCAATCTAACGATCAGCGCGGCGCACGTCCGCCTCTTTTCCGCGTTGATCGTCCGCCGAGCAGGCGGGCACCCCCGCATGGGAGTGGGAGAGTGGCGGCATGGGGACTGCCAATCGCACGCTTACCGCAGACGTGATCGCGGCACTGACGTACTGGCCCGGCATCCTTTACGGCGGCCAGAAGAACCCTCCGGACCCGGTCGACGTCTCCGTCCTGCTCCCTTTCTTCAACGAATTGCTGCAGGACCTGCCCTGGTGGAACCGCGACTGGAAAGTCACCCGCGTCGAACCCGGCCGCCCCCTGGAGATCGCGAGCGGTCACGACCGCGGCAGGACGAGGTTCACTGAGACCTCCGTGCCCGGCACCGTCGGCCCCGGCGACGGGGAGAGCCTGCCCTTCGTCGCGAAGGTCAGGTTCGAAGGCGACCAACTGATCAGGTTCCAGGCCAAGGTCGGCGACCTGCTCATCGAGCCCGCGGCCGCACCGGCCGGCCAACTGGAACCGCATCCGTTCGGAAACGTGTTCAGCGGGCTGATGGACCTGCGCGGAATCCCGAGCAGGGAAATGGCGGAGCGAACCGCACGATCGAGGTCCACGATCCACATGCTGCGCAGCGGAAGTCTCAATCCGCATCCCGTTCTCGTCAAGGAGATCGCTAACGCCTTGGACATGTCCGAAGCGGACATAAGGGTGATTTCCGGGCTCGGCGACGGCGATATCTGATCCCCAGTGGCGCCTGCGACGGCAGAGACCAGGGGAGTGCCCTCGGCAGGCCGGCCGACAATCTCGCGTAAGCAGCCAGGGGAGCGGACGGTGCGGCAGGGCGGGCTCACGGACGATTGTCGGCTGCAGCCAAGCAAGGCGGCAGCGCTGGGCGGTTCTCCTGGCGGCCGTGATGGCGATCCGAACGATCTTGGAGACTGGCCGGCTGACGCCACCGCGGAGGCAATAGCCAACTCGGCGTCGGCGGAGCGGGTGCGGAGGTCGACTTGTTCGCCATGTGCGCGCGGACGAGTGGCACGAAGGGAGCCGGGCTCGTCTTCGAGGGGCGACGACGGCACGGGCCGTCCTCGCCCGCAGAGGTCTTCTTTCGGAACCGTCAGACCGGCTGAGGGGCCTCGCGCGGTCCGGAATCGGGTCTACTTAACATAATGTGCATTATCGACCAGCGATCAGACCTGGCGGGATAGGGGCGAACCGGGCGAGATTGTGCGTGCTACGTTCGGCGCGCGTACTCCGTCGAGCGTCTGCGGATTCTGCTCGCGGCACCGGTCGTCCGGCCGAGGTCTCAGTGCGCCGAGGTGAGCGCGATCCAGTAGCGATCTTCGCCGCGGATTCGGCCGTCGCGCACGCCGCCGTTGGCGATGATCACCCGGCGGGACGGCTCGTTGTCGGCGGCGCAGGTCAGCAGGACGCGTTCCAGGCCCAGCCCGCGGCATTCCACCAGCCCGGCGGCGAGCATCCGCGTGGCGTGCCCGCGGCGCCGCCACGGCGCGACGACGTGGTAGCCGATATGGCCGCCGACCTCGGCGAGCTCCGGCGTCAGGCGGTGCCGGACGATCAGCGTCCCCAGATAGTGCTCGCCCGCCACGTACCAGAACGTCGTGCACGGCACGCCCCACCGCTCCTGGACGCCGCGGCGCCGCGCGACGAACGCACCGAAGTCGCGGTATGCCTCGTCCAGCCAGTCCATCGGGTCGCCCGCCGCCAGGTGGTCGGCCCGCTCCCCGGCCAGGAACGACTCGCGCACCGCCGTGGTCGGCGGGATCAGGCGCGGCGCCGGGACGAGGAGGCTCACGCGCCCAGTGTCCCCGATCCGGCAGTGTCCCCGATCCGGGAACCGGGGGCGGCGGCGCGGGAGTCTCACACCCGTCCCCTGATCCGCAACGACGAAAGGTGATCGTGAGCGAGCACCTCGACCAGGTCTTCGGCCGGCTCGTCAACCGCAGCTGGGAGCGGTTCTCCGAACAGCTCCACACCCGCGAGATCGACGACCTGCTCGTCGGCGCCGTCATCACCGCGGCGGTCGCCCAGGGCAACGCCCTCATCGACCTCAACTCCGACGGCGACCACCACTACCTGCGGTTCCAGCACCGGGAACGCAAGCACCGGCTGATGTTCCAGCTGACGCACCTGGCCGGCAGCGTCACCGCCGCCAAGACGCTCGGGCAGCACGCCGCCGTGACGATGGCCTACGGCGAGTACGTCCAGGACGCACGGACGGTGTGGCAGGCGCTGAAGTCGGAGGTCAAGAGCGGTTTCCTCGACGTGGGCGAGCCGGGTGTGTTCACCGTCGACGCCGACCTCGGCACCGGCTACGTGTACGTCCAGGTCCCCCTGCTGCTGGACCTGGACCAGTACTTCGCCGGCCACTACACGGTGAAGTACCCGGTGCTGCAGGAGCACATCGCCGCCGTCGCCCAGGCCTGCGCGAAGTACCTGCACGGCCGCATCGCCGCTTGAACGGGAGGACCGCCCATGCTTTCGATGATCAACAAGTTCAAGAACAACGCCGAGGCGCGCGAGAGCAAGGACGAGGCGCTCATCGGCGAGATGGTGTTCACGATGGCGCACCTGGGGTGCCCCGTCATCGGGATCAAGTCCGGCGGCGACCTGCAGTACGTGCGGTTCAAGCCGGTCGGCGACCCCGTCCTGTACAGCTTCACGATCGTGCTGGACCGCAAGACCGGCGACGGCGTGCTGCAGCAGGCGGTGCTCGGCAGCAAGGCGACGCTGACGTTCGTGGCGGAGGTGAAGAACCACATCGCCGATCCCGACGACCTGGTGGCGATGTTCCGCACCGACATGGCGAACATGCTGCGCAGCCCGTGGTTCGGCGACGTCAAGCTCGACCACCAGCTCAACACGGTCACCGCGACGAAGAAGCAGCTGATCGACATCGACGACTACGCGGACGCCGACGGCGCCGACCGCGACCGGCTGCGGCAGCTGCTGCAGGGCACGATGCAGGAGCTGCGGGAGAAGGTCGCCCCGTACAAGAAGTGACGGCGGGCGGGGGGCGGCGCGAGGGTGTCGCCGCCCCTCCCCTCCGCGGCCGTCGTGCCGCTCCCCTGTGGTCTCCGTGGTTGACCGGACAGAAGCTGGATTCTGTCCGGTTTGCGTAGTTTGTTGTCTTTAATCCGTTTCGGGGTGCGCGGTGAGCTCGGCGAAGCGCAGCGCGTTGCGGACGGCCGCTCCTCCGGGGTCGTTGTTGAAGTAGACGTAGGCGTCGTCGGCGCCGGCGAGTTCGTCCGCCCAGCCCTGAAGGGTCTCGTCGTCGTAGTTCGGCCAGGGCTCGACGGGGCCTTCGTGGAAGCGCAGGTAGAGCCAGCCGGTGGTCCGCCACAGCGGCGTCTGGGGGCGGCCGAGGCGGTCGGTCCAGCACAGGGCGGCGCCGTGGCGCTCCAGGAGGCGGCGGGTCTCGTCCGTCCACCATGAGGGGTGGCGCGGCTCGACCGCGACGCGCACGCCCGCCGGGAACCGCTCCAGGCACGCGGCGAGGCGGTCGAGTTCGGCGCGCAGGGTGGGCGGGAGCTGCAGCAGAACCGGCCCGAGCTTGGGACCGAGCCCGGCGGCGGCGTTCATGAGGCGCTCGACGGGCTCGGCCGGGTCGGTGAGACGCTTCATGTGGGTGAGGTAGCGGCTCGCCTTCACCGCCATGACGAAGCCTGGCGGGGTGCTCCCCCGCCACTGCTCGAACGTCTCACGGCCCGGGAGCCGGTAGAAGGCGTTGTTGTTCTCGACCGTGGCGAAGACGTCGCCGTAGTGCCGCAGCCAGCGCCGCTGCGGGAGGCCGGGCGGGTAGAGGACGCCGCGCCAGTCGGCGTACTGCCAGCCCGATGTGCCGATGAGCATCGGCCCCTCCCCTACGTCCGGCGGTGCCCTTCGGGGTGGTCATACCCGCCGGTGGGGTTCGAGGGCGCGGATGTAGTCGACGAGGCGGACGCCGATCTCGAAGGGGGCGTCGGGGGCGTCGAGGTCGAGGTCGGGCCAGGTCTCGGAGATCCGGCGCCAGGTGCCGCGGCCGAGGAAGGGGCCGGTGGCGGGGTCGTCGCCGAGGTCGGCGCGCCAGCGCGGCTCGGTGGTGCGCAGGCGGGCGAGGGCGGCCTCGTTGGCGGGTTCCTCGCGGTGTTCGGCGTGGAAGCCGATCTCGACGGCGTGGGTGCGGGCGCCGGGGGCCAGTTCGGCGGGGATGACCTGGGCCTCGTAGTGCTCGCGCTGGGGTTCGGGGTCGCCGAACCACGCCTTGACGCCGTTGTGGCGCACCTGGACGCGGGGGTGTCCGAGGCCGGGCGGGGTCGAGGCCCGGACGATCTCGCCGACCTGGTCGAACAGTGCGCGGTCCGTCACGGTGCCGATGTTACGGGGGTTTCTGTCGGTGGCGGACGGTAGCGTCCGGCGGGTGCGTCCTTCCGATGTTCAGCGTCTGACGGTGGCCGAGTGCGTGGACCGGTACGGGGAGATGGTGCGGGCGAAGACCTCGACGGGCGCGCTGGCGCCGGCGTCGGCGGAGGTGTACGCGCGGGACGTGGTGACGTTCGCGGCGCTGGCGGGTGCGGAGCGGGTGCTGGACGATCTGACCGGCAGTGCGGTGATGACCGCCCAACCAGTCAGGGCCCGGGCGTGCTGCAACAC
>NZ_VCKZ01000068.1 GCF_005889745.1 Actinomadura geliboluensis
GAGGTCCGCTGGATGATGAGCGGTTTCGGCCGGGCGCGGGGAGCGACCGGGCGGCCGATGACGATCCGCAACCTGATGGGCCAGCTCGACGGGACCGGCAACCCGGACCCGTCCGACCCCGGCTTCGACCGGGCGGTCTTCGTGCCGGACGCCACCGGCCCGCACGCGTGGATGAACGGCGGCTCGTACGCGGTCGTCCGGCGCATCCGGATGCTGCTGGACGCGTGGGAGCGGCTGCCCGCCGCCCGGCAGGAGCGGGTCATCGGCCGCCGCAAGTCCGACGGCGCCCCGCTGTCGGGCGGGACGGAGCAGACCCCGGTGAACCTGGCGGCGCTCGGGCCGGACGGGTCGCTCGCCATCGCCGGGGACGCCCACGTCCGGGTGGCCGCGCCGGCGTCCAACGGCGGCGCGACCATGCTGCGGCGCAGCTTCTCCTACCACGACGGCCTCCGCCCGGACGGCGCCCCCGACGCCGGGCTGCTGTTCGTCGCCTGGCAGGCGGACCCGACGGCCGGCTTCATCCAGGTGCAGCGCAAGCTGGACGGCGCGGACGGTCTCACCCGCTTCCTGCGGCACGAGTCCAGCGCGATCTTCGCCGTGCCCGGCGGCGCCCGTCCCGGCGGCTATGTCGGGCAGGCGCTGCTGGAGGCTTGACCTTCGAGCCGGGTCGAAGGCTTAGCGTCGGGGCATGACGACGATGCGGATCTCACAGCTGGCCGAGCGCAGCGGCGTCCCCGCGACGACGCTGCGGTTCTACGAGGACGCGGGGCTGCTGGCCGCCGACCGCAGCCCGGCCGGCTACCGGATGTACGGGGAGGACGCGGTCGCGCGGCTGGCGTTCATCGGCTCGGCCAAGCACCTCGGCCTCCCGCTGGAGGAGATCGGGGAGCTGCTCGGGGTGTGGGAGGACGGTGCGTGCGCGGACGTGAAGGCCGATCTTCGTCCGCGCATCACCGCCCGTCTGGCCGAGGCCGAGCACCGGCTGGCCGAGCTGTCCGCGTTCACCGATTCGCTGCACGGCGTGCTCCGGAACCTGGACGCGCTGCCCGACCGGGCGGTCCCGTGCGACGCCGAATGCGGCTTCCCGAGCGGCGCCCGGCCCGCCGACGCGCCCGCCGAGCCGCCGATCGCGTGCTCGCTGACCGGCGAGGGCATGGCCGAGCGCGCGGCCGCCTGGCGGACGGTCACCGAGGGCGCCGTGCGGACGGAGTTCCCCGGCGGGCTGCGGCTGGCGCTGCCCGCCGACCGGGCCGCCGCCGTCGCGGAGTTGGCGGCGGCCGAGCAGCGCTGCTGCCCGTTCTTCGATTTCCGGCTCCGCTTCGCAGGCGAGATGATCGAACTGGAGGCACGGGCCCCGGCGGACGCCGCGGCCCTGCTCACCGACCTGTTCGCCTGAGAAAGAACGCCGCCGCCTGACGCCCCGTCCTGGCGCCCGCTCCGGAGGAGGCCCGTGCTCGTCGCCCGCTCGATCGCCCTGTTCGTCCTCGCCGCCGTCCTGGAGATCGGGGGCGCGTGGCTGGTCTGGCAGGGCGTGCGCGAGCACCGGGGCTGGACCTGGATCGGGGCGGGCGTCATCGCGCTCGGCCTGTACGGCTTCGCCGCCACGTTCCAGCCCGACGCCCACTTCGGCCGCGTCCTCGCCGCCTACGGCGGGATCTTCGTCGCCGGGTCGATCGTGTGGGGCGCGGTCGCGGACGGCTACCGCCCGGACCGCTACGACATCGCCGGCGCCCTCGTCTGCCTCGCCGGCATGGCCGTCATCATGTACGCCCCGCGCGGCGGCTGACCCCGCCGCACACCCCGCGTCCCGGCGGCTAGGCGTCGCCCAGGTAGTCGGCCTTCAGCTGCGCCTTGTGGATCTTGCCGACGGGCGTCAGCGGGACCTCGGCGGTGATGGCGAACTGCCGGGGCACCTTGTAGTCGGCGAGGTGCTCGCGGCAGTGGGCGGCGAGCTCGTCGGCGGTGGGCGGCTCGGCGCCGGCGCGCGGGACGATGTAGAAGCGGCCGACCTCGCCGAGCACCGGGTCGGGGACGCCGATCCCGGCGGCCATCGCGACCTTCGGGTGCGTGGTGAGGACGTTCTCGATCTCGACCGGGTACACGTTGAACCCGCCCTGGATGTACATCTCCTTCTTGCGGCCGCGCAGGACGAGGTGGCCGTCCGGTTCCATCTCGACCATGTCGCCGGTGGCGAGCCAGCCGTCCGGCAGGAACACCTCGGCGGTCTCGTCCGGCATGTCCCAGTAGCCGGCGGTCACGCAGCCGCCGCGGATCTGGAGCTCGCCGGCCTCGCCCGCCGGGAGGACGGCGCCGTCCGGGCCGGTGACGCGGCCCTCGAAGTCGCCGATGATCACGCCGAGGGTGCGGGCGACGGTCTCGGGGTCGTCGTCCACCCGGGACAGCACGCACGCGCCGGACGTCTCCGACAGCCCGTACAGGCCGTAGAGGGGCACGCCGGGGAAGGCGCGGCGGATCGACTCGGCGAGCGCCGGCTCCACGTTCGACCCGCCCGCCATGCACAGCCGGACGGACGAAACGTCGTGGTCGGCGAAGTCGGGCCGGCCGAGCATCAGCACGTACATGGTCGGGACGGCGCCGAGGAACGTCACCCGGTGGCGTTCGATCGCACGGAGCGCGCCGTCCGGGGAGAAGGCGGGCAGCAGCGCCACCGACCCGCCGCTGACCAGCGCGGCCATGACGGTGCAGGTGATGCCGCCGACGTGGTTGAACGGCAGGTGCCCCAGCAGCACGTCGGTGTCGCTCATCGCGAAGTGGTCGGCCTGCGCGCGCGCCGACGCGAGGATGCTCCCGTGAGTGATGACCGCGCCCTTGGGCCGCCCGGTGGTGCCGGAGGTGTAGAGGATCACCAGCGGGTCGGACGGCTCGACCGCGTCGCGCGCCGCCGCCAGCGCCGCCGGGTCGGCGGGCGCCGCGGCCAGCGCGTCGAACCCTTCGCCGAAGTAGACGTAGTCGGTGACGTCGGGCGCCTGCGGACGGAACTCCTCGAAGAACGCCGCGAAGTCGAAGCCGGAGACCTCGGGCTCGCTGACGACCATGCGCGCGCCGCTCCGGCGGAGCATGTACGACAGCTCCTGGTCGCGGTAGCGCACGTTGAGCGGGACGATGACGGCGCCGATCCGCGCCGCGCCGAAGAACACCGCGAGCCACTGCGGGGTGTTGAGGCCGAGGAGGCCGATCCGGTCGCCGCGCCGGACGCCGCGGGCCAGCAGCCCCGCCGCGACCCGGTCGGCCAGCTCGCCGAACTCGGCGTAGGTGATGGTCTCGTCGCCGTCGTGCAGGAACGCCTTGCCGCGCGCCGCCGCCTCGTCCAGCGCGGCCCCGACCGTGCTCGCCAGCATGATGCCGCCTCCCCTTCGACGCGCCGCCCACGACGCGTCCGATCCCGTCTCGTCCTCAACGATCACGTACTGGGAGCTTTCAGCCGACACCCTCAGTGCTTGCGGCCCACCCCCGCATAGAACCAGATCGGGAGGGCCTCTTCCAGGGTGATGGACCGTTCCGGGCGCCACAGCGGCGCCCAGACGATGCCCGGGTCGAGCAGCTCGAAGTCGCCGAACAGGCCCGCCACCTGCTCCTGGGTGCGGGGGGTGCCGGGCGCGGACGTCCGCTTGTAGACCTCGACGACCTTGGCGACCACGTCGGGGACGCCGTCGGCCGAGGCGTGGGTCAGCGCCAGGTGGCTGCCGGGGGCGAGCGCGTCGCGCAGCTCGGCCATGATGCCCTGCGGGTCGTCCTCGTCCGGGATGAAGTGCAGGGTCGCGACGAGCAGCAGCGCGATCGGCTTGCCGAAGTCGAGCAGCCGCCGGACCTCGTCGTTCTCCAGGATCTCGCGGGGGTCGCGGGCGTCGGCCTGGATCATCCGCGTGCCCGGGGAGTCGGCGAGGATCGCCCGCCCGTGCGCGACGACCTGCCCGTCGTAGTCGACGTAGGCGACGCGGGCGGCGGGGTTCACCGACTGCGCGATCTGGTGGACGTTCTGCTGCGTCGGCAATCCGGTGCCGATGTCGAGGAACTGGTCGATGCCCTGCTCGGCCAGGTACCGGACGGCGCGGCCGAGGAAGGCCCGGTTCTCCCGGAGCAGGGTCAGCAGCGTCGGATCCGCGGCGATCGCCTCGTCGGCGGCGGCGCGGTCGGCGGCGTAATGGTCCTTCCCGCCGAGGTAATAGTCGTACATCCGCGCGATGTTCGGGACATTCGGGTCGAAACCGCTCGGCTCCGGGCGCTGACCAGCCACCAGTTCTCCTCACAGCCGCGGAGGCGGGCCCGCGGCCCTACCAGGCTACGCGATCTTGACGTCCTCCCCCGCCTGAAGGCGGGGGATTCCAACCCGTCCCCTAGACGGAGAGGAGAGCGGGTTGAGGTTCGCGGTTCACCGGCCCACCCAACGGCGTGCCTCCCCGCGCGGCCACCGTGCGCCCCACGGCGGTGTCCTTGATGTTGCGGGCGGCGTTGACGTCGGCGTTGGCCAGGTACCCGCAGGCAACGCACCGGAACACCGCTTGGCTCTCGCGGTTGTCCCGGGCGCAGTGCCCGCAGCTGTTGCAGGTCTGCGACGTGTACGCCGGGTCGACCTTGACGACCCGTCCTGGCGCCTTGTGCTCCAACCGGGCCACCAGTTGCCCCCACCCGGCGGCCAGGATGCCCCGATTGAGCCCGGCCTTCTGCCGGACGCCCGCGCCGGGGGCATCGATGGTTCCCTTGGCGGACCGGGTCATCCCCCGCACGTTCAGGTTCTCGACGGCGATGACGTCGAACCGGCGGGCCAGATCCGTCGAGGTCTTCTCCACCCAGTCCTTACGGCGGTCGGCCTCACGCGCTTTCAGCCGGGCGACGGCGGCCTTGAGCCGGGCACGCCGGTTCGACCCCCGGCACGCGCGGGCCAGGCAGCGCAGCAACCGCTTCAACCGCTCGGCCTCACCCGGCGTCAAACCCGGTACGGTGCTGGTCTCGCCGGTGGACAGCGCGGCCGACACCGCCACACCCCGATCGACACCGACCGCCGCACCATTGCCCGGTGCGGGAACGGGGTCGGGGATGGCGGCGAACGCGACATGCCAACGTCCGGCGCGGTCGCGGATCACCCGGAACGACCTCACCCCCGGCGGGACGGGACGGGACCAGCGGAACCGCACCCACCCCACCTTCGGCACCCGCACCTCACCGGTACGGCGCGACAACCGCCGCACATCCCACGCCCGACCCCGGGCCCCGACAATCCGGAACCCCTCATGCACCCCCGCCTTACGCCACGTAGGGCGGCGGTGCGTACCGGCGAAGAAGTTCGCCATCGCCTGCGCGAAGTCCTTGAGCGCCTGCTGCTGTACTGTCTGCGAACCGGCCGCCAGCCACGGATTCGCGGCGCGGGCCTCGGTCAGTTGGCGTGCTTGGGCGACATACCCCGGAGCGGAGCCGCGTCGCGGCGTCCACCAGGCATGCTGTTCCACGGCCAGGTTCCACACGTACCGGGCGTGCGAGCAATGCTCCAGCAGCCCCGCCTCCTGGGCAGGGGTCGGGCACAGCCGGTACCGGGACACGCTCCGCAACCTACCGACCACCACCGACAAAACCAGGAAACCACAGCACCGCATCGTGCCGCGTCCCCTCCCCGCCCTGAAAGACGGGGTCTCCACGCTCAGGTATCAGATGAACGCTCTTCACGCCGGATCGGTTACGCCGGATTCTCGTCAAAGATCAGCCAGGTGCGGGTGGAGCGGACCCCTGCCACGGCGTGGATGCGGGCGAGGACGACGTCGCGCAGCGAGGCGTTGTCGGGGGTGCGGACGAGCATGACCAGGTCGACGTCGCCGCCGACGAACGCGATGTGCTCGATGTGCGGCACGTCGCGGAGCCGCGCGGAGACCTTCCGCCAGGAGTTCTGCTCGATGTTGACCAGGACGTAGGCCGCCGTGCCGAGCCCCGCCCGGACGGGGTCGACCCGCGCGGTGAACCCGGTGATGACGCCGTCGGCGACGAGCCGCTCCACCCGCGTGTAGGCGTTGGAGCGGGAGACGCTGACCCGCTCGGCGAGGGCGCGCATGGACATCCGGCCGTCCGCGCGCAGCTCCCGGATGATCGCCTGGTCGAGGTCGTCGAGCGGGGCCGCCGAATGTCCGGTTTGCCCGTGACTGGGTACCGGTTCAGGAGACAGGTGGTCCATGAGAGCTCCGCTGGTTGGCCGAATGTCCTGGATTTGGGCCGTCTATTGAGACCTATGGCTGACCTGGTTCATATTCCTAGCACCGATCGAGTGCGGAGGTGGAGGCGGATGACGGGTCGGGTGGAGGCGCTGCTCCCCTCGGCGGAGCCCGTGCGGTTCCTGACCGACGGCGGCGCGGCGGTGCGCGGCAAGCAGCCCTACCCGGTGCCGGACCCGGAGCTGCTGCGCCGGGCGCACCGGGCGATGGTCGTCGGGCGGCGGTTCGACGCGCAGGCGACCGCGCTGACCAAGCAGGGCCGGCTGGCGGTGTACCCGTCCAGCCACGGGCAGGAGGCGTGCCAGGTCGGCTCCGTCCTCGCCCTGGAGGACGGCGACTGGTACTTCCCCACCTACCGCGAGTCGATGGCGCTGGTGACGCGCGGAATCGACCCGGTCGAGGTGCTCTCGCTGCTGCGGGGCGACGCCCACTGCGGCTACGACCCCGTCCGCCACCACACCGCGCCGCAGTGCACGCCGCTCGCGACGCAGACCGTCCACGCGGCGGGCGTCGCGTACGCGGAGCGGCGCAAGGGGACGGGTCGGGTCGCGCTCGCCTGCGTCGGCGACGGCGCCACCAGCGAGGGCGACTTCCACGAGGCGCTGAACTTCGCCGCCGTGTTCAAGGCGCCGGTGGTGTTCCTCGTCCAGAACAACCAGTACGCCATCTCGGTGCCGCTGGAGCGGCAGACCGCCGCGCCCTCCCTCGCCCACAAGGGCATCGGGTACGGGGTGCGGTCCGAGCGGGTGGACGGCAACGACCCGGTCGCGGTGCTCGCCGTGCTGGCGGCGGCCGTCGAGCACGCCCGCGCCGGGCATGGACCGTTCCTGGTCGAGGCGCTCACCTACCGGCTCGAATCGCACACGAACGCCGACGACGCCTCCCGGTACCGGACGGACGCCGAGGCGGACGAATGGCGCGGGCGCGACCCGATCGCCCGGCTGGAGCGCTACCTGCGCCGCCGCGGGCACCTCACCGACGCGGACGCGGCGGCGGCGTCGGCGGAGGCCGAGGAGTTCGCCGCGCGGCTCCGGGACCGGATGAACGCCGACCCCGAACTCGTCCCGCTGGGGATGTTCGAGCACGTCTACGGCACCCCGACCCCGCAGCTGGACGAGCAGCGGGCGCAGCTCCGCGCCGAGATCGAGGCCGAGGAGGCGCTGTCATGATCACGATGGCCCAGGCGCTGAACACGGCGCTGGCGGACGCCCTCGACGAGGACGAGCGGGTCCTGGTGTTCGGCGAGGACGTCGGCACGCTCGGCGGCGTCTTCCGCGTCACCGACGGCCTCACCGCCAAGTTCGGCGACGACCGCTGCTTCGACACCCCGCTCGCCGAGTCCGGCATCGTCGGGTTCGCGGTCGGCATGGCGATGGGCGGGTTCCGGCCCGTCGTGGAGATGCAGTTCGACGCGTTCGCCTACCCCGCGTTCGAGCAGATCGCGTCGCACGTGGCGAAGATGCGCAACCGCACGCGCGGGCGGGTCACGCTGCCGATCGTCATCCGCATCCCCTACGCGGGCGGGATCGGCGGCGTCGAGCACCACTGCGACTCCAGCGAGGCGTACTACGCGCACACGCCCGGCCTGAAGGTCGTCACCCCGGCCACCGTCGAGGACGCGTACTCCCTGCTGCGTGAGGCGATCGACGACCCGGACCCCGTCGTGTTCATGGAGCCGAAGAAGCTGTACTGGTCCAAGGCCGACATCGGGCGGCTGGACCGGACGGAGCCGTTCGGCCGCGCCGCCGTCCGCCGCCCCGGCCGGGACGCGACGCTCGTCGCGTACGGGCCGAGCGTGCCGGTCGCGCTGGAGGCGGCGGCCGCCGCGAAGGACGAGGGCTGGGACCTGGAGGTCGTCGACCTGCGGACGATCGTCCCGTTCGACGACGCGACCGTGGCCGCGTCCGTGCGGAAGACGGGCCGCTGCGTCGTGGTCGGCGAGGCCGCCGGGTTCGCGGGCGTGGGGGCGGAGATCGCGGCCCGCGTCCAGGAGCGCTGCTTCCACAGCCTGGAGGCGCCGGTGCTGCGGGTGACCGGGTTCGACATCCCGTACCCGCCGCCGATGCTGGAGCACCACCACCTGCCGAGCGTGGACCGCATCCTCGACGCCCTGGACCGCCTCCAGCGCGACGACAAGCCGGACACCAGGTACCTGGGTGGTGTGGCGTGAGCGCGACGGTCTTCAAGCTTCCGGACCTCGGTGAGGGGCTCACCGAGGCGGAGATCCTGGAGTGGAAGGTGTCGGTCGGCGACACCGTGACGACCGACCAGATCATCGTCGAGGTCGAGACGGCGAAGGCGGCCGTGGACGTCCCGGTCCCGATCGCCGGCACGGTCGCGGAGCTGTTCGCCGAGGCGGGCACGGTCGTGGACGTGGGCTCTCCGCTGATCGCGATAGCCGCCGAGAACGCCGCGCCCGCCACCGCCCCCGATGCCGCCGCCGAGCGGTACCGGGAGGAGGAGCGGGCCGGTTCGGGCAACGTCCTGGTCGGCTACGGGACGACCGAGACCCGCCGCTCCCGCCGCCGCGCCGCGCAGCCGGCCCTGGCTCCCGCCCGTCCCGCGGCGGCGGCGAAGGACGAGGCGCCGCGCGTGATCTCCCCGGTGGTGCGCCGCCTCGCCAAGGACAACGGCGTCGACGTCGCCGCGCTCACCCCGACCGGCCCCGGCGGCGTCATCCTGCGCCGGGACGTCGAGCAGGCGATCGCGGGCACCGCCCCGCCCGCCGAGGAGCGCCGGGACGCCGCCGACGTCGTGCGCGTCCCGCTGAAGGGCGTCCGGCGGACGATGGCCGAGAAGCTGTCCCGCAGCCGCCGCGAGATCCCGGACGCGACGACCTGGGTGGACGTGGACGCGACCCGGCTGGTCAAGCTCAAGAAGAGGATCGCGAAGGCCGACCCGGACGCCGGCGTCGGCATGCTGGCCCTGTTCGCCGCGATCTGCGTGGCGGGGCTCCGCCGCTTCCCCGAGCTCAACGCCTACGTGGACACCGAGCGCGAGGAGATCGTCCGGCTACCGCACGTCCACCTCGGGTTCGCGGCGCAGACCGAGCGGGGCCTGGTCGTGCCGGTCGTCCGGGACGCGCACCTGCTGTCGCTGGCCGACCTCGCCGCCGCGCTGCGGGCGCGGACGGAGGAGGCCCGCGACGGGCGGCTGTCCCCGAGCGACCTCACCGGCGGCACGTTCACGCTCAACAACTACGGCGTGTTCGGCGTGGACGGCTCGACCCCGATCATCAACCATCCGGAGGCGGCGATGCTCGGCGTCGGCCGGATCGCCGAGAAGCCCTGGGCGCACAAGGGGAAGGTGCGGCTGCGCCAGGTGACGCAGCTGTCGTTCACGTTCGACCACCGGGTCTGCGACGGCGGCGTCGCGGGCGGGTTCCTGCGGTTCGTCGCCGACTGCGTGGAACGCCCCGAGATGCTGGTCAGTCGCCGGTAGCCGCCGCGCGGCGGCGCAGCCCGTCGAACGCGACCTTGCAGAGCGCGTCGGCGATCTCCCCCCCACTCGCGCCGCCGCGCGGCCTGTACCACTCGATCAGCGAGTTGACCAGGCCGAACAGCAGCCGGGCGGTGATCGCCGGGTCGATGTCGGCGCGGATGTCGCCCTCCGCCTCGGCCTGCGCGACCAGCGCGGCGACCAGGTGGTCGAACTCGCGGCGGCGGGCCAGTGCCCGCTTCTCGACGGCGGTGTTGCCGCGCACCCGCAGCAGCAGGGTGACGAACGGCTGCCGCTCGACGAGGACGGCGACGCTGGCGCGCACGAGGTGCTCCAGCCGGTCGATGGCGCGGCCCTCCACGGCGGCGGTCTCCTCGGCGGCGGCGAACAGCCCGTCGAGGGCCCGGTCGACGGCGAGCTGGAGCAGCTCGTCCTTGCCGGCGACGTGGTGGTAGATCGCGGACTTGCCGATGCCGAGCCGCTTGGCGAGCTCGTCCATGCTGGTGCCGTCGTAGCCGCGCTCGTTGAACACCTTGACGGCGACCAGCAGCAGCGACTCCTTGTCGTAGCCCGGCCGCCCCCGCCGGTTCGCCCGCCCGCCGCCCGTGTTGCCCACGGACCCATTATCGCAGCGCCGAACGCCGTTCAGCTCTTCTCGCGGGCCCCGTCCCCGGGTTAATATCTGACTGAACGGACGGTCAGTAATTCGAGGAGGCCCGATGGCTCCGCTGCCCAGTTACGTGTCCGGTGCGTGGCACGTCCCGCCGGACGAGGGCGCGCCGCTCACCGACGCCGTGACCGGGGCGGAGGTCGCCCGGATCTCCTCGACCGGCATCGACATGGGCGCCGCGCTGGAGCACGGCCGCCGGACGGGCGGCCCGGCCCTGCGGGAGCTGACGTTCCACCAGCGCGCCGCCCTGCTGAAGCGGCTCGGCCTGCACCTGCGCGAGCACCGCGACGAGCTGTACGCGCTGTCGGCCCGCACCGGCGCCACCCTCGCCGACTCGCGCATCGACGTGGACGGCGGCATCGGCGTCCTGCTGGCGTACGCGAGCAAGGGCAAGCGCGAGCTGCCGAACGACACGGTCCTGGTCGACGGGGACGTGGAGCCGCTCAGCAAGGGCGGCACCTTCGCCGGACGGCACGTCTGCACGCCGCTGCAGGGCGTCGCCGTGCAGATCAACGCGTTCAACTTCCCCGTCTGGGGCCCGCTGGAGAAGCTCGCGCCCGCGTTCCTCGCCGGGATGCCGAGTCTGGTGAAGCCCGCGCCGCAGACGGCGTACCTGTCCGCGCGGCTGGTCGAGCTGATCGTCGAGTCGGGCATCCTGCCGGAGGGCACGCTCCAGCTCGTCTGCGGCGACCCCGGCGACCTGCTCGACCACCTGACCGAGCAGGACGTCCTGGCGTTCACCGGGTCCGCCTCGACCGGGCGGCTGCTGCGCGCGCACCCGGTCGTGACCGGGCGGTCGGTCCGGTTCAACGCGGAGGCCGACTCGCTGAACTGCGCGATCCTCGGCCCGGACGCCCGCCCCGGCACGGCCGAGTTCGACCTGTTCGTCAAGCAGCTCGTCACCGAGATGACGGTGAAGGCGGGTCAGAAGTGCACGGCCATCCGGCGGGCGCTCGTGCCGTCCGACCTGATGGACGACGTGGCGCAGGCCGCGAGCGAGCGGCTCGCGCGGGTGAAGATCGGCAACCCGTCCGACCCGGACGTGCGGATGGGCGCGCTGGCCACCCTCGAACAGCGCGAGGAGGTCCGCCGGCAGCTCAAGAAGCTCCTCGACGCGGGCCGGATCGTGTTCGGCGACCCCGAGAACGTCGAGGTCGCCGGCGCCGACGCCGAGCGCGGCGCGTTCATGTCCCCGGTCCTGCTGCGCGTGGACGACACCGCCCGCGCCGAGCCGCACGAGGTCGAGGCGTTCGGCCCGGTCAGCACCCTGCTCCCCTACGACGGCGCCGAGCAGGCCGTCGCGCTCGCCGCGCGCGGCCTCGGCAGCCTGGTCGGCTCGGTCGTCACCGCCGACCCCGTCTTCGCGCGCCGCGTCGTCCTCGGCGCCGCGCCGTGGCACGGGCGGCTGCTCGTCCTGAACGAGGAGGACGCGAAGGAGTCCACCGGCCACGGCTCCCCGATGCCGGGCCTCGTGCACGGCGGCCCCGGGCGCGCGGGCGGCGGCGAGGAGATGGGCGGGATGCGCGGGGTCATGCACCACATGCAGCGCACCGCCGTCCAGGCCGGGCCGTCGATGCTGTCCGCGATCACCGGCCGCTGGACGCCGGGCGCACCCCGCACTGAGACCGGCGAGCACCCCTTCCGCAAGCACCTCGAAGACCTGAAGGTCGGCGACACGGTCGTGGCCGGTCCGCGCACCGTCACCCTCGCCGACATCGAGCACTTCGCCGAGTTCACCGGCGACACCTTCTACGCCCACATGGACGAGGAGGCCGCCAAGGCCAACCCGTTCTTCGGCGGCCGGGTCGCGCACGGCTACCTCGTCGTGTCGTTCGCGGCGGGCCTGTTCGTCTCGCCCGAGCCCGGCCCCGTCCTCGCGAACTACGGGCTGGAGAACCTGCGGTTCCTCGCCCCGACGTTCCCCGGCGACGAGCTGACGGTGAAGCTCACCGCCAAGCAGATCACCCCGCGCGAGAACGCCGACTACGGGGAGGTCCGCTGGGACACCGAGGTCACCCGGCAGGACGGCGCCGTCGTCGCGCAGTACGACGTCCTGACGCTGGTCGCCAAGCGCCCGGAGGAGACGGCATGACGCAGGAGCACTTCGAGCGGACCATCGAGCGCGACCAGCGGATCGAGCCGCGCGACTGGATGCCCGACAAGTACCGGTCGACGATGATCCGGCAGATCGCGCAGCACGCCCACTCGGAGATCATCGGCATGCAGCCGGAGGGCCTCTGGATCACCCGCGCGCCGTCGCTGCGCCGCAAGGCGATCCTGCTGGCCAAGGTGCAGGACGAGGCGGGCCACGGCCTCTACCTATACTCGGCGGCGGAGACGCTCGGCGCCGACCGGTCCGACCTCACCGCCAAGCTGATCTCCGGGAAGCAGAAGTACTCGTCGATCTTCAACTACCCGACGCTGACGTTCGCGGACGTCGGCGTGATCGGCTGGCTGGTGGACGGCGCCGCGATCTGCAACCAGGTGCCGCTGTGCCGCAGCTCCTACGGCCCGTACGCGCGGGCCATGATCCGGATCTGCAAGGAGGAGTCGTTCCACCAGCGGCAGGGCTACGAGCTGCTGATGACGCTGATGCGCGGCACCGACGCCCAGCGGGAGATGGTGCAGGACGCCGTGAACCGCTGGTGGTGGCCGTCCCTGATGATGTTCGGCCCGCCGGACGCCGACTCCACGCACACCGCGCAGTCCATGGCCTGGAAGATCAAGCGGCACACCAACGACGAGCTGCGGCAGCGGTTCGTCGACATGACCGTCCCGCAGGCCGAGGCGCTCGGCGTCACGCTGCCCGACCCCGAGCTGCGCTGGAACGAGGAGCGCGGCCACCACGACTTCGGCGAGATCGACTGGTCGGAGCTGAAGCGCGTGATCAGCGGCGACGGCCCCTGCAACGCCGAGCGGATCGAGCGGCGCCGCAAGGCCCACGAGGACGGCGCCTGGGTGCGCGAGGCCGCCGCCGCGTACGCCGCGAAGCACACGAACCGGCATACCGGGAGGGAGGTGGCGTGATGGAGAAGGACTGGCCGCTCTACGAGGTGTTCGTCCGCGGCAAGCGCGGCCTGAACCACGTCCACGTCGGCTCGCTGCGCGCCCCCGACGCCGAGATGGCGCTGCGCAACGCCCGCGACCTGTACACGCGGCGGAACGAGGGCGTCAGCATCTGGGTAGTGAGGTCGGAGGACGTCACCGCGTCCAGCCCCGACGAGAAGGACCCGTTCTTCGCACCCAGCGGCGACAAGGTCTACCGCCACCCGACGTTCTACGACATCCCCGAGAACGTCCCCCATATGTGAGGCTTCTGATGTCGTCCGACAATCCGTTCGAGGCGCTCTCCGAGGAGAGCGACGACAGCCGCTGGGCGTTCGGCACCGGGTTCGACGACCCGCTCGCCGGGATCGACCCGTCCGTGCCGGACGGGGTCGACCGCGACGCGCTGGCCGCGTACTGCCTGATGCTGGGCGACGACGCGCTCGTCATGTCGCACCGCCTCCAGGAGTGGTGCACGCACGCGCCCGAACTGGAGGAGGAGGTCGCGCTCGCCAACATCGCGCTCGACCTGCTCGGCCAGGCCCGGCTGCTGCTGGCCCGCGCCGGCGTCGCCGAGGACAAGGGCCGCGGCGAGGACGACCTCGCCTACTTCCGGGACGCGTCCGAGTTCCGCAACGTCGGCCTCGCCGAGGCGGAGAACGGCGACTTCGCGTACTCGACCGTCCGGCTGCTGCTGTTCGCGACGTGGCGGCTCGCGCTGCTCGACCGGCTCACCGCGTCCGCGGACCCGGTCCTCGCCGCGATCGCCGCGAAGAGCGTCAAGGAGGTCGCCTACCACCGCGACCACGCCGCGCTGTGGACGGTCAGGCTCGGCGACGGCACCGACCTCTCCCACGAGCGCGCGCAGGCCGCCCTCGACGGTCTGTGGCCGCTGACCGGCGAGCTGTTCGCCACGCACGAGACCGAGCGCCTGCTGTCCGACGCCGGGGTGGGCGTCGACCCGGCCGACGTCCGCGACGAGTGCGACGCGGTCATCGGGGAGGTGCTGGCCAGGGCGACCCTGCGGCGTCCCGAGCCCGTGCCGCCCCACCTGGCCGGACGGGACGGCGCGCACTCCCCCGCGCTGGCCGCCCTGCTCGTCGAGATGCAGGGCCTCGCCCGCGAGCATCCGGAAGCGGAATGGTGAGCGCGCGCGCGGTCGCCGAGACCGTCACCGACCCCGAGCTGCCGATGCTGACGCTCGCGGAGCTCGGGGTGCTGCGCGACGTCCGGGAGGAGCCCGGCCGCGTCGAGGTGACGATCACGCCGACCTACACCGGCTGCCCGGCCCTGGACGCGATGCGCGCCGACCTGCGGCGCAGGCTCGCCGACGCCGGGTACGCCGACGTGGAGGTCCGGACCGTCCTCGACCCGCCGTGGACGACCGACTGGATCAGCGAGCCCGGCCGCCGCAAGCTCCGCGAGGCCGGGATCGCGCCGCCCGGCGCGGCGCCCCGCCGCGCGCCCGGCCCGATCCCGCTCACGCTCGGCCCGACCCGCGGCGTCCCGTGCCCGCGCTGCGGCTCGTCCGACACCGTCGAGCTGTCCCGGTTCGGCGCGACCGCCTGCAAGTCGCTGCGGCGCTGCGCGTCCTGCCGCGAGCCGTTCGAGCACTTCAAGGAGATCTGAGTGACGCTCACCGAGGTCGCACCCCGCCGCACCGGCTTCCACGCGCTGCGCGTCGCCGGCGTGGAGCGGCTGTGCGACGACGCGGTCGCGGTCACCTTCGAGGTGCCGCCGGACCTGGCGGACGCCTACGCGTTCCGGCCCGGCCAGTTCCTCACCCTGCGCCGCGTGATCGACGGCCGGGAGGAGCGCCGCTCCTACTCGATCTGCGCGCCCGCCGGGGCCGCGCCGCGCATCGGCGTCCGCGAGATCCCGGACGGCCTGTTCTCCGCGTGGCTGGTGCGCGACGTGCGGCCGGGCGACGTCGTCGAGGTCCTGCCGCCGTCCGGCACGTTCACGCTCGGCACGCGGGCCGGGCACCATGTGCTGATCGCCGCCGGGTCCGGGATCACGCCGGTGCTGTCGATCGCCGCGTCCGCGCTCGCCGACCCGGACGGCCGCGTCACCGTCCTGTACGGCAACCGGAGCAGCGGCACCGTCATGTTCGCCGACGAGCTGGCCGACCTGAAGGACGCGCACCCCGACCGCTTCGAGCTGGTGCACGTCCTGTCCCAGGAACCGCGCGAGGCGGAGCTGTTCAGCGGCCGCCTGGACGCCGACCGGCTGCGCACGCTGCTCCCCCTCCTCGTCCCCGTCTCCGACGTGGACCACTGGTGGCTGTGCGGGCCGCTCGGCATGGTCACCGACGCCCGCGACGTCCTCCAGGGGTTCGGTGTGCCGCGCGAACGCGTCCACCAGGAACTCTTCTATGTGGACGAGCCGCCGCCCGAGCCGATCCGGAGGCAGGACGCCCCCACGGGCCCGGCGTGCGAGGTCACGGTCGTCCTGGACGGCCGCTCGACGACCCTCACCCAGCCCCAGGACGCGACCGTCCTCGACTCCGCGCAGCGCGTCCGGCCCGACCTGCCGTTCGCGTGCAAGGGCGGCGTGTGCGGCACCTGCCGGGCCAAGGTCGTGGAGGGCGAGGTCGACATGCGTCGCAACTTCGCGCTCGACCCGGCGGAGGTCGAGGCCGGCTACGTCCTGACCTGCCAGTCGGTCCCGGCGACCGCACATCTCACCGTCGATTACGACGCCTGACACGCCGAGGCGGCCGGATCCGGCAGAACCCTGCGCTGACCTGGCACAACGGTGCATTCTTGGACGTCCAGATCGCCTACCGGGAGCGCCCCATGCCCATCAGCCTGGACAAGGTCCAATCGACCGCACCCGGCCTGGTCAGCCTCTACAAGGCCGCCAAGGTCAACCTCGAGAAGCGCGGGCTCGGCGGGGAGCGCGCCGCCGTCTACCTGGTGCTCGACCGGTCCGGGTCGATGCGCCGCTACTACAAGGACGGGACCGTCCAGCACCTCGCGGAGCAGGCGCTCGCTCTCTCCGCGCACCTGGACGACGACGGCGTGGTCCCCGTCGTGTTCTTCGACAAGGTCGCGCACCCGCCGGTGGATGTGAGCCTCACCCGCTACCAGGGCCGGATCAACGAGGAGCACGAGCGCCTGGGGCACATGGGCACCACGAACTACGCCGCCGCCATGCAGGCCGTCATCGACCACTACCGGGCGAGCGGGGCCACCGCGCCCGCGTACGTCATCTTCCAGACCGACGGGTCGCCGGACTCCCGGACGGCGGCGGAGAAGACCCTGTGCGCCGCGTCCACGCTCCCGATCTTCTGGCAGTTCGTCGGGTTCGGCGACGACGCGTTCAAGTTCCTGCGCAAGCTCGACGACCTGCCCGTCCCGCGCAAGCGCGCGATCGACAACGCCGACTTCTTCCCGGCCGGCCCGGAGCCGAGGAGCATCGCCGACGACGACCTGTACGGGCGCCTGATGAACGAGTTCCCGTCGTGGCTGACGGAGGCCCGCGCCGCCGGCATCCTCCGCTGAGGAGCCGGACGGCGCGGTGCTCCCGCCGCGCCCGGTTACTCGGGGGCGCAGACGAGGTCGCGGGACGGCAGGCGGCCGGTGGCGAGGTAGTCGTTCGTCCGGTCCCGGACGCACGCGTTCGGGTAGCCGCGCTGGTAGGGGGCGTGGACGTTCGCCCGCAACGTGATCATCCGGCTGCCGGGCAGCATCCGGTGCGCGACCTCGTTGCCGGCGTAGGTGGTACGGGTGTCGCCTGTCGCGGCCACCATCAGCGCGGGCAAGGGCCCGACGCCCCGGACCGGCGGCTCGGCGGGACGCACCGGCCAGAACGCGCACGGGCTGATGCCGTGGCCCACCGGCGCGAACAGGGGGCTGTCACCGCGATGCCGCTGGACGTCCCGCCAGTAGACCTCGGGGTCGCGCGGCGCCGCCACGTCCCCGCAGATGATGGCGCTCTGGCCGCTGCCGTACCGCGACTCCGCCCCGGTCAGCAGGAAGGTGAGTTCCGCGTCGAGGTCGGGGGTGGGCTGCGCGGGACGTCCCGCGGCGGCGTCCGCCAGCACCCGCACCGACGCGGCGAGGCTCGCCCGCGCCGCGTCCTCGTCGGTGCCGAGGTTGTCGAACAGCACCACCGGCAGCATCGTGTCGTCCAGGCGGTGCCGGCCGACGGCGAGCGGCGCGCGGGCGGACGCCGCGTAGATCCGCTCCACGGTCGCCAGGACGTCGCCGCGCGTCTCCCCGAGCCCGTACGTCGCGTGCCGCTTCGCCGCCCACGCCGCCCAGTCGCCGAGAGCCCGGTCGTTCGCCCGTCCCATGGTGGCGATGACGCGCGGCCCCCAGGAGAGCGTGTCCTGCGAGCTGTCGAGGACGACCCGGTCGAGCCGTCCCGGGAACATCGCCGCGTAGACCTGGCCGAGGTAGGTGCCGTAAGAGCCGCCGTTGTAGGACACCTTCCGCTCGCCGAGCACGCCGCGGACGACGTCCATGTCACGGGCGATGTTGCGGGTGCTGATGTACGGGAGCACGTCGCCGTTCGTCCGCGCGCACCGCTGTGCCAGGTCCTTGGCGAACGCGACGGACCGGTCGAACGAGCGGCGCGTCGCACCCGCGCCCTTGATCCACGTGCCGGCGGGCCAGCCGCAGTCGACTCCGCCGCTCCGGCCGAGGGAGCGCGGGTCCATCCCGACGAGGTCGTAGCGCGGGCCGGCCGCGCCCATGACGCCGCGCATGTAGGGCGGCAGGTCGAGCGACGGCCCCGGCCCGCCGCCGTTGAGGATCATCGTCCCGATCCGGTGCCGGGTGTCGGACGCCGCGAGCCGGGAGATCGCGACGGTCATCGTCCGGCCGTCCGGCCGGGCGTAGTCGAGCGGGACGGTCACGTCGGCGCACCGCGCGCCGGCCTTGTCGAGTTCGGCGCCGACCTCGTCGTCCGGGCCGAGCGTGCACGCCTTCCATGTGAGCCGCTGCTGGTAGAAGCGGTCGAGGCCGTCGCCGCGCTGTCCGGCCGGGGCCGCCGACGCGGCCGGGGCGAGCAGCGCCAGCGCGGCGGCCGTTCCGGTCAGCGCCGCCGCCCATCGGATCGTCCTCATGCCGCCTCCTCGCACAGGGCGGCCTGGACGACGTCCAGTTCGCCGGTGAACGCTTCAAAGGTCGACGGGTTCTCGTTGAAGGCGACCGCGACGCGGCGGCCGGACGGCGCCGTGCCGGAGATCGCGGTGAAGCCGTCGATGTCGCCGGCGTGGCCCCACCAGTCGCCGCCGCAGCGCAGCGGCGTCCCGATCAGGCCGAGGCCGTACCGCGCGCCCTCCCACACGCGGTCGGGGTCGGCGGGGACGGCCCGCTTCATCTCCGCGAGCATCGCCGGGGGCAGCAGCCGCCCGCCCATCAGGGCCCCGAAGAACGCGCTGACGTCGCGGGGGCTGGAGATGAGCGCACCGCCCGCCCCGCCCGCCGACACGTTCATCTCGGTGTAGTCGGTGTACGAGCCGTCCTCCTCGCGGACGTAGCCGCGCGGGTGCGGTCCCCGGATCCGGGTCTCGTCGCCGGGCCAGTAAGTGTCGTGGAGCCGCAGCGGCTTGATGATCCGGTTCGAGACTTCGTCCTCCACCCCGTGCCCGCTGACCTTCTCCACGATGAGCCCCGCGATCACATAGTTGGTGGTGGAGTAGTGCCACCCGGGCCCGGGAGGCGGCAGCGTGAGCGCCCGCGCGACCAGTTCCTCCGGCTCGAAGTGCCGGAAGCGGAAGTCGTCGGTGCTCTCGAAGCTGTCCATGTGGTCGGGCAGGCCGCTGGTGTGCCGCAGCAGGCTCCGCACGGTGATCTTCCGTCCGTCGTAGCCGCCGCGGTCGAGCAGGCCCGGGAGGTAGCGCTCGACGGGCGCGTCCAGCCGGACGCGGCCCTCCGCCGCCAGCGCGAGGACGGTGGCCGCCGTGAACGTCTTGGTGATGCTGCCGATCCGCCCCCGCAGGCCGGCGCTCATCGGGCGGCCCGTCCGCCGGTCGGCGACGCCGCTCGCGTGCGTCCACGTCCCGCAGCGCGGGTCGTCGACCCGCACCGCCGCGCCCGTCAGGCCGTGGACGCCCGTCATGCGCTCCAAGGCGGTCCGCAGGACGTCATGGTCGCCGCAGCGCGCGCGGGCGGCCCGTGCCGGCGGCGCCGCCGCGGTGGCGGCGATCGCGGCGGCTCCCAGCAGCAACGCGATGATCCGGTGCATTCTGGTCATGTCCTCGAACGCTAAGCGGGCGCGCTCCCCGGCACACTGGTGTGATCTCCCTGACCGGGGGTGGGGCCAGCCCCCGTCCCGGCGGACGCGGGGGGATTCCGGTCATCGGGACAGGGGTTGGCGGCGCATTCCGGTCCTTCTACGATCGGCGCACCCATTAGTCGCCCTCGCGGCGGCGCCGACCGGGCCAGGCGCGGGCCCTCGACTGGGGTCGTCCGCGCGTGCGCGGACGCCGCTGAGAGGAAGACATGGACCAGACCGCTGACTACGTCGTGGTGGGGGCCGGGAGCGCGGGGTGCGTGCTGGCGCGGCGCCTGGCCGACTCGGGGGCGAGCGTCGTCCTGGTGGAGGCGGGCGGCCCGGACCGGACGCCGCTGGTCCGCAAGCCGGGGCTGATCGCCGTCTTCCACAACGTCCCGCAGCTGAAGAAGAAGCTGGACTGGGGCTTCTACAGCACCCCGCAGGGGAGCGCGCTCGACCGGAAGATCCCGCAGACCCGGGGGAAGGTCCTGGGCGGCTCCGGGTCGATCAACGGGATGCTGTTCGTGCGGGGGCACCGCAAGAACTACGACGACTGGGCGGCGGACGGCTGCCCCGGCTGGGGCTACGAGGACGTCCTCGCCAGCTACAAGCGCATGGAGAACTGGGAGGACGGCGCCAGCGAGCTGCGCGGCGCCGGCGGCCCGATCCAGGTGACCCGGCAGCGCGACCTGACGCCCGCGTCCGAGGCGTTCATCGAGTCGCTGATCGAGACGGCCGGGGTGAAGCGGAACGACGACTACAACGGCGAGGAGCAGGAAGGCGCCGGCATCTTCCAGCAGAGCGTCGACAAGGGCCTGCGCTACAGCTCGTCCGTCGGGTACCTGGACGACCACGGCCTGTCGAACCTGACGGTCCTGACCGGCGCGACCGTCGGCCGCGTGACGATCGACAAGGGCCGCGCGACGGGCGTCGAGGTCGTCACCAAGAAGGGCAAGGGGACGATCCGGGCGTCCAAGGAGGTCATCCTCGCGGCGGGCGCGTTCGGGTCGCCGCACCTGCTGATGCTGTCCGGCGTCGGCCCCGCCGCGCACCTGCGGGAGCACGGCATCGAGGTCCACGCGGACCTGCCCGTCGGCGACAACCTGCACGACCACATGTTCGTGCCGATGACGTTCATCATGGACACGGCCCGGCACCGGGGCACCGCGCCCTACTTCGCCAAGGGCGTCGCCAAGGAGTGGACGAAGGGCGGGACGTGGGTGGCCCGCAGCGTGTTCGAGGCGGTCGGGTTCGTCCGCAGCGGGCAGGCCGGGGACGTCCCCGACATCCAGATCCACGCGCTGCCGTGGTCGTACCCGTTCCCGAACCAGGACGCCCCGGTGCGGCACAAGGTCGACAAGCGGCCCGCGCTCACGATCATGCCGACGCTGATCTACCCGAAGAGCCGCGGCACGGTGCGGCTGGCGTCCGCGGACCCGGCCGCCGCGCCGGTGATCGACCCCGGCTACCTGTCCGACCCCGACGACGCCCGGCTGCTGCTGGACGGCATCGAGCTGGTCCGCGAGGTGATGAACAACAAGATCATCGCCGGGGACGTCAAGGCGGAGCTGTCGCCCGGACCGTCCTACACCGGTCGCGCCGCGCTGGCGAAGGAGCTGCCGAACCGCGCCACGACCGTCTACCACCCGGTCGGCAGCTGCCGGATGGGGTCGGACGAGCGCGCCGTCGTCGACCCGGCGCTGAAGGTCCGCGGCGTCGAGGGGCTCCGGGTCGCGGACGCGTCGATCATGCCGAGCATCATCGGCGGCAACACCAACGCCCCCAGCATGATGATCGGCGAGCACGCCGCGACCCTGATCCTCGGCGCCTAGCGGTATCTACCGGCCGGCCGGGAAGCGGGCGACCCAGCGGCGCTGCCAGGGCGTCTCCACGGCGCGCGGGTGATGGTGCTCGCGCGCCCAGGCGACCGCCCCGGACGGCTCGACCCCGGCGAGGACGGCCAGGCAGGCGACGACGGTCCCGGTGCGCCCGATGCCGCCGCCGCAGGCGACCTCCACCGCCTCGCCGGCCCCGGCCCGCTCGTGCAGGGCGCGGATCTGCCGGACGGCCTCGTCGCGGTCGCGGGGCAGCCGGAAGTCGGGCCAGTCGAGCCACGCCGACTCCCAGCGCAGCTCCGGCTCGTGGCGGCTCCGCAGCTTCGCGGTGCCCAGGTAGAGGCCGAACGCGGGCTCGGGCCCGCCCGGCGCCGGGTTGCGGAGCCCGCGTCCCCGGATCCAGGCGCCGTCCGGCAGCCGGATCGCGCCGTCGAGCGGGGCGGTCACCGGGTCACCGCCTGGCGGCGGGCGCGGTGGTTGGCGACGTTGAGCCGGTTCCCGCACCGCTCGGGCATGCAGAAGCGGCGGCGCCCGGCGCGGCTGGCGTCGGCGAACACGCCCGCGCAGCCGGGGGCCTCGCACGCCCGGAACCGCTCGTGGCCGAGCGCCCGGACGAGGCCGAGCAGCGCGACGCCCGCGACGGCGGC
This sequence comes from Actinomadura geliboluensis, assembly GCF_005889745.1. Taxonomy (GTDB): domain Bacteria; phylum Actinomycetota; class Actinomycetes; order Streptosporangiales; family Streptosporangiaceae; genus Spirillospora; species Spirillospora geliboluensis. The sequence goes on from NZ_VCKZ01000068.1 coordinate 22,079, forward strand.
CAGCTCCCCGACGAGCGAGGCGTCCCGGACCGTCGGCACGTACCACTGCCACCGGCCGGACGGGTCGCGGCGCAGGACCGGGGCGAGCCCGGCGTGCCCGGCGAGCAGCGCCGCGCCCTCCACCGCCCGCTCCTCGGTCTCCGCCTCCAGCACGGCGCGCACCTCGCGCCGCAGGAAGCGGACCTTCTCGACGTCTCCGGCGTCGGGCGTCCGGAATCCAAGCGACGGCGGAAGGAGCCGGGCCAGCGCGCCGGCGTCCGCCAGCACCTCGCTCCCCCGCACCTCGGGCGAGGTCGCCACCAAGGCGTTCACGACCTCGACGCCCTTCGCGTAATCAGCGAGAGGGATGAGCATCAGATGTCCTCCTGTAAGGCTTACAAGAGGACAATAACCCTTACTCGGTCGTGACGTCGAACTGGAGACCACCGTTCACCGCGGACACCTCCACATGCCGCCCGTGCTCCAGATCGCCCGACAGCAGCAGATCGGCGAGCTGGTCGTCCACCTCCCGCTGGATCGTGCGGCGCAGCGGCCGGGCGCCGAACTCGGGCTGGTAGCCGCGCTCGGCGAGCCAGTCCACGGCCTCCTGCGTGAAGTCGACGTCGACGTCCTGCGCGCGGAGGCGGCGGCGCGTCTCGTCCAGCAGCAGGTCGGTGATCTGCCGCAGCTGCCCCGCCTCCAGCCGCCGGAACACGATGATCTCGTCGATCCGGTTGAGGAACTCGGGCCGGAACGACTCGCGCAGCCGCCGCATGATCCGGTCGCTGAGCGCGCTGCCCTCCCCGCTCGGCGTGCCGAACCCGATCTCCGTGGTGCCGGTGATCAGCTCCGAGCCCAGATTGCTCGTCATGATCACCACGGTGTTGCGGAAGTCGACGGTGCGGCCCTGCGCGTCCGTGAGTCGGCCGTCGTCGAGGAGCTGCAGCAGGACGTTGAACACGTCCTGGTGCGCTTTCTCGATCTCGTCCAGCAGGATCACCGAGTAGGGCTGCCGCCGGACGGCGTCCGTCAGCTGCCCCGCCTCCTCGTACCCGACGTATCCGGGCGGAGCGCCCATCAGCCGGCTGACGGTGTGCCGCTCCTGGAACTCGCTCATGTCGAACCGGATCATCCGGTCCCGGCTGCCGAACAGCGCCTCCGCCAGCGCCTTCGCCAGCTCCGTCTTGCCGACGCCGGTCGGGCCGAGGAACAGGAACCCGCCGATCGGACGGTCCGGGTCGCCCATCCCCGCGCGCGACCGCCGGACGGCCCGCGCCACCGCCGCCACCGCGTCCTCCTGCCCGACGACACGCTGGTGCAGATGCTCCTCCAGCCGCGTCAGCCGCTCCCGCTCCGCCTCCGTGAGCTGCGTGACCGGCACCCCGGAGATGCGCGACACGACCTCGGCGATGTCCTCCGTCGTCACCTCGGGGACGGTCACGGGGGCGTCGTCGTCGCGCGCCGACTCCAGGTCCTTCTCCAGCCGGGCGATCTCGTCGCGCAGCTCCGACGCCTTCTCGTAGTCCTCGTCGGAGACGGCCTGGTCCTTCTCCCGGCGCCGCCGGTCGAGCCGCTGCTCCAGCTCCCGCCGGCTGCCGTCCCGCGTCCCCGAGCGCAGCCGCACCCGCGCGCCCGCCTGGTCGATCAGGTCGATCGCCTTGTCCGGCAGGAACCGGTCGGGCAGGTACCGGCTGGACAGGTCCACGGCCGCGACCAGCGCCTCGTCGGTGAACCGCACCGCGTGGTGCGCCTCGTACCGGTCCCGCAGCCCGCGCAGGATCTCGATGCTGTCGTCGACGCTCGGCTCGCTCACCAGGATCGGCTGGAACCGCCGCTCCAGCGCCGCGTCCTTCTCGATGTTGCGGCGGTACTCGTCGATCGTCGTCGCGCCGACCACGTGCAGCTCGCCGCGCGCCAGCGGCGGCTTCAGCATGTTCCCGGCGGACACCGCGCCCTCCGCGCCGCCCGCACCCACGATCGTGTGGATCTCGTCGATGAACACGACCAGTTCGTCGGAGTGCTCGCGGATCTCGTCCACGACCTTCTTCAGCCGCTCCTCGAAGTCGCCCCGGTACCGGGTGCCCGCGACCACGCCGCTCAGGTCCAGCTGGACGATCCGCTTGCCCCGCAGCGTCTCCGGCACATCGTCATCGACGATCCGCTGCGCGAGCCCCTCGGCGATCGCGGTCTTCCCCACCCCCGGATCACCGATCAGCACCGGGTTGTTCTTGGTGCGCCGCGACAGCACCTCGACGGTCTCCTCGATCTCCTGGTGCCGCCCGATCACCGGGTCGATCCGCCCCTCCCGCGCCAGCGCGGTCAGATCGCGGCCGAACTCGTCCAGCGTCGGCGTCTCGGACGGCTGCCCGCCGCCCCCGCCGGGCGGCTGCCCCGGCCCGCCGCCGGTCGCCGCCTGCTGCAGCGAATCCGGCGTCACATGCTCATGATCAAGAATGCGCCCGGCGCTGGACCCCCGGTCGAGCGCAAGCGCGAAGAGCACATGCTCAGGCCCGATATAGGACGACCCGAGTGCCCGCGACACCTGGTGCGAATCCAGCAGCGCCCGCTTCGCCGACGGCGTCAGCTCCGGTGGCACGTCCCGCGGCTCCCCCCGCCGCGCGTGCCCCTCGATCTCCTCCTTGATCTTGTCCGGGTCGGCGCCGGCCCGCGCGATCCACTGCCGCGTCCCCTGCTGCCGCGTCGCCGCCCACAGCAGATGGTCGGTGTCCAGATCGACGCTGCCCCACTGCGCCGCCTGCGCCGCCGCGTCCCGCACCAGCTCCCGCGCCGGCTCGCTCATCAGCCGCGCGATGCTGATCCGCTCCTGCGGCCGCCGGTGCGCCCGCGACCCGAAGAAGCGGGCGAGCATCTCCTCGAACGGATCCCTCCCACTGGGCCCGTACCATCCCGAGGTCATCTCGGAACCCCCCGGTCATCGAATGACACGTCCTGGCAACGGTCAAACACGTGCCCATGGCACGCTCTCGGAAACCCCTCGTCACCGGCCTTCCCGCCGCTCGACGCCCCGGCGCATCGCCTCCAGGAAGACCTTCGCGGTGAGACCGAGGAACACCAGGTCTCCGGCCATCTGCACGGTGGTCAGCACCCGCGCCGCCTGCGACACCGGAACGATGTCGCCGAAGCCGACCGACGAGAAGACGGTCATGGTGAAGTAAAGAGCGTCCACATGCGAGAGCCGCTCGGAGAACTCGGGCGACGCCCCGTTCCCCATCAGGCAGTAGCTCGTGGAGAACGCGACGACGAACAGCGCGGCGGACGTCATGAGCGCCTCAACGGCACGCAACCGCGGCGCCGGATGCCGCACGATCGCCCGCGCCTGCCACCCGACCACCCCGGCGAGGACCGCCAGGACCGCCCCCAGCACCACCCCGCTGAAGGCCGTGAACGTCTTGTCCAGCGGCGCCACGAAGTAGGCCGCCAGCAGGAACGCCGTGGTCAGCCCCGACCGCAGGACCGTCCACAGCCCGAGCCGGCGGCCTTCCCACCACGAAGGGTCGTCCACCCCGTCTTCATGCCCGGGACCGCGCCCTCCGCACAAGATCCCGGGCGGCTTCCGGCCACCGCTCGTGCTCGAACCCGAACCCGGCGTCGAGCAACCGCCCCGGCACCACCCGCCGGCTCTTGAGCAGCAACTCCGTATCCGACCGGATCACGAGCGCCCCGATCTCCGCCATCCACGCGGTGGCGGGCAACCCGACCGGCATCCCCCAGGCCGCCCGCAGCGCCCGCATGAACACCCGCTGCGGCAACGGCCCCGGCGACGCGAGATTCACCGCCCCCGCAATGTCGTCCCGCCCGATCAGGAACTCGACCGCCCGCACGAAGTCCACGTCATGGATCCAGGACACGAACTGCGCACCCCCGGCAACCGGCCCCCCGAGCCCGAGCCGAGCCATCCACGACAGGACATCGAACACCCCGCCCCGATCAGGACTCATCACCATGGCCGCCCGCAACGCGACCTTCCGAGTCTCCGGCGTCTCAGCCAGTTCCTGCGCCCGCTCCCAATTCCGAGCGATCTTGACGCTATATCCCCAGTACTTGGGCACCCCCGCCTCACCGCCACCGATCACCCCACCGGCCTCGTCATTGGCCGCATCGAACCGGTGCGCGTAGATCGTGGCCGTACTCATCTGCAACCACACCTTGGGCGGCCGAGCCGCACCCGCGATCGCCTCCCCCACGACCCGAGCGGAGTGGACACGCGAATCCATCATTTCCTGCAGGCTGGCGGGCGTGTAGCGACAACTGACACTCCGCCCGGCCAGGTTGATCACGACATCACTGCCGTCGACCACCTTCGCCCAGGACCCGAGCGTCCGCCCGTCCCACCCGACCTGACGCGCCCCCAGAGGCGTCCTGGTCAGCACCACGACC
>NZ_VCKZ01000521.1 GCF_005889745.1 Actinomadura geliboluensis
ACCGCGACAGCAGCTTGTCCCACGCGCCCGCGATGCCCTGCGGCGCGTACACCATCAGCGCGAGCAGCGCCGCGCCGTAGATGAGGCCGCGCCACTCCGCCAGGCCGGTCAGCAGCTCCGGGAGCGCGAAGAACAGCAGCGTGCCGATGATCGGGCCCGCCAGGCGCGCCGCGCCGCCGATGATGACGACCAGCAGGAACAGGATCGAGAAGTCGAGCGTGAAGTCGTCCGGCGTGACGAGCCCGTGGTGGACGGCCAGCAGCGCCCCGCCCAGCCCGGCGGTGGCGCCGCCGCAGGCGAACGCGAACAGCTTCGCCCGCGCGGGGCCGACACCGACGCTCCGCGCCATCTCCGGCGCGTCCCGGACGGCCATCATGCCCCGTCCGAGACGGGAGTCGACGATGTTGCGGACCATGACGAACAGTACGGCGTTCACGGCGATGACCAGCCACAGGACGTCCCGCTCCGCCAGCTCCCACGACCCGATCGCGGGCCGCGGGATGCCGACGAGCCCGGACCAGCCCCCGGTCAGCCCCTCGAACTCGACGAGCAGGCTGCGCGCCGCCATCGCCGCGCCGAGCGTCACCAGCGCGATGTACCAGGACGACAGGCGGAACGCGGGGAGCGCCATCAGCGTCCCGGCGACCGTGGTGACCAGCACCGCCGTGGGCGCCGCCGTCCAGAACGTCCAGCCGTGGTCGGCCATGAGGACGCCGGTCGTGTACGCGCCGACGGCGACCAGCGCGCCCTGGCCGAGCGAGACCTGGCCGGTGTAGCCGAACATGATGTTCAGGCCCGTCCCGACCACCACGTAGATCGCGGCGGTGGTGGCGAGGTAGGTGATCGTGGGGTCGCCGGTCGCGGGCGGCAGCACGGCCGCCGCCGCCAGGAGGACGAGCCAGGGCGCGGCACGGCGCACGGCGCCCGGCCGGTTCCGGATGGCCTCAGACATGGCGCTGCACCGCCAGACCGCGCAGGCCGTTCGGCCGGACGAGCAGGATGAGCAGCATCGCCGCGAGCAGCACGACCGACTGCGAGCCGGGCGAGGCGTAGGCGGCGCCGGCGGCCTCGACGGTGCCGAGCACCCAGCCGGCCACCAGCACGCCGCGGTTGTCGCCGATGCCGCCGACCGCCAGGGCGGCGAACCCCTTGATCAGCAGGCCGAGGCCCATCGTCACCGAGGCGAGCAGCAGCGGCGCCGCCAGCACGCCGGTGAGCCCCGCCAGCGCGCCGCCGAGCAGGAACGAGCGCCGGGTCAGCGCCCGCGGGTCGATGCCGCGCAGCCGGGCGCCGTCGCGGTCGGCGGCCACCGCGCGCAGCGCGGTGCCGAGCCGGGACCGGTCCAGCAGGCCGAGCAGCAGCACCACGGCGACGGCGACCGCCACCACCGCGACCTGGTAGCTGGAGAACCGGAACCCCGCCACGTGGTTGACGTCCAGGGACAGCGGCCACGGCGGCGCGACGGTGCTCGGCTGGTCCGTCCAGAGCCGTCCGGCGGCCTCCGCGATCAGCAGCGAGAACGCCAGCGTGGTGATGACCCAGCCGGCGGCGTGGGACGACCTGCGCAGCACCGGGGTGACGGCCACCCGCTCCTCGGCCAGCGTCACGACCCCGACGACGGCCATGACGCACAGCACGGCGATCCCCCAGGGGAGCCGGCCGATCGGGGTGGCGGCCATCAGCATCGCGCCGATCATGATGAGCTCGCCCTGCGCGAAGTTCACCACGTTCGTCGGCCGGTGCAGCACGTTGAAGCCCATCGCGACGAGGCCGTACAGGCTGCCGAAGACCAGCCCGGCGACCAGGATGTCGGCGATCATGGAGCGGTCACACCCCGTCCGCGCGGCGCCGCAGGACCCCGCCGAGGCTCTCCGGGTCCTTCGCCGACATCAGGGTGCCGATGGTGATGTCCTCGTCGGCGATGCCGGAGTGCCGCTTCGCGGTGAAGGAGACCTTCGCGCGGATGCCCTGGTAGCCGCTCACCTTGTCGAGGGCGGCCTTCAGCTTGGCCGGGTCGGTGCTCTTGGTGTCCTCGACGACCTTGGCCATCAGCATCATGTAGTCGTAGTAGGGACTCGTCACCGCCGAGTAGCCGAGGCCGGCGGTGTCCGGGTGCTTGTTGATGCGCTCGACCAGCTTGGTCACCTCCGCGGACGGCTTCTCCTGGCCGGTGTAGGTGAGCCCCCGGTAGGTGGTGCCGAAGAACCCGTCGAGCAGCGGACGCGGGAACTCTCCGAGCGCGTCGATGTAGTTGAGGTCGTGCGACACGATCACCGGCTGGAAGCCGCTCGCCGCCATCGCGCGCAGGATGAGGACCGTCGCCTGCGGCTGGCCGGTGAACAGGCCCAGCCCGTCCACGCCGGCGCGTTCCAGGTTGCGGACGAACGGCGTCATGTCGGAGGCGTCCACCTCGAACACCTCGACGGCCACCGGCTTGGTGGAGTAGGCGTCCCGCAGGGTCGCCACGACGGCGTCCCTGATCGAGGTGCCGAACTCCGAGTTCTCCACGATGATGCCGATCTTGCGCAGTCCCCGGACCTCGTGGAGGAAGCGCGCGGCGACCCTGGCCTGCTGGGTGGTGTTGTAGACGAGCTGGTAGTGGTGCGGGAAGCGGTCGCCGTCGCCGAGCAGCTCGGCCCCGCCCCACGCCGACTGGATCAGCTCGGCGCGGGCGAGCGCCGTCACCGACGCCAGCACCTGCGAGCTGCCGGTGGGGCCGACGACGAAGGTGGGCTTGTCCCGGATCAGCCGCTGCGCCACCGCGGGCTGGCTGGCCGGGCTCCCCTTGTCGTCGTGCTCGGTGACCTGGACGGCCTCGCCGAGCAGCCCGCCGGCCGCCTTGATGTCCTCCAGGGCGAGCCGCGCGCCGACGTAGATCGGCTTGTAGGCGGCGGCGAGCCGGCCGGTCTTCGGCTCCACCCACCCGATCCGGGCGGCCTTCGTCCCGCCGCCGCCCGAACCGCCGCACGCCGCCGTTCCCAGGCCGAGCACGCCGAGCGCGGTGGCGGACGCGGCGCCCGCCAGGAACCCGCGCCGGGACATCCCGTCCGTCCGGTAAGTGACCAAGGCCGCCTCCTCGATGTGGTGTATGAACGTTTGTATACTTCACCCCGATCCACGTCAAGGGAGGTCTGGCAGCGCCGGTCCCCGCCGCACCCTGCGGCGGTCTGGTGTCCGAGAGATTCGCGTTGCTTCGCCGCGATGCGGCGACGGCGGCTTCCATGCCGCCGGACGGCGCTCCGCATCGTCATGGGCCGAGGGCGCGACGAGCGGGAAAAGGGCGGCCCGGATCGAGCGGTGGGGTGCGTCGATCCGGGCCGCCGGGCGGTGATCCGTAGGTTATGAAGCCTGGTTCTCGTCGTCCCTGATCCAGTCGACCGGGATCTCCACGACGCCGGTCGGCTCGCCGCCGGCGAGCAGCTCGTACGGTTCGTCGTCGGCCATGAGGGAGGAGTCGTAGCGAAGGGCCAGCTCGCAGGTGATGGCCGGGGCCAGCGTCGTGTTGCTCTCGTGGATCCAGCCGTGCATGCCGATCTCGTGGCCGGCGGCGACGTAGTCGCGGGCCTCCTCCGGGTGCAGCAGGCCCGAGACCGCCGGCATGAAGAACGAGGCCGGGATGCCGAAGCGCTCCAGCAGGCGGAGCACCCGGCGGGCGCCGACGCGGGAGCCGTACTCCCCCTGCGCCAGGGGACCCGGCCCGGTCTCGCCGACGCGCAGGAAGCTCGTCTCGTGGTCGCAGTCAGAGGAGAGCGCGACCGCGACACGGGCGCCGCCCGGCCAGGACGCCGGGTGCAGGGAGCGGCCGGCGCGGACCCGCGCCACGTGGCCGCGCCAGGTCTGCTCGTCCCACTGCCAGGGCTGCTGTTCGGTCATGTGAGCCTCTCCGGTTCGTTGGGGACTGCGGGGGTCTCACGCGCGGTCGTCGCCCTAGTCGGGCAGCGCCTCCGCGAGCTGCTGGCGGGAGGTGATGGCGAGCTTGGTGAAGACCTTGCTCAGGTGGTATTCGACGGTGCGGGGGCTGAGGAAGAGCTGGGCGCCGATCTCCGGGTTCGACAGGCCCGTCCGGGCCAGGCGGGCGATCTGCCCTTCTTGAGGGGTGAGGTTGCCGCCGGCGGAGGCGATGGTGCGTTTGCGGACGGTCTCGCCGGTGGCCTGCAGTTCGCGTTGGGCGCGGCTCGCAAAGGCCGTGGCGCCGAATTCCTGGAACATCTCGTAGGCGGTGCGCAGGTGCTCGCGCGCGTCGGTGCGGCGTTTCTCACGGCGCAGCCACTCGCCGTACACCAAGTGGGTGCGGGCGAGGTAGACGGCGGCGCGGCTGCGCTGGAGGTGTTCGATGGCCTCCTGGTACAGCAGGTCGGCGTCCTCGCCGTCGGAGAGCAGCGCCTTCGAGCGGGCGAGCATGCCGAGGGCCAAGTCGGTGCCGCTGGCGGTGGTGCGTTCCATGAGCTGCCGCAGCGCGGTCGCGGCCGCTTCCGGGGCCTTGCTGTAGGCGGCCGCCTCGATCAGTTCGATGAGGGCGAACCCGGTGGCCCCGAGATCGTCATGCCTGCACGCACGTTCCGCATAGTCCAGGGCCTCCTGGTAGCGGCCAAGGGCGTTGTGAACCAAGGCGCCCATGTAGAGGCTCTGGCTGACCGCTCGGCCCTCGCCCCAGGTGCTCGCCGATTCGGCGGCGGCGTCCATCTGCGCCGGCGCATCGTCCGCTCCGCGCCACGCGCGGAGCAGGGTGATGGCGAAGCCGAAGTAGGAGTTGCCGGTCACCTTCAGGATCGCGTCGGACTCCTCCACCAACGTGGCCGCCGCATCGAACTGACCTGCGTAAACGTGGACGGCGGCGCGGTAGGTGAGGGCTTGGGGGAGGAAGTGGAGCGCTCCCATCTCACGCGCGGCTCGGACCGCGTGCTCGGCCAGGTCGTGGAGGGTGGTGTCGTCCCACATGTCCGCGGCGACCAGGTAGCTCAGCCAGAGCCAGCGCATGTTGTCGTCGGGGTCGCTGCGGGCTTGTTGCCGGAACATCTGCAGGACGTTCTTCAGCTGCGGTGCTCCTTGGGCGAAGCCGTCGCAGAAGCGTGTCGCCAGCGCGTCGAGCAGGGCGTCGACTGGGCGGGCCGGTTGTGGTCCTTGGGGTGCGGTGCGGGCGGCGTCGGCCACGGTCCGCAGGAGGCCGGGCCGGCCGAGCCTCCCGGCGAAGATCGCCGACCCCATCGCGTCGATGTACGCTTCGCGGGCCTGCCCGGCATCGACGCGGGCCAGCCGCCCGGCCGCCTCCAGCAACGGCTGCAGCGCCTCACCCCCGCGCTTGCGCGCGAAGATGATCTGGGCGCGCAGCCAGGCCATCCGCCCGCTCTGCAACTCGGTCAGCGGGCCCCGCTCCGCCGACACCAGCAACTCCAGCGCCATGTCGGGGGCGCCGGAGTCGAACGCGGCCTGCGCCGCCGCCAAAGCCCTCGCGGTGCGCCGGGCCGGGTCGGGGGTCAGCTCGGTCGCGCGCCGCAGGAACGCCGCCGCCGCCGCGATACCCCCGCGGACCTGGGCCCGGTCGGCCAGCCGCTCCAGCTCACCGGCCACCGACTCGTCGGCCTCCAGCGCCGCGTGCGCGCGATGCCAGGCCCGCCGCTCGGGATCGGACGCCGGGTCGGTCGCCTCGGCCAGCGCGCCGTGCGCCGCCCGCCGCTGCGGCGGCGACGCGGCCGAGTACACCGCCGACCGCACCAGCGGATGCCGGAACCGCAGCCACGTCCCGATCTCCAGCAGCTCCTCGGCCTCCGCCCCGTCTCCTATACACATCCGACGCTCCCCCCACCCGT
>NZ_VCKZ01000522.1 GCF_005889745.1 Actinomadura geliboluensis
CGGCTACCCGACCGCCACCGCGCGGTAGCGACCAGGTACGACAAGCTCGCCGTCCGCTACCAGGCCACTGTCCACATCGCCGCAATCAACGAGTGGCTGTGACCCCTTTCAAAACACGCCCTAGCCGTCTGTCCGGGGGCCAACAGCAACGTGTGGCGATCGCCCGCGCCCTGGCGATGGAACCCGAGTTGTTGCTCTTCGACGAGGCCACCTCAGCTCTGGACCCTGAGCTGGTCAAGGACGTCCTGGCGGTCATGCGGGACCTGGCGGCAGGTGGCATGACTATGGCAGTGGTGACCCACGAGATGGGATTCGCGCGCGAGGCCGCCGACCGTGTGGCGTTCATGTGCGACGGCTCGATCGCCGAGATAGGCGCCCCCGACCGGATCTTCCAGGCCCCTGAGCACCCCCGGCTCCGCAAATTCCTGTCCCAAGTCCTGTGATCAGTCCTCCAACCTGCCCTTCAGGAGCCCCCATGCAGTTCAAACAACACAAGACACTGCCTGCCCTGGCCGCTCTGACGGCTCTGGCCGCCTTGACCGCCGCCTGCGGATCCCAGGCGGAGAAGGCCGGTCCGTACGACACCGTCCAAGCCGGCGTCATCACCGCCGGCACACAGTCCGAGCAGCCCCCATTCGCTATGGCAGATCCCTCGGGGCATCCCACCGGGTTCGCCGTGGACCTGATGAATGAGGCGGCACAGCGGCTGGGAGTCAAGGTCGAGTACAGGACCACCAACCTCCAAGGCATCTTGGCCGGCCTCAGCGCACGTCGATATGACATCGGTGTCGCGGCCGTCGGTGCCACCCCTGAACGCCGCCGCAACGTCGCCTTCACCACCCCGTTCTACTGGGGGTCGACCGCCGTGGTGACCCATAGGAACACTCCTTTCGCAGCGCTGGCCGACTTCGATGGGCAACGCATCGGTGTCGTCGCCGGCGCGGTCCAAGAGAAGTTCGTGCACGACAGGATGCCGAAAGCGAAACTGGTCAAGTTCAAGGACCAAACCGCACTGATCGGCCAACTGGTGTCAGGAGGGGTGCAGGGCGTGGTACTCGGCGGCGCGGACGCGGACCAGTACGTCAAAAGGCAGCCCGTGCGCATCGCTGTAAGACAGGACAGCACACAGGGCAGCGCGTTCCCGCTTCGCAAGGATGGAGATCCGAAACTCATCAAGGATCTCGACGCCCAGATCGACGCCATGATCGACGACGGGACATATGTGAAGCTGTACCGCAAGTACTTCGACGACCCGGTCGCGGCCGCCCTGCTCAAGGAGCGCCCGCGACTGACGAAGCAGGTCACGGGCACCGATCTTGCTCCCAAACCGTGACGGTCGCAGCGCGCGGCGGCGGCGGCGTGTCAGCCGCGCGTCCGGGCAGGGTGCCTGGGCGGGGTGCCTGGGCTCATCGTGCCGCGAGGCCGCGTCCGACTTGGCCGCAAATCCAGGCCAGTCGTGCTGGGCCGGGCCGGAAGTACATCGGGAACCGCCCGGGGCGCGTTCATCGTTCCGAAATGAACGAGCTGCAGATGGGGCCCAGCGTTCGCTGACGGTGCTGGTTCGAGCAGCAGGCTCATCGCCAGCAGCCGAACTCCGATCTGCAGCGCGTCCAGCCGGTACACCGCCTCCCGGAACAGCACCAGGTAGGCGAGCAGGCCGAAACTCACCACGCGCGCGAGGAGCGCGACGACCGAGGTCCCGGTGAAGAAGCGGATGCGGAACAGCGACAGGTCGAGCAGGGGGTGGCGGCCGAACCGCTGCAGGACGGCGAACATGCACATCGCCACGACGCCCGCCCCGGCCTGACCAAGGGTGGCAGAGGAGGCTCAGCCCTGCCGCTCGCCGCGCAGCAGGTCCAAGACGATCGCGGACATGCCGGCCGCGAGCACGAGCGCGCCACCGATGTCGGCACAGAACTCGCCGAGCCGCCCGTCGGGCGCCATGCGGTGCAGGGTCAGCCACACCACGGTGGCGCCCAGCGGGACGTTGACGAGGAACAGCGAGCGCCAGCCGATGCCCTGCACAAGCGCGCCGCCGATCAGGGGCCGAGGGCGCCGGCCGCCATCGTGACGGCGCCGAACACGGCGATGGCCTTCGAGCGGGCGGGACCGGTGTAATGCGCCGTGATGATCGCCATGGCGGGGCGAAGGCGAAGGCGAATGCGCCGCCGACGCCCTGGACGGCGCGCAGCACGTCCACCATGACGACGCCGGTGGACAGCCCGCAGCCGAAGCGGCGCTCGGCGAGCAGCCGCCGCACGGCGTGGCGGGAGCCACGGGCGGGCTTACGCCCCGAGCGGCCGCAAGATGGACCCAGGCACTGCCTGTCGGGCAATCACGGATGTAATGACCGTTGACGAGAGGTCATCAGATGCCCCGATTGGACTGGGCCACCAAACAGCCACGGCCGCCGGACTCCCCACCCGAAACTCCACCAGAGCTGTCGGCGGACGCCGCCGACTGCGCGGTGATCGTCGAGTCGCGGCGAGACCCCGAGCGTTTCGCGCTGCTGTTCCAGCGGCACGCCCGGGCCATTGCCCGCTATGTCACGCGGCGGCTGGGTCTTGGCCCGGCCGAGGACATCGTGGCGGAGACGTTCCTGATCGCGTTCCGCGAGCGCGGTCGCTACGACACCGCCTGCCCCGATGCCCGCCCCTGGTTGTACGGGATCGCCACCAACCTGGTGCGACGGCACCGGCGCGAGGAGGTCCGGCTCCTGCGGGCGCTGGCCCGTACGGGGACCGATCCGGTCACCGAGTCCTTCGCCGACGCGGCGGACGCCCGCCTCAGCGCCGGAGCGGCGGGCCGCGAACTGGCGGCGGCGATCGCCGGGCTGCCCGCAGCCCAGCGCGATGTGCTGCTTCTGGTCACCTGGGCGGGACTCACCTATGACGAGGCCGGCCGGGCGCTGGGTGTTCCGGCCGGAACCGTGCGCTCGCGCCTGAACCGGGCCCGCGCCAAGCTGCGCGAGGCGTTCGGTGGCACCGATCCCTCCGCGCTCACCGAGGAGCCGCAATGAACGAACTGAGGCACGTGCAACTCCTGCGCTCCGAGGTCCCCCGGACCCTCGACATGGCGGCGGCCGAGAACCGGCTGCGGACAGAACTCGCCGAGGCGCAGAACGCCGTCGGGAGCAAGACAGGTTGGGACAGAACAGGGCCGAGGCGGGGGCGTGCACGCCAGATCCGCTGGACGCTGGTGCCCGCCGGGTTCGGCGCCACCGTGCTCGCCGCCGCACTGGTGACCGGCCCGTGGACGGGCGAGTCCTCAGCCGAAGCCGAGGCGTTGATGGCACGGGCCGCGCGGACGGCTCTGCACACGCCGGTGTCGCTACCCCGCGGTGACCAGTACGTCTATCAGCAGAGCGTAGAGAAGCTGCGCCCCGGCGGGCGACCCTATCTGCGGTACCGCTCCGAGTGGCTCTCAGTGGACGGGTCTAAGCCGGGGCTGATCCGGGAGAAGAACGTCGTCGCCGCCGGGACGACCGCGCCGGCGGCGGAGCAGATGCGGCCCGACGGCGAGCAGGTACTCCGGGCATGCGGTCCGGCGCCCCTGCTGGAGCGCCCCTACATCGACGTCCTCCCATCCAAAACCGCTGAGGTGCTGGCGCTGCTGGACGAGCGCGCAGGCGACGGCAGCCGGGGCGAGCGGCTCTGGAACGCCGCGGCGGACGTGACCGCCGCCGTGATGGCACCCGCGGCCAGGGCGGCCTTCTACCGGGCGCTAGCCGAGATCCCCGACGTCGGTGTCGCCGAGGACGCGGTGGACGCCTCGGGCCGGCCTGGAGTGGCCCTGACCAGGACCTCCGATGGCATCCAGGAACAACTGCTCTTCGACCGGTCTACCTACGCCTTCCTCGGTGAACGCACCCTGGACCGCGAAGGAAGCGAGATCTCCTCCACCGCCGTCATCAAGACCTCGGTCGTGGACGACGCGCCCACCCCCCGAACGGGCGGCGTTCAGGGTAGCTGCTGAGATCCCGCCGCCCGGCCGTTCGGGCCGGGCGGCGGAAGGGCTCACCCGCTCAGATGCCGCGCGGAGCATCAATCGTGCCCGCATGGCCTCGCGCAGGAGCTGGTCCGGTCGTCGGCCAACACCTCGCAGGCGCGGGGCTGGATGCGCCGCCCGCAGTGACGGCCGGAGCAGCTGCGGCAGCAGGGTACTGGCGGTGCGCCTCAGGGGCCGCCAGAGCCTCGGCCCGGGGCCTCCCCGCTCCTGCTGTCGGGCGCAGACTCAAGCTGCGCGATGTTCTCGTAGTGGACATCGCAGTTGTCCTCGAAGTCGCTGGGCAGGTTCTCCTCGGGATTGCGCCACCGGCGGCCGCCCGCCACATAGATCTCGCGGCGGCCGTGATTCGCCCCGGTGCGTCTTCACCTTCGTGCCGCCGGAGCCGACGCGCGGCACGGTGTGGATGAGGCGGGGGTCGCGGTCGTCCACCTTGCGCCGCAGGTAGCTGACGTAGGTCTGCACGACGCCGTCGCCGCCGCCGAAGTCGTACTCCCACACGTGGTCGAGGATCTGCCGCTTGGACAGCACGTGGCCGGCGTTGAGCACCAGGTAGCGCAGCAGCTTGAACTCGGTGGGGGTGAGCTCGACCAGGTCGCCGCCGCGCCGCACCTCGTAGGAGTCCTCGTCGATCTCCAGGTCGGCGAACGCCGCCCGGGCCGGGTCGCCGCCGCGCGGCCGGGTGCGGCGCAGCACGGCCCGGATGCGCGCAATCAGCTCCTCCAGGCTGAACGGTTTGGTCACGTAGTCGTCGCCGCCGACCGTCAGCCCCTTGATCTTGTCTTCGGTGGCGTCCCGGGCGGTCAGGAACACCACCGGCGCCTCGCAGCCGTCGCGGCGCAGCCGCGCCAACGTCTCCAGGCCCGAGCCGTCGGGCAGCATCACGTCGAGCACGATGAGGTCGGGCGCGAACCGCGCCACCTGCCGCAGGGCCTCGAAGAAGGGATTGTGGGAGGTCCACTACGACCCCTACAACGTCTCGCGGATCTGGGTGCGCGACCACCACTAGGGCGGATGGATCACCGCTGCCTGGACGCTGCTGAAGTCGGCGCCAGCACCGTTCGGCGAACAGGCATGGGAGCACGGCCGCCGGGTTCTGGCCGAGCGCGGCTATCGCGCCCCGACCGAGGCGGAAATCGCCCAGGTGGTGAGCGACCTGCTCGACCGGGCCGAGCGCGGCCCCGAGGCGGCCGCGCCGAGGACCCCGCGGGGATCGGCCCGGGCCGATCGGGTCGCGGCGCGGACCCGCACGACGACCGCCAGTCCGCTCTTGCCCTCCTCACCTCCGTCTTCCAGCGAGCCGGAGAACGCCCCAGAACCGGCCGAGATCTAAGGCGAGGGCGGGGCACCGCAGAAGCGGCTGGCGAAGGTCATCCCGCTCGGGGCGTTCAACGCCCACGAGGAAGCACGCAGCGCTGGTGAGGCCAGCAACGGCCGCGAGGGAAGCGAGACCTGATTGACGACGCACGAGCCGCGCTGGCACGGTCGGCTGCCCGACGAGGAATGGCACCTGCAGCTGACCACCCGGGAAGGCTGGCAGCGGTTCGCCGAGGACGAGCCCGCCGACCTCGCACTGCGGGGCGACCCCGAGTGGAAGGAGCTCACCGGCACCGGACGGGATGCCTACGACGAGGCCCGCATCGACGTTCACGCCCGGCTCATCGTCGATGACCGGGACCGTCAGAAGGCACAGCATCGCCATCGCGATCGTGGTGCTTGCGGTTCTGGCAGCAGGCCGCTCCAGTGCTCCCGCAGGACGGCCTACGCCCGTTTCGTCTGCTGGCACCAGCGGC
>NZ_VCKZ01000523.1 GCF_005889745.1 Actinomadura geliboluensis
GCTCCCCGCCGCGAGTTCGCTGCGCGGCCGCTACCGCCGCCGCCACCTGCGGCTCCCCGCCGGCGCGCGGCGGCTCGTGCTGATGGCGGTGGCCGAGGAGTGGCTCGGCGCCGCGACGCTGGCGCGGGCGACCCGGCTGGACGGCATCGAACCGGCCGACCTCGACGCCGCCCGCGACTCGGGGCTGCTGCGGTTCGAGGGCGAGGGCGTCGCGGTCCGCAACCGGCTCGTCCGGTCCTCGCTGTGGGCGGACGCGTCCCGCGCCGAGCGGCAGGACGCGCACGCGCTGCTCGCCGAGGTCCTCGTCCAGGACTGGCAGCGGCCCCGGCGGCAGTGGCACCGCGCGGCCGTCGCCGGCGAACCCGACGACGCGCTCGCCGCCGAGCTGGCGGACGCGGCGGCGGACCGCCGCCGCGCGGGCCGCTACGCCGACTCCTGGCGGCTCTGGCAGCGGGCGGCGACGCTCACCGCCGAGCACGGCGCCCGCACCGACCGGTTTCTCGCCGCCGCCGGGGACGCCTGGGCGAGCGGCCGGTCCCGGCGGGCCCGCGCGATGCTCCGGCAGGTCCGGCCGCCCGCCTGCGACGGGACGCGCGCCGCCCGCGCCACCCTGCTGCGCGGCGAGATCGAGGTCGCGGCGGGCACCCCGGCGGCGGCGGTGCCGGCGCTGCGGGACGCGGCCGAACGGCTCGCCGGGACCGACGCCGAGGCGGCGCTGGACGCGCTGATGTGGGCCGCCGAGGCCGCCGACGCCGCCGGGGACACCCACGCCTACCTGGAGATCGCCGATCGGGCGGCGTCGCTGCCCGCCCCGCCGGGGGACGTCCGCGGCGAGCTGATGCTGGCGCACCTCGGCGGCATGGCGGCGATGGTCCGCGGCCGCTATCAGGAGGCGGTGGACCGGCTCGGTACCGCCGTCCGGCTCGGCGCGGGGATCCCCGACCCGCCGGCGCTGGTGTGGGCGGCGCTGGCCGCGTTCGCGCTCGGGGACGCGCCGCGCACCCGCGTCCTCGCCGCCGAGGCCGTCACGTCCGCCCGGCGCCTCGGCGACGCGCCCGCCGAGTCGTACGCGCTGCTCGTCGCCGGACGGTGCGAGGCGCTGCTCGGGCACCCGCCGGGGCCGATCGCCGCCTGCCACGACGGGCTGCGTCTCGCCCGCGCCACCCGGCTGCACGGGCACGCCGCCGAGCAGCTCGCCACCCTCGCGCTCACCGCCGCGTTCAACGGCGACGCCGCCGCCGCGAACGCGCGGCTGGCGCCGCTCACCGGCACCGCGGACCTGCGCGGCCGCACCCGCGCCGCCGCGTTCGGCTCGTGGGCGCCCGCCTGCCTGGACCTCGCCGCGGACCGTCCCGCCGACGCCGCCGCGCGGCTCCGGCTGCCGGGCGGCGCCGGGCTCGCCCACCTCCCGGCGCGGCTGTTCGCCGTCCCGCACCTGGTCGAGGCGCTCGTCCGCACCGGCGAGCACGAGGAGGCGGCCCGCGCCTACGAGCGCTTCCGTGCCTGGACGGAGGGCATCGGCACCGCCGGCCGGTATGCGGCTCCCGGCCGGGAGGCGCTCAACCGCCGCTGCCGCGCCCTGCTCGCCGAGCGGGACGCCGACGCCGAGGAGCACTTCACCGAGGCGCTGCGGCTGCACGAGGCCGCCGGCGCCGTGTTCGACCTCGCCCGCACGGAACTGCTGTTCGGGCACCGGCTGCGGCGCGGCCGGCGGCCCCGCGCGGCCCGCGCCCACCTGCGCGCCGCGCTGCGGATCTTCGAACGGTACGGCGCCGCCCCGTGGACCGCGCAGGCCCGCGCGGAGCTGCGCGCCGCCGGGGAGGCGGTCGCGCCCCCGGCGGCCGTGCCGCCCGTCCCCGAGCGGGGGACGGTGGGGACGGGCGGCACGCGGGCCCCCGGCACCGCGGCCCCGCGCGCGGCGAGCGGGTTCGGCACGCTCACCGCGCAGCAGGCGCACATCGCCCGGATGGCGGCCGAGGGCGCCACCAACCGGGAGATCGCGGCGCGGCTGCTGCTCAGCCCGCGGACGATCGACCACCATCTCCGCAACGTCTTCACCCGGCTCGGGATCCGGTCGCGCGTCGAGCTGGCCCGGCTCATCCGCTGAGCGGCGGCCGCGGGGGCCCGTGTCCCGGGGGTCAGACCTCCTCGTACTCCTTCTCGGCGTCCTCGCTCTTGGCCTTGGCGCCGGAGCCGTTCTTGCCCCTGGCCGGCTTCTTCTCCGCGCTCTCCGACTTCTTGGGCTTCTCGGACTTCTCGTCCTCGACGGCGTCCTCGTGCGTCCGGACGACCTCGCCGTCGCGGATCTCGCCGCGCCAGCCCTCGATCTCGTCGGCATGGGTGAGCGACTGCGTCATCACGTGCCGGCGGAGGTGCTTGAGCTCCAGCCGCGCCCGGCGCCCCTGCGCGCGCCAGAGGTTGCCGGTCCGCTCCATGAAGCCCTGCGGGTGGTATTCGAGGACGACCAGGACGCGGGTCAGGTTCGGGGCCAGCTCGTGGAAGCTGACCGTCCCGTCCACGTGCCCCTTCGGGCCCTTGGAGCGCCACACGACGTGCTCGTCCGGGACCTGCTCGACGATCGTGGACTCCCACGTCCGCGCCGACCAAAAGATCTTCGCCTTCCAGTTCAGCTTCGTCTCGTCGGCCTGCTCGACGCTGATGACCTTCTTCATGAAGGACGGGTAGTCCTGGAACCGCGTCCACTGGTCGTAGACGAGACGGCGCGGCGCACCGATGTCGATGTGCTCGACGATGTTGGTGACCTTCACCTTCTTACCGCCGCCGCCACCGCCGACCTTGTTGCCGTCGTCCTTGGCGTCGTCGTCGCCCTGCCCGCCGGGGAGCGCGCCGCCGACGGTGTCCTTGAGCCGGCCGAGCACGCCCTGCCCGTTGCTGCTCTCGTTCGCGCCGGGGCCCTGCCCGCTCTTCTCGTTCTTCTCGCTCTTCTCGTTCTTCTCAGGAGCCTTGGTCTTGGCCTTCGCCGTCGCCTTCTCCTTCTCCTCGGCCCCGGACGTGTCGCCGCTCTGCTCGCCGCGGCGCCCGGCGAGGGCGCGGCTCGCGGCGACGGCCGCGCCGGCGCCGAGCAGGACGCCGCCCGCGGTGCCGGCGGTCCGCCCGCCGGGCACGCTCTTCGGCAGGCCCTTCGGCAGGCTGCCGGCGATGCGGCCCAGGCCGGGGACGCGGCTGCTCCGCCGCCCGCCCGGAAGCCGTTTGGCGATCTGTCCGACGGGCGACCGGCCCGTCAGGATTCCGCGTGCCATGGTGCTACCTCACTCAGGTTGATCACTTGGTATCGGTCATGTGGGGGATGAGACGGTCTCGCCGTCGCGGATCTCGCCGCGCCAGCCCTCGACCTCGTCGGGCCGGGTGAGCGCCTGCGTCATCACGTGGCGTTGGAAGTGCTTGAGCTCCAGCCGCGCCCGGCGTCCCTGCGCGCGCCAGAGGTTGCCGGTCCGCTCGAACAGGCCGGCGGGGCGGTACTCCAGGACGAGCAGGACGCGGGTCAGGTCCGGGGTCAGCTCGTGGAAGCTGACGGCCCCGTCCGCGTGGCCCTTCGGCCCCTTCGAGCGCCACACGACGTGCTCGTCCGGGACCTGCTCGACGATCGACGCCTCCCACGTCCGCGCCGACCAGAAGATCTTCGCCTTCCAGTTCAGCCTCGTCTCGCCGGCCTGCTCGACGCTGACGACCTTCTTCATGAAGGACGGGTAGTCCTGGAACCGCGTCCACTGGTCGTAGACGAGACGGCGCGGCGCACCGATGTCGATCTGCTCGACGATGTTGGTCGGCGTCCGTCCGCGTCCGCGCCCGAAGACGCGGGCGAGGGTCTCCTTCAGGGCGGTCCAGCCGAAGCTCAGCAGCGCGCGGAACGGGGACTTGCCGTCCCGCAGCGCCGCGACCCCGGCCACCGCGGCCTTGCCGAGCGGGCCCGCCTGCTCGGCCCGCGCGACGAGGCGCCGGGTCTCGCGCTCCAGCCGCCGCTCGACCCCGCGCAGGGCGCGGCGGCCGAGACGCCGGGCCGACAGCGCGGCCACGGCCGCCCCGGCGCCCGCCGCGACGCCGACGGCGGCGCCGGTGCCCGCGCCGCTCCGGGTCTTCACGTCGTGTCCACCTCGCCTCCACCTCGGATAGGCGCCGGGTTACCCGGTCAATACCGGGCAAAACAGACCGCAGGCCACGGGCAAGGACGACGGCTCCGGCCGCCCCCGCCGGAGGGGTGCGCCGATGGCCGCATCAGGACGGGCGGCGCTCCGCTCAGAGTGAACATCCCCGACGCTCATGGCGGCCCGCACAGACCACCCCAGCGTGAACACCAGACCAGAACGGCCTTAACCCGGCGCCGCGTAACGGTTAAGACTCGTGAGTAATACGCCTCTTGAACTGGTACGGACCAGTGTTTATCTTCGACCCCACCACGCGCGATTGTGCTCGGTGGGCCATCCCATCGAGCACTATTTTGCACGCGCGAAAGCCGGAGAGGCGGGGACAGATGAAACGGCACCTCATGGGCGTCGTCGCGGCGGGCCTGACCGTGGCGCTCGGCGTCAGCGGATGCGGCAAGGGCAGTTCGTCGGGCGGAGACTCCGACGGCAAGACCATCAAGTTCGTCGCCGCGATCTACGACGACAACACCAAGCCCTACTGGGACGCACTGATCAAGGACTTCGAGGCCAAGAACTCGGGCTACAAGGTCAACCTGGAGATGGTCGACTGGACCCAGATGGACGCCAAGGTCAAGACCTACGTCCAGACGAAGCAGGTCCCCGACGTCCTGAACTACAACGCGTTCTCCGACTTCGCCCGCGACGGCCTCATCTACAAGGCGTCCGAGGTGCTGTCTCCGGCGACGCTGAGCGACTTCACGCCCACCTTCGTCGAGCAGGCCCAGTACAACGGCACCCAGTACGGCCTGCCGTTCATCTCCAGCGCGCGCCTCCTGTTCTACAACAAGGAGCTGTTCAAGAAGGCCGGCGTCACCGACCCGCCCGCCACCTGGGACGAGGTGAAGAGCGCCGCGCAGAAGGTGAAGAAGACGGGCGCGATCGGCTACGGGCTGCCGCTCGGCCCCGAGGAGTCGCAGGCCGAGTTCTACTCGTGGGCGATGAACAACGGCGGCGGCTGGGTCGACGCGTCCGGGAAGTGGGCCATCAACCAGCAGGCCAACATCGACACCCTCACCTTCCTCAAGGACCTCAACAAGTCCGGGCTGACCCAGCCGAACCCGGAGACCACCGACCGCAAGACGGTGTTCAACCAGTTCGCGCAGGGCAAGGTCGGCATGGCCATCGGCGGGCCGTTCACCAAGGCCGGATTCATCGACCCGGTGAACAAGGACCTGGACTTCGGCGTCGCGCCGCTGCCGAGCAAGAGCGGCACCGAGCACAACACGCTCGGCGTCATGGACGTCCTCGCCGCGTTCAAGAAGGACGACGGCAAGAACAAGGAGGCCATCAAGAAGTTCCTCGACTTCTTCTACCAGAAGGAGAACACCTCGAAGTTCCTCACCACCGAGGGCTTCCTCCCGGTGACGAAGTCGGCCGGTGACGCGCTCAGCGCCGACCCGTACATGAAGCAGTTCGTGGACGCGCTGCCCACCTCCAAGTTCGCCCCGACGACCAACCCGGCGTGGTCCGCGGTCGCCGGCGCGGTGAAGCAGGACCTCGGCACCGCCGCCGCGAACGAGGACCCGAAGAAGGTCCTGGACAAGATCCAGGAAACCGCCGAGAAGGCCGGCTGAGTGCAGGACCTCAAGGCCAAGGAGCGGGGGGCCGTCAC
>NZ_VCKZ01000524.1 GCF_005889745.1 Actinomadura geliboluensis
CCTTCCGGCGGCAGGCTTCGAACGCCTCGTGCAGGAGGGCGCGCTCGGCCTCGGTCGCGGGGCCGTCGGTGACCTCGGCGACGAAGTCGCGGGCGACGTCGAGCTCGGAGCGTTCGCGGACGCGCTCGGACCAGGTGCGGGCGGTGCCCTCGCCGCCGCCCGCGGGCTCGAAGCCGAGGACGAGCGTGTGCGGGAAGCGGCGGCGCAGCCGCTCCATCGCGGCGGACGGGCGGCGCGGGTCGGTCAGCGTGATCTGGAGCCAGCGGTCCTCGACCGCGTCGTAGGAGGGGTCGGCGAGCAGGTCGTCGAGCCGGCCGCGCAGCCGCGCGAGGCGGCGCGGGACCGGCGCCTCCACGAACTCCCCGGCCACCCCGCCGTCGGTGACGTCGAGCAGCCACGAGCCCTTGACGTGCTTCTCCTCGGAGAAGGAGTACGCGAGCGGCGACCCCGAGTACCGGACGCGGTCGGTGATGCGCCAGGCGCCGTGCAGGTGGCCGAGCGCCGCGTAGTCGACGCCGTCGAACACCGACGCCGACACCTGCGAGGACCCGCCGACGGAGATGTCGCGCTCGCTCTCGCTGGACTCGCCGCCCGTCACGAACGCGTGCGCCAGCACGACCGACCGCTCGCGGCGGGCGGCCGCGTCGGCGCGGACGCGGCGCATGGCCTCGGTCAGCGCGGCGGCGTGGCTGCGCTCGTCCAGCTCCCAGGGGTGGCGGACGAGTTCGGGCTCCAGGTACGGGATGCCGTAGACCGCGGCGTCCCCGACGACGACGGGCTCCCCCACGGTGGCGAAGTCGGTGCGGACGTGGACGCCGGCGGCGTCCATCAGCGCGGACCCGAACCCGAGCCGGCGCGCGGAGTCGTGGTTGCCGGCGATGAGCACGACCCGGGCGTGCTCGGCGAGCCGCACCAGCGCCTCGTTGCACAGCTTCACGGCGTCGACGGCGGGCAGCGCCCGGTCGTAGACGTCGCCCGAGACGAGCACGCAGTCGACGTCCTCCGCCGCGGCGGTCGCGACCAGGTGGTCGACGAACGCGGCCTGCGCGGCCAGCAGGTCCTCCCGGTGGAACGATCTGCCGAGATGCCAGTCGGAGGTGTGCAGGATTCGCATGTCGCAGCAACCATAGGCACCCCCTCCGACACATCCGGCGCAGAAACGCCGAGCCACCCCAAAGGATCTTGGAATGCCGCGCGCCGACGCTCCCGTAGTGTGGCGGCGTGAGTGATCGTCCCTACGTGCTGCTGAGCTGCGCCATGTCCGCCGACGGCTATATCGACGACGCGACGCCGGAGCGGCTGCGGCTGTCCAGCCCGGCCGACTTCGACCGGGTCGACGCGGTGCGGGCGGACTGCGACGCGATCCTGGTCGGCGCCGGGACCGTGCGGGCCGACGACCCGAAGCTGCTGATCCGCTCCGCCGCGCGCCGGGAGCGGCGCGTCGCGCGGGGGCTGCCCGCCGACCTGGTGAAGGTGACGCTGACCTGGAGCGGCGACCTGGATCCCGGTGCCCGGTTCTTCACCACGGGCGAGGCGCCGAAGCTCGTGTACGCCCCGCCGGCCGCGGCGGCGGAGCTGGCTCCGCGGCTCGCCGGGCTGGCCGAGGTCGTCGCCGCCGGCGACCCGCTGAGCCTACCGTCGGTGCTCGCCGACCTCGCGGGGCGCGGCGTCCGGCGGCTGATGGTCGAGGGCGGCGGCGGGGTGCACACGCTGTTCCTCACCGCCGACGCCGTGGACGAGCTGCAGCTCGTGGTCGCGCCGTTCTTCATCGGCGACCCGGCCGCGCCGCGCTTCGTCCGCTCCGGGGTGTTCCCGCAGTCCCCGGAGCGTCCGATGCGGCTGGAGGAGGTCACCCGGATCGGCGACCTGGCCCTGCTGCGCTACCGGGCCGGAGTCCCGCGTGGATGACCACGCCTGGCTGGCGCTGGCCTGCGATCTGGCGGCGCTGTGCCCGCCGTCCGAGACGGCGTTCTCCGTCGGCGCGGTCATCGTCGGCGCGGACGGCCGGGAGCTGGCGCGCGGCTTCTCCCGCGAGCAGGATCCGCACGACCACGCCGAGGAGGCCGCGCTCGCCAAGGCGCCCGGCGACCTGGGCGGCGCGACCGTCTACAGCTCGCTCGAACCGTGCGGGCACCGCGCGTCCCGGCCCCGGCCGTGCGCGGAGCTGATCATCGCCTCGGGCGCGGCGCGGGTCGTGTTCGCCTGGCGCGAGCCGCAGCTGTTCGCCGCGGGGACGGGCGCGGAGCTGCTGGAGGCGGCGGGCGTCGCGGTGGTCGAGCTGCCCGGCCTCGCGGCGCGCGCCCGCGAACCCAACCGGCATCTCCTGGACGGCGAGTGAGACGCGAGTCTCATTCCTCTTGCCAACGCCCGGGGACCTCATGCGATGCTGTGCCCAAGCAAGCATTCGGTTACCCGAACTCGCCCGTCGGGCAGGGAGGCACAGCACCATGCGCGAGCACGATCGGCTGTTCATCGGCGGCGAGTGGGCCGCCCCGGCCGGCACCGCCACGATCGACGTCATCTCCCCGCACACCGAGGAGGTCATCGGGCGGGTGCCCGAGGGCACCGAGGGCGACATCGACGCGGCCGTGGCGGCGGCGCGGCGCGCCTTCGACGAGGGCCCCTGGCCGCGGATGACGCCCGCCGAGCGCGCCGAGATCGTCGGCCGGCTGTCGGCGATCTACGCCGAGCGGCAGCAGCAGATGGCCGACCTCTGCACCGCCCAGATGGGCTCGCCGATCATGTTCTCGGTGTTCGGCCAGGCCGCCATCCCGCAGATGGTCCTGCAGTACTACGTGGACCTCGCCGCCACCTACACCTGGGAGGAGGAGCGGCAGGGCATGCTCGGGCCGGTCACGGTCACCCGGGAGCCGGTCGGCGTGGTCGCGGCGATCGTGCCGTGGAACGTCCCGCAGTTCACGCTGATGCTCAAGCTCGCGCCCGCGCTCATCGCCGGGTGCACGGTGGTCGCGAAGCCGTCCCCGGAGACGCCGCTCGACAGCTACCTGCTCGCCGAGTGGATCAAGGAGGCGGGCATCCCGGACGGCGTGGTGAACTTCGTCCCGGCCGGGCGCGAGGTCGGCGCCTACCTGGTCGCGCACCCCGACGTCGACAAGGTGTCGTTCACCGGCTCCACCGCCGCCGGCCGCAAGATCGGCGCGGTGTGCGGCGAGCAGCTCAAGCGCGTCACCCTCGAACTCGGCGGCAAGTCCGCCGCGATCGTGCTGGACGACGCCGACCTCGCCGCGACCGTCGAGGGCTTCAAGCTGGCGTCGCTGATGAACAACGGCGAGGCGTGCGCCGCGCAGACGCGCATCCTCGCATCCCGCCGCCGCTACGACGAGGTCGCCGACGCGCTCGCGACCATGGTCGGCGGGCTCGCCGTCGGCGACCCCGCCGACTACGGCACCGAGATCGGGCCGCTGGTCGCCAAGCGGCAGCAGGAGCGGGTGGAGAACTACATCCGGATCGGCCAGGACGAGGGCGCCAAGCTGATCACCGGCGGGCTGAACCGGCCGCACGACCGGGGCTGGTACGTCGCCCCGACCGTGTTCGGCGACGTCGGCAACGACATGCGCATCGCCCGCGAGGAGATCTTCGGGCCGGTGCTCGTCCTCATCCCCTACGAGGACGAGGACGACGCCGTCCGCATCGCCAACGACAGCGACTACGGCCTCGGCGGCTCGGTCTGGACGTCCGACGTCGCCCACGGCGTCGAGGTCGCCCGCCGCATCCGCACCGGCAGCTGCGGCGTCAACATGTACACCCTCGACCCGAACACCCCGTTCGGCGGCTACAAGAACAGCGGCATGGGCCGCGAGCTGGGCCCGGAGGGCCTGCAGGCCTACCTGGAGCACAAGTCCATCCCGCACCCGGCCCCGACCGCCTGACGCGCCCCGGAGGCCCCGATCAGCCGGCCGGGGCCTCCCACGCCGAGCCCTGCCTACGGAAATTCGCCGTCGGTCCCGATGCGTCCGGAAACACCCCGGAAAGACGCTTTGGGGCGGTGTGCAGGGCGGGGTTCGGCGGCTTCGATTCCACGTTGGCGGCGCGGGGGCCGTACCGTAGTGCGCCGTGTCCCCCACCTCCGAGAACGCGGCGGCCAGCCTGGACGACGTCCTGGTCGGCGAGGCCGTGCTGGGCGTGTACCGGCAGATGTTCGCGGCGCTGGCCCGCGACAGCGGCGCGGTCGTCGACGACCCGGAGCTGGTGGACGTCGCCGAGACGCTGCTCGCCGCGTTCGCCGACGCGGGCGAGGACGGGCTGAGCCGCGAGCAGATGCGGTACGTGTGCCGCCGCTACCCGCCGGAGGTGTTCGAGAACCGGCTGCGGGTGCTGAAGGGGCTCGGGGCGGTCCGGGAGGTGTTCCCGAAGCCGAACCAGCTGCGCTACCGGGCGTCGTTCACGAGCGTGGTCGGGCTGATGTTCGTCCGCCGGATGATGCTGGACGGCGGGCAGAGCGAGATGCACCGGCTGCTCGCGCTGGAGCAGCTCAACGTGGCCGACCCCCGGATGACGCCCGAGCAGGCGCGGGACGGCGCGGACGGTCTCGCGCGCGCGTTCCGGCTGTGGAGCGTCGAGCTGGTCACGCTGACGAACGGGACGATCGAGGAGCTGCGCGAGCAGGCGCCGAAGCTGTGGGGCACCGAGGAGATCCTGCTGCGCGCCGAGCGGCTGCACGGCGCGATCCTGCGGCGGTGGCCGCAGCTCGACCGCACGTGCACCGACCTGCGCGCCGCCATCTACGCCTACGGCGACGCGTCCCGCCGCGCCGCCGCGCGCCTGTCGGACTCGGCGGGCACCACCCGGAACCTCACCCTGCTGCCGCCCGAGACGTGGCGGACGTTCACGCGCACGGCGTCCCGGGAGGAGCTCGCGGCCGTCCTGGACGGGTTCGTGTTCGACGCGCCGGCGCCCTGGCACGAGCCGGCGGCGGTGGTGGCGGCCGTGGAGGACGGCCCGCGCGCCACGCCGCCGCGCCCGGCGCCGCCCCGCCCGTCGGTGCCCGACTCGGGGCTGTCGGGCGACACCGGCGCGGACACCGCGGCGGCCGAGCGGCTCCGCGACGTCGCCGAGCAGATCCTGCGCGGCCGGGACCGGGTCGCGGTCGAGGACGTCCTCGCCCGCGACTGGGCGACGGCCCGCCGCGTGCTCGCCGACCTGGCCGCCGCGCACCAGCATCCCGAGCTGCCCTACCGGCTCGCCTGGTCGGACGGCCTGGCCGCGCGTCCCCACGGCTCCCCGACCTGGGTGTCGCCGGGCTGGTTCGAGAGGACCGGCCCGTGACCGTCGACCCGCACGTGCTGGCCCGCGCCCGCGCCCGGCTGCTGGGCGGGCCGGCGGTCGCCGCGTCCGATCCCGTGCCGCCGGGCGTGGTCGCCGCGGCGGACGGCGACCACGTGTGGCTGCTCCCCGAATGGCCGGACGGCGCGACGCCCGCGCTGCTGGAGGAGTACGAGACCGCCCCGATGCCGCTGGACCGCTCGGGCCAGGCCCGCCGCGTGCTGGCCGCCGCGCTGCGCTGCTGCTGGACCCGGCTGGACGACGCACCCTGGCCCGGCTCCCCCGCCCCGGTCGCGGACGTCCTGGAGGTCTACGCGAACATGACGCGCGGCGACACCGACCTGGCGCGCCGCTGGGCCACCGGCGAACTGCGCCGCCTGTCCGACACGGGCTGGCTGATCCTGGACGAGGCCGCCGGAACCGTCCGCCCGGGTCCCCGCACCGCCCTGTGGCCCGAGCCCTCCCT
>NZ_VCKZ01000069.1 GCF_005889745.1 Actinomadura geliboluensis
TTCGTCCTGGAGCCGCTTGCCCCCGCCCATGACGCCTATCTGCGCGAGGTATCGGACGAGGTCTCGCCGCTGGTGCTCACCGATCCCCCATCGGAACCGGTCGATGTGGACGGCTGGCTCATCGTCCACAGTGGGCCCGACCTGGAGACCCTTGAACTCGTCGCCTATGCGCGGGACATGGCGTCCGCCGAAGGGGTCCGCCCGCCGATGACGCTGGTGTCGCCCCAACGGCCCCATGGTCTGCCCCAAGGCATCGCCCATCTGGACGTCTACCCCGCCTACGCGCCGGGCCCGAACGTCGAACGCATCATCACCGCGGCCGGGTTCAACGCCGTCCGCCAGTACGCGCCCTGGCGCGAACGGCACCGGATCCTGCCGTTCCCACGCAGCCTGGACGACCAGTTCGCGCGCGCAGCACGCGCCCGGCGGGAGACCGCTACTCGGGAAGCCTGATGTCGAACTCCACCTCGACGTCGTCGGCGAGCCGGAGCGCGCCGAAGAACGCCGAGTAGGGCTTGACGCCCCAGCGGGTCTGCGTGACCGTGGCGGAGCCCCGCACCCGGCCGCCGTCCAGGGAGGCGGCCACCCGCACCGGCTTCGTCCGGCCCATGATCGTGAGGTCGCCCTCGACAGTGTCCTCCCCGACCGCCGTCGAGACGAACGTGATCTCCGGGTAGCGTCCGCTGTCGAGGACCTTGCGCAGGTTCCTGCGGATGTCCGCGCGGTCCTGGTCGGACAGCGGCAGCGCGCCGCCGCTGCCCTCGCGGACCTCCAGCCCGTCCACCTCGACGGTCACCTCGACCGACGACGCGGACAGCGGCTCCCCGGCCCGCACCGCCGCCGACCACCGGGTGGCCTCGATCGTCAGGTCGTGCCCCGCCCGCCGGCCGAGCCCACTGCGGCCCGTGCGCAGCAGCAGGTGCCCGTCGTCCGGTCCCAGCTCGAAATCTCCCCGCATGCTTCCCACCCTGCCACGCGGCATCTCCGCGCTCTGCGATAGGGCGCCTCCGCGCCCGTCAGCGGCACTTCACCTTCGGCTGCGGCCGGTACTCGGTGTGGAACTTCTCCCTGCGCACCTTGCGGCCCTCGGCGTACAGCGTCCGCCACACGTCGATCTTGAAGCCCTTCCGGCCCGTCATCGGCACGCACTTGCGGCCGTGCCCCACACCCGCCCCGTACGGGGTGAACCCGTACCGCTCCGACGTCGTCGACCGCACCTCGTACTTACGCTCGCCCCACAGGTTCACCGTCAGCGACGACCCCGTGTAGCCCGCCTCGATCCGCACGGGGCGGCCGGTGTCGTTCTTCCAGGTGAAGTCGAGGTCGGGGTAGGAGACCGCGGCCTCCCGCCCTTCCGGGTACTCCGGCATCCACATGGTGTGCGCGCGCGACTTGCGGATGTCCAGGCCCGCCCTGAACACCGCGTTGAACAGCGTCGTGGACACCTGGCAGATGCCGCCGCCCACATCGTTCACCAGCCGCGGCCCCACGATGGCGGGCGCGGGCACGTACCCGCGGCTGCTGGTGCGCGGCCCGACGGCGCCGTTGAACGAGAACGTCCCGCCGGGCTCGACGATGTGCCCGTCCAGGATCTGCGCCGCCAGCTCGATGTTGCGGACGCGCGGCTCCCCCGGCGTGAAACGCGTCGTGTAGGTGCTCATCAGCCGCTCCGCCGGGTCCCGCGACGCCGCGTCCGGCCGCTTCGGGGCCGGACGGCCGGGGGCGGCCAGCGTCGCCGCCCCCTTCTGGCGCGGGACCTCCAGGTAGGCGCCGAGCAGGAGACCGGTCGTCGCAAGCGCCCCCGCCACGATCGGCCACCACTGCCGGACGCACTGCAGCAGCTGCGGCTGGCGCTCCTGACATCGCCGGTACCGGTCCCGCCGGGTCCGTCCCACGGCCCACACCCCCAGATGATCCCCTAGCGGGATCCTGCACCGGACCCTGCCGCCGCCGGACGGGCGACTCCCACGCCTTTACCCGAACAAGACCGGCACCCGGCCAACACGGGAACGCGCCTTGACGCGCCACCCGTCCGGGAACTGCTACCGAGCCGCTACCCGGGGGCCGGGGGCGCCGTGGGGCAGAACACCGCGAGCGCGCCCGTGTGCTTGCCGAACCGGACCGCCGCCGGCAGCGACGAGACCTCGCCGTCGCGCGCGAGCCGCAGCCCGCCGTCCGAGGAGACGACCTCCAGGCCGCTCGTCCGCCACTCCCGGTACCCGGGCATGACGTGCAGGGGCCCGGCCAGCACCGCGGCGACCGCGCGGACCCGCGGCACCCGCCGCCCGGTGACGACCATCCGGACGTCGAGCCGGCCGTCGTCCAGCCGCCCGCGCCAGGTCGGCGCCGCGCCGCGCGAACCGAAGACGCAGTTGCCGACGAACGCCAGCCACACCCGCAGCCGGCGCCCTCCACCAGCAGCTCGACCGGCTCGGAGTGCCGCAGCGTGCGGACCGCCGCGACCGCGAGCGCCGGCCACTTGCCGATCCGCCGCTCCAGCCGCTCGCGCCGGTCGACGAGCTCGGTGTAGGCGCCGAAGCTCGCGGTGTTGAGGAAAAGCCGCTCCTCGTCGCGGCCCGCGCCGGCCACCGGGGCGGCGTAGGCCACGTCCACCCGGCCGAGCCGCCCGTCCCGGTACGCGCCGATCGCCTCCGCCGCCGACTCGATGCCGAGCGCGCGGGCGAAGTGGTCGAACGTCCCGCCCGGGACGACGAGCAGCGGCACGCCGTGCTTCAGCGCGGCCCCCGCCGCCGCGTTCACCGTGCCGTCGCCGCCGACGACGCCGAGCACGTCGGCCCGCTCGGCGGCCTCGCCGAACGCCTTGTCGAGGTCGGCGTCCGGGTCGAGCTGGACGATCTCCGCCGCCGGAAGCTCATGGCGGAGCAGGCCCAGCGTCACCTCCGGGCGCCCCGGCAGGGAGATCCCGGCCGCCTCGCCGCCCGCGCCGGGCCCGGCGCCGCTGTTGGCGACCACGACGAGCCCGCGCCCGTCCTCGGCCACCTTCGCCGGCCCGGCCGCCGGCGCCACCTCGGCCACCGGGGGCCGGGCGGGCCACACCAGGCGGGTCCCCGCCCCCGCCAGCGCGCCGATCCCGACACCGGCGAGGACGTCCCCCGGATAGTGCGCGCCGGTGTAGACGCGGGAGAACGCCACCGCGGCGGCCGTCGCCGCGACCGGCACCGCCAGCCGCCGCGGCGCCTCCAGCGCCACACCGGTCGCGAACGCGGCGGCGGACGCCGAGTGGCCGGACGGGAACGCGTGCGAGGTCGGCAGCTTCCAGCGGATCCGGATCGGCGGGACCAGATCGACGACGGGGCGCTTGCGGCGGAACGCCTGCTTGCCCAGGATGTTCACGGCAGGGCTCGCGACCGCGATCGCGATCGCGCCGCGCAGCGCAGCGCGCCGCAGGCGGGGCCGCCCCGTGAGGCCCATCACCCCGGCCGCGGTGAACCAGAGGACCCCGTGGTCGGCGAACCGCGACAGCCGCGGCAGCACGTACTCCAGCCCGTGCAGCCGCGCGGCCGCCACCCGGTCGAACGCCCACCGGTCGGCGCGGCCGAGCCGGCGCAGCAGGACGGATCGGGGGGAGCGGGCATGGGCGGGCTCATGACGACGCCTGATGGCGGACCGTGATGGCACGACGATGCTCCGTGAGTGGTTGACCCGCATCTCCGGGGTATCCCCAGGGACGCCGACATGATTCCGTAAAGATCTCAAATCGGGGGTCACATGCGGGCGAACGTCACTCTCGACTCATCGACTGCAATAGGCTTCGCGACATGAGTCACCCGGAACGGCTCGGATCCCCGGGTGGCGAGTCGGTCGGAACGATCGCGGAGCCTCATCACGTGAACGGGTCCCTGGCCGACTACGCCGCACGATACGGGCTGAGGCAGAGCGCTGCGCGCCCCCCGCTGCGCAAGTACATCCAGGATGTGTGGGCTCGCCGCCATTTCATCTGGGCGTTCGCGTCGGCCAAGAACATCTCGATGTACTCCGACTCGCGGCTCGGCCAGGTGTGGCAGCTGCTGACACCGCTGCTGAACGCGGCGGTGTACTACCTGATCTTCGGGCTGCTGCTCAGCACCAGCCGCGGCGTGCCGGACTTCATCCCCTTCCTCGTGACCGGCGTCTTCCTGTTCGGGTTCACCCAGCGCTCCGTCACGTCCGGGGCCAAGTCCGTCGGCGACAACCTCTCGCTGATCCGGGCGCTGCACTTCCCCCGGGCCACGCTGCCGCTGGCGATCGCGGTCGTCGAGCTCCAGCAGCTGCTGCTCTCGCTCATCGTGCTCTTCGCGATCGTCTTCGCGTTCGGCGAGCCCCTCAGCTTCAACATGGCGCTGTTCGTCCCCGTGGTGGCGCTGCAGCTCATGTTCAACGTCGGCATCAGCATGGTGATGGCGCGGCTGGGCGCGTTCAACCGCGACATCACCCAGCTCCTGCCGTTCGTCATGCGGACCTGGCTCTACATGTCCGGCGTCATCTTCAGCCTCCCGTCGCTGATGAAGCCCGGCTCCAAGCTCGCCGAGTACCCGATCCTCGCGGAGATCCTGAAGGCCAACCCGGCGTACGTGTACGTCGAGCTGAGCCGCCACGTCCTGCTCGGCGAGTACCGCGAGCACGTCACGAAGGATCTCGGGATGCAGGAGACGGGCCAGTTGTGGTTGTACGCCGTCATCTGGGCAGTGGTGATGCTGGTCGGCGGATTCACGTACTTCCACCGCGCTGAGGAGCGATACGGCCGTGGCTGACACGAAGGTGCGCATGAACCCGTCCGGAAACCAGGTCACCATCGACCCGTCCCGGGAGCCGATCGTCGTCGTGGACGATCTGCACATCGTCTACCGCGTGTACGGCGCGGGCGGGAAGGGCAACGCCGCCTCCGCGTTCTCGCGGGTCCTGCGCCGGCAGAAGCGCCCCTCGATGACCGAGGTCCACGCGATCAAGGGCCTGTCGTTCGTGGCCTACCGCGGCGAGGCCGTCGGGATCATCGGCACCAACGGCTCCGGCAAGTCGACGCTGCTGAAGGCCATCGCCGGGCTGCTGCCCCCGCACCGCGGCGGCGTCTACACCGACGGCCAGCCGTCCCTGCTCGGCGTGAACGCCGCCCTGATGAAGGACCTCACCGGCGAGCGCAACATCGTGCTCGGCTGCCTCGCGATGGGCATGTCCCCGGCCGACGCCAAGGCCCGCTACCAGGACATCGTCGACTTCGCCGGGCTCAAGGAGGGGTTCATCCAGTACCCGATGCGGACGTACTCGTCCGGCATGGGGGCCCGGCTCCGGTTCGCGATCGCGGCGGCCAAGACCCACGACGTCCTGCTGATCGACGAGGCCCTCGCCACCGGCGACGCCAAGTTCCGGACGAAGAGCAAGCGCCGCATCGACGAGCTGCGCAAGGAGGCCGGCGCGGTCTTCCTCGTCGCGCACCAGCTCGACACGGTCAAGGACATGTGCGACCGGGTCATCTGGATCGACGAGGGCCGCATGCACATGGACGGCGACCCCGAAGAGGTCATCGCCGCCTACGTCGAGGCCACCGGCAAGTAACCCGGGCGCACTCCCGGGGTTGCCGTGGCCGCCGAGGCCATTGTGACGCGGAGTTACCGGATCGTCTCTGGATGAAGTCGCCTCGCCGATCTACCGTCGAGGGGAGACCTCCAGCGGCGAGGGAGACTCCCCATGGCCGAACGGTTCGACACCCCCGGGATCAGCAGACGCGGCTTCCTGTCCTCCACGGCGCTCGCGGCGGGCGCGTACGGTGCGCTGGCGGGCTGCGCCAGCGAGTCCTCCGGCCCGCAGGCGAAGAACACCGGGAACGCCCCGAAGGAGGTGTTCACCGCCCCCGCGAAGAAGCTGAGCGGCTCCCTCAGCATCCTGATGTGGAGCCACTTCGTGCCCCGGCACGACAAATGGTTCGACACGTTCGTCTCCGACTGGGGCAAGAAGGTCGGGGTGGACGTCCGGGTCGACCACATCAACACCGTGGACGTCCCCCGCCGGGCCGCGTCCGAGATCCAGGCGGGGCGCGGCCACGACCTCATCCAGCACATCGCGCCGTTCTCGCAGTACGAGCCGTCCGTCCTCGACATGACCGACCTCGTGCAGGAGGCGACCCGGCGCTGGGGGCAGCAGCTGGAGCTGTGCCGCAAGTCGAGCTACAACCCCAACACGAAGAAGTTCTACGCCTACTGCCCCGGCTGGTCGCCCGACCCCGGCGACTACCGCAAGTCGATGTGGCAGAAGGTCGGCATGCCGAACGGCCCGTCGAGCTGGGACGACCTGCTGCGCGGCGCCGCCGAGATCAAGAAGCAGACCGGGGTGCCGTGCGGCATCGGGCTGTCCCCGGAGACCGACTCGAACATGGCGGCGCGGGCGCTGCTGTGGTCGTACGGCGGCTCCGTCCAGGACCAGAACGAGCGGGTCGTGCTGAACTCGGACGCGACCGTCGCGGCCGTGGAGTACATGGCGCGGCTGTTCAAGGAGGCCGAGACCAGCGAGGTCTTCTCGTGGACGCCGGCGTCGAACAACCAGGCGCTCATCGCCGGCAAGTCGTCCTACATCGTGAACTCCATCTCGGCGTGGCGCACCGCGATGGGCACGAACCGGGCGATCGGCGACGACATCTTCTTCGTGCCGGCGCTGCGCGGCCCGAAGGCGGCGATGGCGGCGCAGCACGTGATCCAGCAGTGGATCGTGCCGAAGTACGCGGGCAACGCGGACGCGGCGAAGGAGTTCCTGCTGCACTACACGGCGAACTTCCCGTCGGTGTCGTACTACTCGGAGCTGTACGACCTGCCGGGCTGGCCGTCGCTCGTCCCGCAGCTGAACGGCTGGCTCGACGACGACCCGTGGGGCGCGAAACCGGCGAACAAGCTGGGGCTGCTGAAGACGGCGACGTCGTGGAGCGCGAACATCGGCTACCCGGGCCCGTCCAACCCGGCGATCGGCGAGATCTTCAACACCAACGTGCTGCCGACGATGTTCGGCCGCGCAGCCCGCGGCCAGACGTCCCCGCGCCAGGCGGTCGCGGAGGCCGAGCAGCGGGTCAACGCCATCTTCAAGAACTGGCGCGACCGCGGCCTCGTGGGCGGCTGAGGCGTGAACACGGTCGAGGTCAGAGGGCTCGTGAAGACCTTCGACGGGCATGTGCGGGCCCGGCGGGGGCGGGCCGAGCACGTGCGGGCGCTGGACGGTGTCGATCTCGCGGCGGAGCCCGGGGAGTACCTGGTGCTGCTGGGGCCGTCCGGATGCGGGAAGACGACGCTGCTGCGCACCATCGCGGGCCTGGAGCAGCCCACGGAGGGCGAGGTGCTGATCGGCGGGAACGTCGTGAACGGGCTTCCGCCGAGGGTCCGGCAGATCGCGATGGTGTTCCAGTCCTATGCGCTGTACCCGCACAAGACGGTGAGGGACAACATCGTCTTTCCGCTGCGCGCGGAGGGCATGCCCAAGGAGGAGCGCGAGAAGAAGGCCCAGTGGGCGGCGGGCCTGCTGGAGATCGAGCCGCTGCTGCGCCGCAAGCCGCGCCAGTTGTCGGGCGGTGAGCGGCAGCGGGTGGCGCTGGCGCGCGCGCTGGTCCGCGACCCGGCGGTCTTCCTGCTGGACGAGCCGCTCTCCAACCTCGACGCGAAGATGCGAGCGACGGCACGGGACGAACTGAAGCGCTTCCAGCAGCGCGTCGGCACCACCACCATCTACGTCACCCACGACCAGGCGGAGGCGATGGGTCTCGGCGACCGCATCGCGGTGCTGGAGCACGGCCGCGTCCGTCAGGTCGGGACGCCGCAGGAGGTGTACGACGACCCGTCCGACACGTTCGTGGCGACGTTCATCGGGTCGCCGCCGATGAACCTGGTCGAGCGCGGCGACGTGCTGGTGGGGTTCCGTCCCGAGCATCTGCTGCCCGCCGAGAACGTCGTGTCGCCGGAGCGGGTGACGATGCCGCTCCGGGTGGAGCGGATGGAGTACCTGTCCGGCGACCGGCACGTGTACGGGACGGTCACGGGCATCGGCGCGGAGACCCGCGTGATCGCCCGGCTCCCCGCGACCGTGGGGACGCCGCTGGCGGCCGGGGAGACCCGCGAGTTCGCGGTGCCTGCGGAGCGGCTCCGGTTCTTCGACGCCGCGTCGGGCGCTCGGCGGGCCGCCGTGCCGCTCGGGGACGCGCGGTGACGCGGGCGGAGGCGGCGGCCCCGGAGCACAGGGCCGCGGCCCCGCGGGCGAAGGCCGGGCTCGCCGACCGGGAGGGCTTCCTCGCCTGGGTGATGCTGCTGCCCTCGGTCGTCTACATCGCCGCGCTGGTCGGCGTCCCGTTCCTGCTGGCGATCGCGTTCGCGTTCTCGGACGTGACGACCGGCGACCCGTCGTTCGACCTCGTCGGGTTCCGCAACTTCGACGCGGTCTTCGCGGACGGCGTGTTCTGGCGGGCGCTGCGCAACACGCTGGTGTTCACGCTGGTGAGCATGGTGCTGATCGTCCTGTTCGGGAAGATCCTCGCGAACATCCTGGTGGCCGAGTTCCGCGGCAAGTGGGTGGTGCGGTTCCTGGTCCTGCTGCCCTGGACGACGCCGGTCGCGCTGTCGACGATCTCGTGGCTGTGGTTCCTCGACTCGATCTACTCGCCGGTCGACTGGGTGCTCCGGCACCTGGGGCTGATCGACGCGAACGTCGTGTGGCTCGGGCAGCCCGGCACGGCGATGGCGTCGGTGATCGCGGTGCAGACGTGGCGGCTGACCCCGCTGGCCGCCGTGATCGTGATGGCCGGGCTGGTCGCGATCCCCCGCGACATCGACGAGGCCGCGCGGATCGACGGCGCCGGGTTCTGGCGGCGGATGTTCGAGGTGACGATCCCGCTGACGCTTCCGGTGATCGCGGTCGCGGGCCTGTTCGGCGCGATCATGACGTTCACCGACATGACCGTCCCGTACGTGCTGACCCGGGGCGGCCCGACGCACTCGACGGACGTCCTGGCCTCCTGGGCGTATTTCCGCGGCATCGAGGGCGGCGACGTCGGCCAGGGGGCGGCGATCGCGCTGTTCCTGTTCCCGCTGCTGCTGGCCGGCGCGGTCGCCATCCTCCGTGCGGTCCGGCGGTTGGAGGCCCAATGACCACGGACGTGGCGGCGCTGCGGCGGAAGTACGCGCGGCGGCATGTGGCGGCGCGGTGCGGCGTGTACGGGGCGGCGGTCCTGGCGGCGCTGGTGTGCGCGCTGCCGTTCCTGTGGAGCGTGATCAGCGCGTTCAAGCAGAACCAGGACCTCTACAACCCGGAGAGCAACCCGTTCTTCTTCAACAAGCCGGCGACGCCCGACCATGTGACGTTCCTGTTCACCGACACGCCGTTCCTGACGTTCGTGGTGAACACGCTGATCGTGGGCGCGGCGGTGGTGGCGGTCACGCTGGTGCTGGCGCTGCCGGCGGCGTACTCGCTGGCGCGGCTGGACCGGCCGTGGGGCACGCCGATGGGCATCGCGATCTTCATGGTGTACCTGGTGCCGCCGTCGCTGCTGTTCCTGTCGCTGACGCGGGTCGTGGTGGCGCTGCACCTGGAGGACACGCTCTGGTCGATGGTCGTGGTGTATCCGACGATCACGGTCCCGGTGTCGGTGTGGCTGCTGATCGGGTTCCTGAAGGCCGTCCCGAAGGACGTCGAGGAGCAGGCCATGGTGGACGGCCACAGCCGCCTCGGCGCGTTCCTCCGGGTCGTCCTGCCGCTGGTGTTCCCGGGGATCGTCGCGGTGGTCGTGTTCAGCTTCACGCTCACCTCCAGCGAGTTCGTGTACGCGCTGGCGTTCGTGTCGGCGAGCCCGGAGATGGTGGTCAGCACCGGCGTGCCGACCCAGCTGGTGCGGGGGGACGTGTTCTTCTGGCAGTCGCTGCAGGCGTCCACGGTGATCACGGCGGTGCCGATCGCGTTCCTGTTCAACCTGTTCCTGGACCGTTTCGTCACCGGGTTCACCATGGGCGCGGTCAAGACGTGACGCCCACTGGTAGAGATGGAGGGACACGAAGATCCTGATGTAGGAGGTCGCCATGGCCAAGCCGCCGCTTCCGCACGAGCACCTGCCCGAGGTCCCGTCCTTCACCGTCGAGAGCGACGACGTCGCCGAGGGCGAGCGGCTCGCGGACGAGCACGTCTTCGACGACTGGGGGTTCAGCGGCGGCAACAGGTCACCGCACCTGCGCTGGTCGGGGTTCCCGGCGGAGACGAAGAGCTTCGCGGTGACCTGCTACGACCCGGACGCGCCGACCGGCAGCGGCTTCTGGCACTGGAGCCTGTTCGACATCCCGGCCGGCGTGACCGAGCTGCCGACCGGCGCCGGCACCGCCGATTCCAAGATCGGCGTGCAGGCCCGCAACGACTTCGGCACGAAGGCGTACGGCGGCGCCGCGCCGCCGCCGAACGGGCCGCACCGCTACGTGTTCACCGTGCACGCGCTGGACGTGGAGTCGCTGGGCATCGACTCCGACGCCTCCCCCGCCGTCGTCGGGTTCAACGTCACCGCGCACACGCTGGCCCGCGCCTCGATCGTGCCGGTCTACGAGTCCTGAGGTTCCCGGCCGCCCCCGGCCGGGGGCGGCCTCAGCCGGCGCCCACGAGGACGTCCCCGACGGCCGTGCGCCGGTAGAGGACGGACCGGCCGCTCCGCTCCCGCGTGACCAGCCCGGACTCGCGCAGCACCGCGAGGTGGCCGCCGATGCCGCCGAGGCTCATCCGGAGCCGGGCGCTCAGCCAGGTCGTCGTGGCGGGTTCGGCGAGCAGGCGCAGCAGTTCCGCGCGGGTGCGGCCGACGAGCCGGTCGAGGGCGTCCTCGCCGCGCGGCTCCCGGCTCTCCCAGAGGGCCGCCACTCCCCGCGCCCGGTACATCAGCGTGTACGGCCAGTCCTGTTCGAGGGCCAGGCCCAGCTCGGAGAAGACCACCGGCACGAGGGTCAGCCCGGCGCCGCCCAGCCGGTAGGTCACGTCGCCCTGGATGTCGGCCTCGATGACGCCGTCCCGCCAGCGCACCTGGCGTGACAGGCCGTCCAGCGCCGCCGCCCAGCCGTAGGCGGCGAGCCGCCCGGCGCGGTGGACGATGTCGCGTTCCAGGATCGAGCGCAGCACCGCCCAGTCCGGCTCCAGCAGGGTGCGCCACGCGGTCTCCAGGCCGGCGGCGAGCCGCTCGGGCATGTCGGGCGCGCCCAGGACGCCGCGGATCTCGGCGTCCGGCTCCGGCAGGCCCACCAGGTTGCGGGCGATCTCCCGCCGCGCCTGGCCGAGCGGCGTCGCCCGGACGGCCGCCAGCTGCTCGGGGACGGTGAGGTTGGGCCGGGCGGGCGGCGGGACGACGAAGTCCGCCATGTACCCGTGCGGGCGGCGCAGGAAGACCAGCGCCCGCACGGCCGGGTCGCCGGCGATCTCCCGGTACGCGGGCCGCGCCCGCTCCACCCACGGCCCGAGCGGCCCGACGGGCATCCGGCCGGCGACCAGGCCGAGCGCGGCGTACACCTCGATCAGGGGCCCGACCCCGAACCGGCTGGCGGCGATGTCCCCCGGCCCCACCACGATGCGGTACATGTTTCGCTCCTCCCCGAAACATTGTCGCGGACGAGATCCGGGGCCGCAGAGTCGGCGGCATGACCGCTCCGCCGTCCACCGCCCGGTACCGCGACGTCTTCGGCGTCGCCGAGTTCCGGACGCTGTTCTCCCTCCAGACGCTGCAGGTCGCGGGCGACTCCGTCCGGACGATCGCGCTGTCGGTGCAGACGTTCGAGCGCACCGGGTCGTCCGTCGCCGCGGCGCTCGTGTTCGCCGCCGGGATGCTCCCGTACGTGATCGGCGGCGCGCTGCTGATGTCGCTCGCCGACCGCCTCCCGGCGCGGCGGCTGCTGACCGGCTACCACGTGCTGCGCTTCGTCATCACGGCCGTCCTCGCGCTGGGGGTCCTGCCGCTGCCGGCGGTCATGGCGCTGCTCGTCGCGGTGGGGTTGTTCGCGCCGGTCGGCGCCGCGTCCGTGCAGGCGCGGCTGCCCGCGCTGCTGCCCGGGGACGGCTACGTGCTGGGCCGGTCGCTGTTCACGATGACCAGTGCGGGCGCGCAGATCGCCGGGCAGGCGGCGGGCGGGCTGCTGCTGGCGGCGATCTCAACGTCCGGGGCGCTGTGGCTGGCGGCGGCCGGCGCCGCGCTGGCCGCGCTGCTCGCCCGCACGCGGCTCCCGGACGCTCCGCCCGCGGCGCGGCCGTCGTCGTCCGGCCTGGCGAGCGAGACATGGCGGACGAACCGGCTGCTGCTGGGCCACCGCGGCACGCGCGGGCTGCTGCTCGCCGCATGGCTGCCGATCTCCCTCTCGGTCGGCGCGGAGGGCGTCGTCGTGCCCTTCACAGCCGATTCGGGGCGCCCGGACGCGGCGGGGCTGCTGCTCTCCGCCGCGGCCGCGGGCATGTTCGCGGGCAACCTCGTGGTGGGGCGCTGGATTCCGCCGGCGACGCGCGAGCGCCTCACCCTCCCGCTGGCGATGCTGACGGGCGCGCCCCTTCTGTTGTTCGCGTTCGACCCGGGCCTGCCGGCGGCGTGCGCGCTGATGGCGGCCGGGACGTTCGGGCTGGGCTACGAGCTGACCGTCCAGCGGCGCCTGGTGGACGCGGTGCCCGAGGAGATCCGCGGTCAGGCGCTGGGGCTGTCCGGCAGCGGGCTCATGACGGGCCAGGCCGCCGGGATCGGCACGGCGGGCGCGCTGGGCGAGTTCCTGGCGCCCGGCCACGTCATGGCGCTGTGCGGCGCCGCCACCCTCGCCGCCTGCCTGTGCCTGGCCCGTTCGCTGCGCTGACCCTCCGGGACGGCCACAGCAGCCACGCCTGGAGGAGGCCGGGGCCGGTCGTCGCCGCGAAGAACACGGCGATGTCGAGGGGGCCGGGCAGCTCGCCGAGCGGCATGATGAGCGTGATCCCGAGGACCGACAGCGGGCTGGTGACGAAGACGAGCCAGACGCCGATGAAGCCCGGGTCGTCGGAGAAGAGCATGACGCCGAGGACGACCGCGCTGACCGCGAGGACGGCGACGGTGTAGCCGGCGGCCAGCACGAGCCGGATCCGGTCGGCCGGGCCGCGCCCCTCGAAGGAGAGGATGTGGGGGGACATGCGGGCATCGTCGCCGTGCCGCGGCGACCGCCGCATGGGCGTTCGTGCTCAGCCGGGGGCGGCCACGTACTCAGTCCGGCCGTGGCCGGCCCCCGGCTCCTGGCACGGCTCGGCTACTTCTCCCAGGGGAAGCGGTCGGCGAAGGCGGGCTTCAGGTCGTCCAGCCAGACCGCGTCGGGGTCGTAGTGGGCGAAGAAGGGCTTGCCGACCAGATCGGAGTCGCGGCACTGGATGAAGTGCAGCGCGAACACCTTCTCGCCGAGCAGGTCGAGGACGCCGTCCACGCAGACCTTGCCCGGCGTCGCGGACATGGACGGGCCCCGGACGGTACGGGAGAGGCCGGAGACGTTCCTGTAGGCGTCCCGGAAGATGTCGTAGGCGCGGGCGAGCGGGACGGCGAAGTAGTCCTGCGGCCCGGTGTCGCGCTCGACGAACATGTAGTAGGGGATCAGACCCATGCGGGTCTGCGTCCGCCACATGCTCTCCCAGGTCGCGGCGTCGTCGTTGATCGTCCTGAT
Source organism: Actinomadura geliboluensis (assembly GCF_005889745.1). Classification (GTDB taxonomy): domain Bacteria; phylum Actinomycetota; class Actinomycetes; order Streptosporangiales; family Streptosporangiaceae; genus Spirillospora; species Spirillospora geliboluensis. The sequence goes on from NZ_VCKZ01000069.1 coordinate 13,638, forward strand.
CAGCGGGGCCTGGGTGCGGATGATCGCGCCGGTGTCGCGGATCCGGCGGCACGCCTCGGCGACCATGAGGGGTTCGAGCTCGCGCGGGTGCGAGAAGTGCGCCATGAACGCGAGGTTCTTGCCCGACTCCACGACCTGCTCGAACAGCCGGAGCATGTCGTCGGCGTCGGGGTCGGTGACGAACTTCTGCGGCCAGTAGGCCAGCGACTTGGTGCCGATCCGGATGGATTCGAGCTGCTCCAGGTCGAGCAGCGGCTCGACGTAGCGGCGCAGCACCGGCTCACCCATGATCATGGCGTCGCCGCCGGTGAACAGGACGCTGGTCACCTCGGGGTGGGCGATCAGGTAGTCGCGCAGCGCCGTCGGCTCGTCGCCGGCCATCTTCAGGTCGGCCTCGCCGACGAACTGGGCCCAGCGGAAGCAGTAGGTGCAGTACGCGTGGCAGGTCTGGCCCTGCTTGGGGAAGTACAGCACGGTCTCGTCGTACTTGTGCTGCATCCCGGGGATCTTGCCGTCGCCGAAGCTCGGGATGTTGAGCTCCATCTGGCCGGCCGGGTGCGGGTTCAGCCGCATCCTGACCTGGTGGGCGGCGGCCTCGATCTCGGCCTTCGGGGCCTCGCGGCGCAGCAGGTCCGACAGGTGGGCGACGTCCTCGGCGGGGAGCATGTCCGGGCGCGGGAAGACGAGCCGGTAGATCGGGTCGTCGGGGGCGGCCGTCCAGTCGATGAGCTCCTCGATGACGTAGGCGTTGGTCCGGAAGGGCAGGACCGTCGCCACCGCCCGGGTCGCGAGCCGCTCGTCGGGCGCCAGCCCGGCGCGAGCGGTGAGTTCGTCCAGGTGCTTCGCCGTGAAGGCGCGGAACTTGCGACCGGTGGATCGCACCGCGGGAGCCGCGTCGTTCACCAGTGTCACGTGTTGGTACTCCTTGCTGTCAGCGGGGGAGGCGCGCCCCGGGGCGTCATCACGGTCTGTGATCAGGAGTGCGCGGGACACCCCCATTCAACCGTTTGGGACGGGTTCATGCCGAATTGATACCCCCTACCGGGCCGGGACAAAGGCTGGTCAAGGACGATCCAGACAAATCGCCTGGACATCATCGTTGACGCCCGGTACCCAGTACAACGACTACGGGACGTCAACTTCTCCGTCATCGGGCGGTGAGATGCGCCGCAACCCGCCCGGCGCACGGACACTGCCAGCGGATACACCGCGACTCGGCACCCCCGGTCCCCGCAAGTCGCGATCTTGGGAAATACTGGGCGGGGCGGGCAGGACCGAAGCGGCGGGACCGGGGCGTGCGGCAGGGCGCGGACGCGGTCACGCGGCGTGAGGGGGGCCGGTGGACGCTGTCGAACGGGACGGGCCGGGCGTCGTCCCGCTGCGGCTGGTCGTCCTCGCGACGATCGCCGGGATCAGCTACGCGACCTTCGTGCTGGAGAACCTCCTCAGCCCCAAGCTCGACTTCTTCAACGGCTACGTCAGCGAGCTGTCGGCCGCCGACCAGCCGTTCCACCTCGTCTACAGCGCGGGCGACTTCGTCACCGGAGTGCTGTCGATCATGGTGGCGGTCGGCACGCTGCGCCGGCTCACCCGCAGGCCGCTCGCCACGGCGGGCTGGGCGTTCCTCGGGCTGTTCGGCGTCTGCGCGATCGGCGACGCGTCCTTCCCGCTGGACTGCGCGCCCAGCCTGGAGACCTGGTGCGCGCTGCGGGAGCGCTCCGAGCACGTCTCGTTCTCCCACGAGTTCCACTCGGTGACCAGCAGCGCCGTGATCGTCTGCGGGGTCGCCGCGCTGCTGCTGCTCTCGCTCGCCGCCCGCCGCTACGGCTGGTGGCCGGCGCTCGCCCGCTGGGGCTGGCTGCTCGCGCTCGCCGAGTCGGTGTCGGCGCTCGGCACGCTCGTCGCGATGTACCTGGGGCAGTGGCTCGGGGTCGTCCAGCGCGTCCAGATCAGCATCCTCGTCCTCGGCCTGCTGGTCATCGCCTGGGCGCTGTACGCCGACCGGCGGGACGCGGCGCGCGCCGCCCGGGACGACACCGCCGCCGTGACGGAGGAGGCCCGGCTGTGAGCACGAGCGGAACCCCCCTGCCGGACGGGCGGATCGTCAATGCCGGGCGCGAGCAGGTGCACGTGATCGAGACCGGTCCGCCGGGCGGGCCGCCGCTGCTGCTGACGTCCGGGCTGGGCGGGGCGTGGTTCGACTGGGTGCCGAGCATCGAGCAGCTGCGGGCCGGGCACCGGGTCACGGTGTTCGACCGCCCCGGCCTCGGGCTCAGCCCGGCCGCGGTCGCGCCGCCGTCGCTGCGCCGCGACACGGCGATCCTGGAGGCGCTGGCGGAGCGGGCGGGCGGGCCGGTGACCGTCCTCGCGCACTCGATGGCCGCGTTCCCCGCCGAGGCCCTGGCCCGGCTGCGGCCCCGGCTCGTCCGGGGCCTGGTGCTGCTCGACCCCAGCCACGAGAACGACCCGCGCGTGCGCGTCCGGACCGCCGCCGCGCTGACCCCGCTCGCCACGGCCACCGGCGCGCTCCTCGACGCGACGCGGCTGGCGAGGGTCGCCGGGCCGCTCGGGCGGCGGCTGGTCCTCGACCACACCAGCCGCCGCGACGAGGCCGTCCCGAGCCGCGTGGTCCGGTCGGTGTACGGGCGCGGGACGGTGATCGGCACGGTGATCGCGGAGGAGCTCGCCTACTGGGAGATGGCCGCCGACCTGGTCCGGCTGCGGGAGCGGCGCCCGTTCCCGCACATTCCGCTCGTCGTGGTGACCGCGCTCGGCGACGTCGACGACCCGGGCGGGAAGCGCGACTGGGCCGAGGGCCACGAGCGGCTCGCCCGGATGAGCCCGCTCGGCAGCCGGATCGAGCTGCCCGACGCCCTGCACATGGTCCCGCTCGACCGTCCCGACGTGGTCGCCGACGCGGTCGGCCGCACCGGCCGGGTCGAGGAGTCCGCATGAGAAGGGGGCCGGTCCTCGTCCTGGCGGCGCTGCTCGCCCTGACCCTGTCGGGCTGCAAGGTGATGCAGCGCATCTCGGAGGGCGCGTACCGCAACGCGGTCTCCGACGGGGTCGTGGACGAGCTCAAGATTCGCGGCATCGAGCTGCGAGAGCGCCCCTCGTGCGAGTCGCCGGTGCCCGCCACGAGCTCCGTGGTGCGGGTGGCCTGCACGGCCCGCACCACCGCCGGGGAACCGGTCACCGTGGACGGGGTCGCCTACAACGCCGACACCGACCGTCCGCGCGAGACGTACGTGGTCACCGTCGGCGGCCGCGAGGTGCTGCGCAAGGGCTGCCTCGGCCTCGGCTGCGAGCACCCGAACACCTGACCCGGACGGCAACGAATCCGCCTGCGGACCTTCAAAACCCACCACTCGACGCATACGTCCGCGTACTGTCGGTGACGTAACCGTTGTGAAGATAAGTCGCAAGAAGGCCCTGATCCTGGGGTCCGCCGCGCTCATCGTGCTCGCCCTCGCCGGCGGGATCTCGTACCTGGCGCTGTCCGGCGGCAAGGAGCTGAAGTACAAGACGCAGGCCGCGCTGCGCAACGCGCTGCCGGTCACGGCCGCCGCCGAGCTGCACCAGCGCGGCGTGACCCTCGCCGCGCCGCTGAAGTGCGCCGACCTGCCCGGCTGGACGAAGGAGCGGCTGCGCGTCTCGTGCACCGGCACCACGTCCGACAGCAAGCGGGTCGAGGTGCTCGGGAGCGGCGAGAAGAAGACCGCAACCACCTACTACACGATCCTCGTCGGCGGCCGCCCGGTCGTGCAGAACGCGACCTGCCTGGGCGCCGACTGCCACAGCCAGGAGGCCGGCAGCCGCGGCTGACGCCCGGAGGGTGATGATCGCCACTCCGGCCGGGCGCTGCCAAGGCAGGTGAAGGAACGCCATACGATGCGATGAGCTGCGTTGTTGCGGCACACCGCATTTTCCTTCCATCTCCCTGGAGCGGCCATGACCGGCACTGGCGAGCCGTCGCGTGCCGGGGCGCCTCGCCGCGTGCCGCCGCGTCCGCTGCCGGTCGCGGTCGACACGATGGGCGGCGACCACGCCCCCGGGGAGATCGTCGCCGGGGCGGTGGACGCCGTCCGCGAGCACGGCGTCCGGCTCGTCCTGGTCGGGCAGGCCCCGCGGATCCGGCGCGAACTCGACCGGTACGGCTATGTCGGCAAGATCCCGATCGTGCACGCCGACGAGGCGCTCGACATGGGCGAGGGCGCGCTCGCGAGCTGGCGCAAGCCCCGCTCGTCCATCGCGATCGCCTGCCACCTGATCAAGCAGGGGCGGGCGTCGGCCCTGGTCTCGGCGGGCAGCACCGCCGGGGTGGTGGCGACGTCGCGGCTGCGGCTGAAGGGCCAGCAGGGCGTGCTGCGCCCCGCCATCGCGGTGACGCTGCCGACCCGCCCGCGCCCGACGATCCTGCTGGACGCGGGCGCCACCGCCGACGTCAAGGCGGAGACGCTCGTCCAGTTCGCGGCCCTCGGCACCGCGTACGCGCAGATCCTGCTCGGCCCCGACCGCCCCACCGTGGGGCTGCTCAACATCGGCGCCGAGGCGGGCAAGGGCAACAAGCTCGCCAAGCGCGCCCACGAGCTGCTCGCCGGCGGCAGCCACGGCATCGAGTTCGCGGGCAACGTGGAGGGCCACGACCTGCTCGCCGGGCGGGTCGACGTCATCGTCACCGACGGGTTCACCGGCAACATCGCGCTCAAGACGATGGAGGGGACGATCGGCACCGCGTTCACCGAGATCCGCGACGCGATGACCTCCACCCCCGCGGCGCGGATGGGCGCGCTGCTCCAGCGCCGCCGCCTCCAGGACCTCCGCGACCGGCTCGACCCCGACACCTACGGCGGCGGCGTCCTGCTCGGCCTGAACGGCACCGTCGTGATCGCGCACGGCGCCTCGCACGCCCGCGCGATCACCTCGGCGTGCGAGCTGGCGCACCGGCTGGCCGCCGGGCGGATCGTCGAGCGGATCCGGGAGCAGGTCGCCGCGACCCGCACCTCCCGGTTCGGCCGCTGGACGCACGGCGAGCGCGACGCGGGCGACAAACCGCCCGAAAAACCCCCGGAAGGGGCGGCGCAGCCCGTCGAGGGGCCGCCCGCGCCCCGGCAGCCGGTCAGCGGCCCCGCCGGCGACACCGTCCCCGACCGCACCGAGCCGCCCGGCGCGCCGTAGCGGAAAACCGGGTCCGGTCGGGCGTCCCGCGCCGATAACCTTGGGACATGCCCGATCCGCAACTCGTACTCGCCGCTCGGGTCCAGGCCGCGCTGAGCGCCGCCTTCGGACCGTCATACGCGGACGCCGACCCGGTCATCCGGCCGTCGCAGTTCGCCGACCTTCAGGCCAACGTGGCGCTGCCGCTGGCCAAGAAGCTGGGCCGCAAGCCGCGAGACGTGGCCGACGAGATCGTCAAGAACCTCGACACCGCCGACGTCGTGGCGAACGTCGAGGTCAGCGGGCCGGGCTTCATCAACCTGACGCTCAGCGACGGCTGGATCGCCGCCGAGGCGCAGCGCGCCCTGGAGGACGAGCGGCTCGGCGTCCCCGCGGCCGAGGAGCCGCAGAAGACCGTCGTCGAGTACTCCTCGCCGAACGTGGCGAAGGAGATGCACGTCGGCCACCTGCGGACCACGATCGTCGGCGACGCGATCGCCCGGATCCTGGCGTTCCTCGGCCACGACGTCGTCCGGGACAACCACGTCGGCGACTGGGGCACCCCGTTCGGGATGCTGATCGAGCACCTGCTCGACCTCGGCGAGGACGCCGCCGCGCGGGACGACTCGTCCGTCAGCGACCTGACCGCGTTCTACCAGGCCGCGCGGGAGAAGTTCGACGGCGACGAGGAGTTCGCCGACCGGTCTAGGCGGCGGGTCGTCGCGCTCCAGGCCGGCGACGCCGAGACCCTCCGGCTGTGGAACGTCCTCGTGGACGTGTCGAAGCGGTACTTCAACGCCGTCTACGGGCGGCTCGGCGTCACGCTCACCGACGACGACATCAAGGGCGAGAGCTTCTACAACGACCTGCTGGCCCCGACCGTCCAGGAACTGGAGGACAAGGGCATCGCGGTGATCAGCGACGGGGCGCTGTGCGCGTTCCCGCCCGGCTTCACCGGCCGCGAGGGCGAGCCGCTGCCCGTGATCATCCGCAAGAGCGACGGCGGCTACAACTACTCCACCACCGACCTCGCCACCATCCGGTACCGGGTCGACACCGAGCACGTCGACCGGATGATCTACGTGGTGGGCGCCCCGCAGGCACTGCACTTCCAGATGGTCTTCGCCGTCGCCCGGATGGCGGGCTGGCTGAACGACGAGGTCGAGGCCGAGCACGCGCAGATCGGCAACGTCCTCGGCACCGACGGCAAGATCCTGCGGACCAGGGCGGGCGGCACCGTCAAACTCGCCCAACTCCTCGACGAGGCCGTCGAGCGGGCCGGTGCCGTCTTCGACGAGATCCAGCACGACGAGCCGTTCGACGACGCGACGCGGGCCGCGATCGTCCGGGACGTCGGCATCGGCGCGGTGAAGTACGCCGACCTGTCGGTGGCGCGCGACAGCGAGTACGTCTTCGACTTCGACCGGATGATCTCTTTCCACGGCAAGACCGGCCCGTACCTGCAGTACGCGGCGGCCCGGATCCGGTCGATCTTCCGCAAGGGCGGCGTCGCCGTCGAGGACGCCACGGGCCCGATCACGCTGGGCGACCCGGCCGAGCGGGCGCTCGCCCTCGAACTGCTCGGCTTCGGCGCGGTCCTGAAGCAGGCCGGCGACACCGCCGAGCCGCACCGGCTGGCGTCCTACATCTACGCAGTCGCCGACGCCTACACCACGTTCTACGAGAACTGCCCGGTCCTGAAGGCACCGGACGAGCCGACGAAGGCGTCCCGCCTGGCCCTGTGCGCGGCGACCCTGCGCACCCTGGAGACGGGCCTGCACCTCCTGGGCGTCCCCACCCCAGAACGCATGTAAGCCCGAACCCCAACCGCCACCCACGGGTCGTGCGGCCGGAGGGCGCCCTAGCGCCCGGAGGTCGCACGACCCGCCGGCCGGGAGGCTGTTTCACGAGACGCGCCAGCGGATCGGGAAACAGCCTCCCGGCCGTGACGGGGGTTCCAGGGGGTCGCCCCCCTGGGCAAACACAGGGTCACGGAACTCCCGAACCGTGGGGTGAGGATTGACCGGCTCGTGACGGGGGTTCCAGGGTGTCGCCCCCCTGGGTGAACCCGGCTCCGTCTTTCAGGACGACTCGTTCCTGGGCCATCTTCTCTCGGACTTCGGGGACGACCTCCAGGGCGAAGACCGGGAGGTTCGCCGGGTCGCCGGCGTAGAGGAACGAGTCGACGCCGTGGCCGATGGCCAGTTCGGTGAGTTCGTAGACCCACTGGCGGGGCGGGCCGTGCAGGAAGCCGTGGGAGTCCCGTCCGTCCAGGGCGCCTTCGAGGATGTAGACGCGGCGGATGGCGGCCGGGTCGCGGCCGGCCCGGGCGGCGGCGTCGTCGAGGCGGCGGCGGCCGTCGGCGAGGCGTTTCGGCGGGACGTGGGACGAGGGCACGATCCAGCCGTCGGCGATCCGGCCGGCGAGGTCGATGCCGCGCGGGCCGGTGACGCCGAGCCAGACGCCGATCTGCCGCCGCGGTGCCGGACCGGCGTCCGCGGCGGCGAACCGGTAGTGGTCGCCGTCGAAGCGGAGCCCGGGCTGGTCGCTCCAGTGCAGCCGGATGAGCCGCACCGCCTCTTCCAGGGCGCGGAGCGCCGCCGCGCCGCCGGGCCGGGTGCCGCCGTAGGATTCGATGCCGGCCGGGTCGGCGCCCGCGCCGAGGCCGAGTTCGACGCGGCCGCCGCTGAGCAGGTCCATGGTCGCGATCGCCTTGGCGAGCGCGGCGGGCGGGCGCAGCGGCAGGCACGCCACCGCGGGCAGCGCCCGGATCCGGGACGTGCCGGTCAGCACGGCGGCCAGCAGGGTGAGCGCGTCGGCGGTGCCGCGCCGGTGCGGCAGGTCGCGGACGCCGAGCAGGTCGAGGCCGTAGCGGTCCGCGTCCTGCGCGGTGCGGAGCAGCGGGGCGGCGGCGGCCGGGTCGAGGCAGGCGCCGAACCGCAGCCGCCGGCGTGGTGGGTGCGGCGGCGTCACTGGAGGTAGCCCTCGACCTCGTCCGGCGGCCGGACGCCGGCGGCGTCCGGGTCCTGGCCGGCGTCCAACCGGGCCCTGCGGCGGCGCAGCAGGTCCCAGCACTGGTCGAGGGCGACCTCCAGCTGCTCCAGCCGCCGGTGCTCCTCCTCGCGCCCCAGCTCGTCGCGCTGGTAGCGCTCGCGGAGCCGCTGCTCCTCGCCGACGTACTCGTCGATGCGCGCGAGGATGTCCTTCTCGTCCATCCTCAGCGCTCGCGGCCAGCGTTGGTGAGCCCGCTGAGGAACCCGCCTTCGCTCCGTGTCGAGTGCTGGAACGGGCCGGTCTTCGGCTCGACCATCGAGGACGCGGACTGCGCGGCCGCGGCGGTGGTCCCCGCCGCCTCCATCGCGCGGCGGGCGGGCGTCTTGCGGGCCGTACCGGACCGCGATGACGTCCCCGACCTGGTGCTCGTTGTGGTCTTGGACGAGGTCGTCTTGCGGGCCGCCGACGTCCGCGACTTGGGCGTGGACGCCTTCTTGGCCGTGCTCGACGGCTTCGACTTCGCCGTGCTCGACTTCGACGAGCTGGTCCGGGCCGAGGTGGTCGGACGCGACCGGCTGGACGCCGCCGAGGTCGTCTTGCGGGACGAGCTCGACTTGGACGTGCCCGCCTTCGCCCTGGACGTCCCCGACTTCGAGGTGCTCGCCTTCGAGGTGCTCGCCTTGGACGACGTGCTCCTGCTCGCGGGCGTGCTCTTCTTCGCCGTGCTCGACTTGGCGGTGGTGGTGATGACCTTCGCGGCCGCGTCCATCGCCTTGGCGGCGTCGGACATCGCCTTGGTGGCGCTGGTCATCGCCTTGGTCATCGCCGTCATGGCCTTGGCCGACGAGGACGCCTTGGTCGCCACCGACTTCATCTGCGTCGCGGCGGTCTTGGCCTGGCTCGCGGCCTTGGTGACGCGGGTCGCGGCGGTCGACGACGTCCGGCTGGACGCGGTCGACTTCTTCGCCGTGCCGCTCTTGGTCCCGGTCGACCTGGTGGTGGTCGACCGGGACGACGAGCTCGCCGCCGACGTGCGCTTGGCCGCCGGCTTCTTGGCGGTGGTGGACTTGCTGGCTGTGCTCTTCGCGCGACCGGCCGTCCCTCGGCTCGCGGTCGTGCGCGATGCGGTTTTCGTTGCCACTGATCTCCCCCCCGAAATGATCAGTTACGGGGAGATCTATTCCACACTTTGTGACCCTCTACACGCGGAGCGTCAAATCGAATTAGACGCCCACCGGGTGCCAGACGGTCTTCGTCTCCAGAAATGCCGTCATACGGGCGGTTCCCGGCTCCTCGGTCCAGTCGGTCTCCGCGGGGCGCAGGACGCGTTTCAGGTTCTCGGCGGCCTTCTCCTCCAGGCCGCCGACCTGGTCGTCCGGGACGCCGGCGAGGTCGATGGCGTTGACGTCCATGTGGGTCGCGAGCCAGGGCGCGATCTCCGCGCGGCGGCCGGTGAGGACGTTGACGACGCCGCCCGGCAGGTCGGACGTGGCCAGCACCTCGGCGAGGGTGATGGACGGCAGCGGCGCCGGCTCGGAGGCGACCACCACGGCGGTGTTGCCGGACACGATCGCGGGCGCGACCACCGACACCAGCCCGAGCAGCGGCGAGTCGGGCGCGACGACGGCGACGACCCCGGTGGGCTCGGGCGTGGAGAAGTTGAAGAACGGCCCGGACACGGGGTTGGCGGCGCCGGCGACGGCGCTCAGCTTGTCGGCCCAGCCCGCGTACCAGACCCACCGGTCGACGGCGGCGTCCACCTCGGCGCCCGCGGCGCCCTTGGAGGCGCCGGCCCGGCGCAGCTCGTCCACGAACTGGTCGCGGCGGCCCTCCAGCATCTCGGCGACCCGGTACAGGATCTGGCCGCGGTTGTAGGCGGTGCGCCCGGACCAGCCGGGGAACGCCTTCCGCGCGGCGACGACCGCGTCCCGGGCGTCCTTGCGGGACGCCTGCGAGGCGTTGGCGACAAAACGGCCCTTGGCGTCGGTGACCACGTACGACCTGCCGGACTCCGATCGGGGGAACGCGCCGCCGATGAACAGCTTGTAGGTCTTGCGGACGGCGAGACGGTCAGGCATTGAGGTAGGCCTCCAGTCCGTGGCGTCCGCCCTCGCGGCCGAACCCCGATTCCTTGTAGCCGCCGAACGGTGAGGCCGGGTCGAACTTGTTGAACGTGTTGGCCCACACCACCCCGGCGCGCAGCCGCTGCGCCGTCCAGAGGATCTGCGAGCCCTTCTCGGTCCAGATGCCCGCCGACAGCCCGTAGGGGCTGTTGTTGGCCTTGGTGGCGGCCTCGTCCGGGGTGCGGAACGTCAGCACCGACAGCACCGGCCCGAAGATCTCCTCGCGGGCGATCCGGTGCGACTGCGCGACGCCGGTGAAGATCGTCGGCGCGAACCAGAAGCCCTGGGACGGCAGCTCGCACGGCGGCGACCACCGCTCGGCGCCCTCGTTCTCCCCGGCCTCCGACAGCTCCTTGATCTTCGCGAGCTGCGCGGCCGAGTTGATCGCGCCGACGTCGGTGTTCTTGTCGAGCGGGTCGCCGACGCGCAGCGTCGCCATCCGCGCCTTCAGCCGCTCCAGCACCTCGTCGGCGACCGACTCCTGGACGAGCAGCCGCGACCCGGCGCAGCACACGTGCCCCTGGTTGAAGAAGATCCCGTTGACGATGCCCTCGACGGCCTGGTCGAGCGCCGCGTCCGCGTAGACGATGTTGGCGGCCTTGCCGCCGAGTTCCAGGGTGAGCTTCCTGCCGGTCCCCGCCAGGGAGCGGGCGATCTGCCGTCCCACCTCGGTGGAGCCGGTGAAGGCGACCTTGTCGACGCCCCCGTGCTCGACCAGCGCGCGGCCCGTCTCCCCGGCGCCGGTGACGATGTTGACGACGCCCGGCGGCAGTTCGGCCTGCCGGCAGATGTCGGCGAACAGCAGCGCGGTCAGCGGCGTCGTCTCGGCGGGCTTGAGCACCACCGTGTTGCCGCAGGCCAGCGCGGGCGCGATCTTCCAGGCCAGCATCAGCAGCGGGAAGTTCCACGGGATCACCTGGCCCGCGACGCCCACCGGCCGCGGATCCGGGCCGAACCCGGCGTACGGGAGCTTGTCGGCCCATCCGGCGTAGTAGAAGAACCAGGCCGCGACCAGCGGGACGTCCACGTCCCGGGACTCGCGGATCGGCTTGCCGTTGTCGATCGACTCCAGCACCGCCAGTTCCCGCGACCGCTCCTGGATGATCCGGGCGATCCGGTACAGGTACTTGGCGCGCTCCCGGCCGGGCATCGGCCCCCACACCTTGTCGAAGGCCGTGCGCGCGGCCTTCACGGCGCGGTCGACGTCGCCCTCGTCGGCGCAGGCGATGTCGGCCAGGACGCTCTCGTCCGCCGGGTTGATCGACTTGAACGGCTCGCCGTGCCCGTCGGTGAACTCGCCGCCGATGAACAGCCCGTAGGAGGCGCGGATGTCGACGACAGCCCGCGACTCGGGCGCCGGCGCGTACTCGAAAACCATGGTCAGTCCAGCGTGAAGTAGTCGGGACCGGAATAGACGCCGGTGGCCAGCTTGCGGCGCTGCATGAGCAGATCGTTCAGCACGCTGGACGCGCCGAGCCGGAACCACTCGGGGGTCAACCAGTCCGGGCCGGCGGTCTCGTTCACCAGCACCAGGTACTTGATCGCGTCCTTGGTGGTCTTGATGCCGCCGGCCGGCTTCACGCCGACCTGCCGCCCGGTGGCCGCGCGGTAGTCGCGGACGGCCTCCAGCATCACCAGCGTGACCGGCAGCGTCGCCGCCGGCGCCACCTTGCCGGTGGAGGTCTTGATGAAGTCGGCCCCGGCCCGCATCGCGAGCCACGACGCCCGCCGCACGTTGTCGTAGGTGGCGAGCTCACCGGTCTCCAGGATCACCTTCAGGTGGGCGTCCCCGCAGGCGCCCTTCGCGGCGGTGATCTCGTCGAACACCTTGGCGTAGTCGCCGGCCAGGAACGCGCCGCGGTCGATCACCATGTCGATCTCCGCCGCGCCCGCCGCGACCGCGGCCCGCGTGTCGGCGAGCTTGGCCTCCAGCGGCGCCCGGCCCGCCGGGAACGCCGTCGCCACGCTCGCGACGCCGATGCCCGTCCCCGCCAGGGACCGGACGGCGACGTCCACCAGGTCCGAGTAGACGCACACCGCCGCGACCTTCGGCACCGACGCGTCCGCCGGGTCCGGGTGGGCGGCCTTGGCGCACAGCGCCCGCACCTTCCCGGGCGTGTCCGCGCCTTCCAGCGTGGTCAGGTCCACCATCGAGATCGCCAGGTCGATCGCCGCGGCCTTCGCCGTCGTCTTGATCGACCTGGTGGCCAGCCGCGCGGCCCGCTCCTCGGCGCCCACCCGGTCCACGCCCGGCAGGCCGTGCAGGAAGGCGCGCAGCTCGGCGGCGCCGTTCAGAGTCTCCGTTGACACTCCCCAAGCATCGCCGAACTACGTCCCCGGCACAAAACGGACGACTAACGAAGCGGTGTCGCCGTCCACCCTTCGGGGTCGGAGCCGAGCGGTTCGATCCGCCGGAACAGGCCCGTCAGCCCCCCGCCCGCCGCCTCCACT
>NZ_VCKZ01000006.1 GCF_005889745.1 Actinomadura geliboluensis
CGTTGGGGCTGGTCTGCGTCCAGTACGGCAGCGCGTCGGTGGCGTAGTGGACGGTCCCGTCCGTGGTCAGGCCGGGCCGGGAGACGATGGAGACGTAGTCGTCGATCGTCCCGGCCACGCACAGCTTGGACTCGTCGGCGTTCATCGCCATGCCGTGGTGCGCGGAGTTCTGCGGGTAGTCGTCCGGCTTCATCTTGGCGGCCTTGTCGCTGAACGGCATGTTCACCGTCCGGGTGGTCTTACCGGCCGCCAGGTCGTACTCGATGAACCCGTTGAGGTAGGACAGCTGCGCGTACATCGTCCTGTTGTCTCGGGTGAACACCGCCGGGCGGATCCCGTACTCGAAGGTGTAGGTGCGCAGCGGCTTGAACGTCTTCGCGTCGACCGCCGTCACGGACCTCGACCCCTTGAGCCCGTTCAGCAGCTTCGGCAGCGAGGTGACGCCGATGCTGGAGTTGTAGAGGACCGTCCCGTCGGGCGAGTAGTCGTTCGCGTGCGGGTAGGTGCCGGTGGCGAAGCTCGTCAGGAGCTTCCCGGTGGCGGTGTCGATGACCTCGGCCTTGCTCGCGGTGGTGGCCGAGACGACGAACTGCCTCCCGTCCGCCGACAGCGCCGCGTGGTCGGCCTTGAAGCCCTCGGTCTTGTGCCGCCACAGCATCTTCTTGGTGGCGATGTCGAACGCGGCGGCGTCCGACAGCACGCCGCGCGAGATGTAGAGGGTCGTGCCGTCCGGGGAGACGGCCATGTCGTCGACGAGCTTGCGGTAGCCCTGCGCGGCGTTGACGGCCTCGTAGCCGATCCGCTCGACGATGTTCATCGAGTCGAGGCGCTCTTGCAGGTCCGGGACGACGTTGATGGAGCCGAGGTTCCGGTAGGTGGCGGTGTCGATGAAGCTGACGGTGCCGCCCTGGCCGTTGCCGACGGCCATCACGTCGCGCAGCGCCGGCGCCCCGGCCGGCCGGGCCTGCGCGGGCGGCGCGCCGGTCATCGCGGTCGCCGCCAGCACGGCGCAGCCGAGCAGCGCGGTGCGTCGGCGGAGACGTCGGGAAGGCATCGCGTCCTCCTGCGGGGGTGTGCCTCGGTCTGAAAACGACCGTGTTCCGACTTGGTTACTGGACAGTAATGCAGGGTGATGTGCGACACAAGACCCAAGATGGGGGAAAATGCGATCCGAGGGGCGGGGAGGAGCGACGTGGCGGGCAGGCGCGCGAGTCCGACCGGCCGGTACGGCGGCCGGTCCGCGGCCGAGCGGCGCGCCGAGCGGCGCCGCCGGTTCCTGGACGCCGGGCTGGAGATGTTCGGCCGCGGCCCCGGCTACCGCGGCACCACCGTCGCCGCGCTGAGCGAGGCCGCCGGGCTGTCCACCCGCCAGTTCTACGAGGAGTTCCGCACCCTGGAGGACCTGCTCGCCGAACTGCACCTGGAGGTCAACGACGCCGCCGAGCGCGCGGTCGTCGAGGCGCTGCCGTCCGTCGAGGGCCTCGGCCTCGCCGCGCGCACGGCCCGGCTCTTCCGCGCCTACGCCGCCGCCGTCACCGCCGACCGGGCCCGCATCCGGATCGCCTTCGTCGAGATCGTCGGGGTCAGCCCCCGGCTGGACCGGCAGCGCCTCACCCGCCGCGCCGGCTGGGTCGACTTCATCTGCGCGGAGGCGGCGGCCGCCGCCGCGCGCGGCGAGATCCCGGACCGCGACTACCGGATCGCCGCGACCGCCTTCATCGGCAGCATCAACGGGCTCCTGCACGACTGGAGCGCCGGCTGGGTCGACGCCACCCTCGACGAGGTCATCGACGAGCTGGTGCTGATGCTGCTCGGCCGGCTGCACGCCCCCGACGCGGGCTGAGGCGCCGGGGCGGGCTGAGGAGCCGGGGCGTCAGGGCCGCGTCCGCGTCTCGGTGACGTCGCGGATGGTCGGGGCGATGAAGGCCAGCCGGGCGCCGGTCGGGTCGGTGATGATGGCGAAGCGGCCCAGCTCGATGTCGCTCGGCGGCACCCGCACCCGGCCGCCCAGCTCGACGGCCTTGGTCGCGGCCTCGTCGCAGTCGGCCACCCAGTAGTAGGGGATCCAGTGGGGCGGGTAGTCGGACGGCCAGTGCTGGCCCATCGGCACCATGCCCGCGACGGACCAGTCGCCGATCTTCCAGTCGGTGTAGCCGGCGGTGTAGTAGTCGCGGTCCACGGGCCGCCAGCCGAAGACCTCGCCGTAGAAGCGGCGCGCCTGCTCGACGTCGCGGGACGCCAGCTCCACCCAGCACATCGCGGACGGCTCGTCCTGCACCCCGGCGCCCTGCAGGTGGTACGGGTACCAGAAGGCGAAGTCGGCGCCCTCCGGGTCCGAGCACAGCGCCATCCGCCCGAGGTTGGCGATGTCGGTCGGCTCCACCAGGACCAGGCCGCCCGCCGACTGCACGGCCTCCACCGACGCCTCGACGTCGTCGCTGCGGAAGTAGCACGTCCAGGACGAGGGCAGGGTGTCGTCGGCGAGGGCCTGCATCCCGCCGACCTCCGGCCCCTGGACACCGCCGAGGGTGAAGATCTCGTAGTCGCCGATGTCGACGGTCAGCGTGTAGGAGTGCCACCCGAACAGGTCGCAGTAGAACCGCTTCGAGGTCTCCGGGTCGGGGCTGGCCAGCTCCGCCCAGGTCGGGAAGCCCGGGGCGTAGGAGGTCACCTCGGGCATCGCCGGCCTCTGACAGGTCGCATGCCCCCACCGTAGGGAGGGGCGCGCAATCTGCGCTGTCCGGAATCGCCAAGATCGCTCAAAGCGGTCTCAGACGCTCACCACCGTCTGGAGGAGACCCCACACGAAATGGGCGACATACCGGTCACCGTCCGGCAGCGTGATGGTGGCGTGCCAGCGGCTCGGCGCGTCGCCGTCCTGGTGGGCCACCGCGCCGAGCCGCGCGTCGACGTCCCCCACCACGCACGACCAGGGGACGAGGTCGTCGACGCCCGCGAGCCGCGGCACGGGGGCGGCGTCGTCCCGGACGAGCCACTCCTGCACGACCGAGCCGTCCGGCGCCATCATGATCTCGAAGCGGAGCCCCGGCCACAGCGGCAGCGGCGGCCACCACGCGGTCGCGCAGGCGACGTCGCCGACGCGCCGCTCCGCCGTGCCGGCGGGCGGGCCGAGGACGGCCTCGTAGCGGCGCATGCCGCGCGGAAACGTCCGGGACCGCAGGATGCGCTGCCAGCGTGCGTTGGCCTCCCGCATCTCGGTGCGGGACGCACCGAGCGCGCGCACCGCGTCCTCGACCATGCCGGGCTGGTAGTCGGCCATGCGGCGGAGCAGGACGAGCTGGAACTCCCGCCGCGCGAATCCCTTCATCGCCCGCCACGCTACCCCTCCTCCCCCGGCCCCGCGCGGCCTCCGGTTCAGCGCGGCCTCCGGTTCAGCGCGGGGCCGGGTCAGCGCGGCCTCCCGGTCAGCGAGGGAGACGGCCGGTGACCGGTTCCTCCAGGTCGCGCTCGGACGGCCGGGGCGGCTCGGGGCCGTCCGGGCCGCGGCGCACGACGTACTCGACGCGGACCACCCGGAAGCGGCGGCCGCGGACGCCGACCTCGGCGCGCCGCGTGCCGTCGCGCAGCAGCCGCGCCGCCGCCCGGTAGGCGGCGACGTCGCCGGGGGACGGCCCGTCCAGCAGCGGCACGACGAGGTCGAAGTACGCGGCGAGGTGCTCGCGCACGGCGGCCGGGCTGTGCAGGAACGGGCCATGCAGGAACGGACCGTGCAGGAACGGGCCATGCAGGAACGGGCCATGCAGGGACAGACCGTGCGGGAACGGACCGTGCGGGGCCGGGCCGTCGGCGCCGAGTTCGGCGACGGTGAAACGGGTCGGCAGCCGGACGGCCCGGGGGTGGGTGGCGAGCGCGCGGCGGGCGTCCCCGGCCAGCTCGGGCGGGACCGCCGGCCCCGCGGGGAGCCACGCGTCCCCGGGCGGCGCCGCGGGCCCCGGCGCGGGCGCGTCCGGGAGCAGGCCGTGGTCGAACCGGCCGGCGTCGCGGCGGGTGCGCGGCTCGGGGAGCGCGTCGGGATCGCCGGGCCGGGGCGGTTCCGGACCGTCCGCGCCGCACCGGCAGAACCGGTCGGCGCGCACCACCCGGAACAGCCGCCCGGCGACGGTCAGCTCGTCCGGCCGGTCGCGGTCGAGCCGGTCCGCGCCGCGCCGGTACGCCGCGCGGACCGCCGCGGGCAGGCCGGGGTCGCCGGCCAGCCGGCGCAGCCACCAGCCGAGCGAGTCGCGGGCGTCCTGCGGGGTCGCCCGCTCCATCCCGGACATCATCCAGCCGGCGGGCACCCGCTCCATCACGCCGTACGTGGCGCCGCACCAGCGCACCGCGGGATACGCCAGCCGGGCGCGCACCTCGCCGAGCCGCGCCGCTCCGCTCGCCGGCGGCGAGAGCGGGAGCCCGCCGGCGAGGGCCGCTCCATCACTGCCCCTCATGCCCCCATGGTCACAGGGGAGGGACGCTCACCGCTCGTGTTTCGGTGATTCCGGTCGGTCAGTAATTACGGTCGGGCGCCAGGCCCGGCCGCCGCTCGGACTCGGGGCCGCCGCTCAGGACTTGCGGGCGCCGATGGCGGCGGCGATGCCGGGCCAGCTCCTGACCAGCTCGCGCTTCCAGTACTTCCAGTTGTGCATGCCGGGCCCGTAGAGGTTCGCGGTGATCGGGACGCCCTCGCGCTTCGCCGCGGCGACGAAGTTCTGGTTCATCGTCCCGGCGAGCTGCTCGCCGACCCGGCCGCCGTCGAGCGGCGGGGTGTTCGGGTTGTCGAAGGGGCCGGGCCGGCCGTCGCCGCAGGAGACGTAGACGCCGATGCCCTTCAACTTGGCCACGTTGACGGTCGCGTCGTGCGCCCGCCAGTTCGCCCGCGCGATGATCGGGTCGCCCCAGATGGCGGTGCCCGCCTGCCGGTTCATCGACGTGAGGATGGCCGGCATGCCCGGCGCGGTGATGTTGAGGGCGCCGCTGTAGGACGCGGCGTACTTGAACATGCCGGGGTGCCGCTCGGCGTAGGTGATGGCGCCCTGCCCGCCGGACGACAGGCCGATCGCCGCGCGCACCTGCCCGGCGCCGAAGTTGCGCTCCATCAGCGGGATGACCTCGGCGATGTGGAAGGTCTCCCATTCGGGGATGCCGCCCTTGCCGCCGTTCCACCAGTTGGTGTACGAGCCGTTCCAGCCGCCGTCGGGCATCACGACCATCGCGTCGTACGGGCCGACGACCTCCGCGATGTTGGAGTCCCTGGTCCAGGACAGGTAGGTGTTGTTGCCGCCGTGGTAGGCGTACACGGTCGGCCACTTGCGGGTGGACTTGGACGTCCAGCCCTTCGGGACCATCACCCGGGTCTTCACGGCCGCGCCGAGCGCCGGCGAGGCGATCGTGACGTCGTACTGCCGCGTCCTGACCTTCCGCACCTCGGTGATGGCGGCGCCGTCGGGGGCCTTGGCGTACTTGCTGGCCGCGGACCCGGCCGGCATGTGCGGCTTCTTGCCGTGGCTGCGGCGGTCGGTGTCGGGGTCGCTGACGGAGGGCTTGCCGCCGCCCGTCTTGAACGGGTTGCTGTTCAGCGGCACGCTCGGCAGCTTCGCCGGCTTCGGCGACGTGCTCGGCGACGCCGACGCGGGCGGCGCCTGCTGCGTCGGGGGCCCGAACGAGGGGATCGGCTGGGAGTCGCCCGACGCCTCCGACCTGCCCGTCGGCACGCCGATGCCGGCCTGCGCGAGGCCGACCATGACGGTGGGCAGCAGCACGGCGGCGGCCGCGGTGCCCGCGATGGCGATCTTCCGGTCGGTACGCTTCTTCATGGACTCCCCAGCCGCTCAGGCCCCCCGGGCCCGACGCCCTGCTCGTCCGAAGAAACTACTGTCCCCGGAGTCACAGCCGCAAGTATTGGCAGTAAATGCAATAAAGGCGAGACGGTAACGCGCGGCCGGCCCTCGCTTTCCGTGACGTGACCCCGGTCACTCCCCCGTTCCGGGGCGGATCGACTGTGCGTGCCGGAACACCTCGCACGGGTCCCAGAACCGCTTGGCATCCTGGAGTTCGGGATAGGCGTCCTTGTAGTAGAGCGTCTCCCAGGACTGCCCCGACCGGTTCCAGCGATGATCATCGAGATCGGCGTCCGGATACCCGATGTAACAGCCGTCGGTGTACTCGCCGTCGGCGACGGGCACGCCGCCGGTCTCCTCGAACGTCGCCCTGTACGCGTCGCGTATCCAGCCGATGTGGGCGTCCCCGCGGGAGTCCTGCTCCGCCCAGTAGACCTGGAATTGCAGTTTCAGAATCGAGTCGCGCTGCCGCACCGCGGTGCCGTGCAGCGGCCTGTTGACGGCGCCGCCGTACGAGTCGACCTGGATCAGCGCCCGCCCGTCGCGATGACCGGGGTACTTCCCGTTGCCGAGATGCGCCCACATCGCGGCGATCTGCCGGTCGCTGAAAGGCTTCCGCAGATAGGCGGACTTGTGTTTCCCGCACCGATTGCCGCCGCTGGAGTCCAGCGCCCGCGCGGCGGTCAGCCAGGGCATCGTCCGCGGCGTGTCCAGGGCGGCGAAGTGCTCGCCCATCACCGACCGCATCCTCGTCGCGGACGGCCGGACCCACCCGTCGAGGGCCGCGACGAAGTCGGCCATCGCCGGCGGCCCGTCGGGGTCGTCGGCGTCCACCTGGGCGACCAGCCCGATCTGCCCGTGGCCCGCATGGTTGAGCTTGAGCATCGCGAACAGCTTCCCGGTCGCCGCCGACGGGTCCTGGTGGTCGCGGAAGTACTCCCCGAACGCCGTGACCAGCGCGCCGAAGTCGTCCTCGCCGAGGTCCGCCCAGTCCCAGGCCAGGGCGGTCAGCAGCACCTGCTCGGGCGGCTGCGGCAGCCCCCGGAACCAGAACCGGGTGGCCACGCCGAAGTTCCCGCCGCCGCCTCCGGTGTGCGCCCACCACAACTGGCGCAGCCGGGGGTCCGGATCGTCGCGCCGCGCCACCACCAGCTTGACGTTCTTCTCCGCGTCCACCACCGCCGCCTCCACCGCGTAGAGGTAGTCGACGGTGAGCCCGTGCTGGCGCGACAGCAGCCCGAACCCGCCCGCCGGTATGTGGCCGCCCAGCCCCACGGAGAAGCACGACCCGCCCGGCAGCACCTTCCCGGTGACGGGATACAGCCGTCCGTAGACGTGCCCGTTCGTCGCCCCGGCCTCGACGCAGTACGCCTTCATGGCCTCGTCGTAGGACACCCCGCACATCGGGCTCACGTCCAGGATGGCCCGCACGTCCGAGCCGCACACGAAGTCCTCGTAGCAGTGCCCGCCGCTGCGCACCGCGATCCGCGCCCGCCCCGGGTCGCCCGGCTCCTCCCGCACCGCCTCGGCGAGCGCCGCCCGCGCCTCCTCCGGCGTCCGCACCAGCCGCACGTACTCGGGCGCCGCGATCCACCGCTGGTTGAACCCTCGACACAGCGCGGGATACCTCTTGTCACCGGCCCGCACGACCGTGGTGGGCAGCGTTGACAACTCACTCATGCTCGCCCCTTTCCCAACCACCCCGCTATGTAGTCGGGCAGATACATGTAGTTATCGCCCTAGAAATGTCCCCCAGCAACACCTCGGCGAGTTTTTCCTCCAGGACCGCCACGCGACGTTCCGCGATGGCGCGCGCCAGCGCCGGGTCCCACGGGCTCCCGCCGACTCGGCCGGGATCGGGAAGATCGCCGTCCCCGACCCCGTCCACAGCGGCGAGGTAGTCGCCCGACGACATGCGCCAGGGCACTGCCCCGGTCTTCGCCATCACGTGCGCCGCGATCCGCAAGCCCTCACCGTCGAAGTCGCCGTGGTACCTCAGGACCGCGCCGGACTCGCCGAGCGCTCGCAGCAGCCGGATGACGGCGCTGTTCGGCCAGCCCGACGAGCACACCAGCGGCGGGCAACCGGCGCCGAACCGCCCAACGGCCAGCGCGAGAATGGTCGGGTTCTCGGTCACCCATACATCTGGCGAGGGAAGGCGCAGAGCGGGCGATCCGCGTAGCTGCTCCAGGGTCACCACGGTGGCCTGGCCCGCCTCCGACCACATCCGGAGCGTCCGCGCGAGGACGTCGTCCCCGGTCGGCCTCAGTCCTGTGACGAGGACGGTGGTGGACAACGTGTCGCACGCCACTCCGGAACGCTCCCACAAGCCCCTGCGCTCGGACGCATCCGCAGGCGGCTCGATCCCGTACCGAATCGCCTGAGCGCGCAGGACGAGCCCGGGCAGGCGCCCGCCGTCGTCCAGCGCGTGCGAGTCACCGAATAGGTCGGTAGCGAAGGCTTGCAACGGCCTGCCGTCCGACGGCAATGCGGCGAGCACCTTCAATGCCCGCTCCAGGAGGCTGCGTGTGGTCGGCACGGACCCCATGACGAGCCCTTGCCGGCGGACGTCGTCGACCCACTGGGCCAGCTCGGGTTCTCCGCGGACCACGGGATGGTCCGCCAACCACTCCCAGAGGGCGCTTCTCTCGCGTTGCCGCTCTCTCCGCTCGCGCGCCTGGTCACCGATCGGCCCGAGGAGGGACTCGGTGATCGCCCTGGTGTCCGAACCGGTGAGCTCGATGAAGATCTCGTCCAGGCGCCCGACGGGGACGGTGACCGTGGAGCCGGGATAGCGGTCCATGCCCAGCAGGTCCGCCAGGGCCGCGCGCTGCCCCTCGTCCAGGTTCTTGACCGTGACGCGGGTGACCGCCGCCCCCGTGGAGAACCGCCGGTGCAGCTCCGTCCAGAACGGCCGGAGGTCAGCGGCGCGCAGCCGGTCGGGGATGTGGAGCCGGTCGGGCATGCCGGGCCGGTCAGGGGCGGTCATTCCGCGATGCCCTCCTCGACGGCCTCGGTGCGATGGCCGTCCCAGATGAACCGCGCGGTCGTGACGGCGTTGTCGCCGTCACCGTCCGCGCCGGTGATGAGCTGGTGGATGGCGATACCGTCCAGCTCCTGGTAGTCGCACCACTCGTGGTCCGAGGTGAGCACCATGTCGAGCTCCAGGTCCACCAGGAGGTCGAAGACCTGGCCTCGGTTGGCGGCGTCGACGCCGACGAACACCTCGTCCAGGAGGATGAAGCGCGGGCAGTCGGGGTCGGTCTGGTAGTGCGCGGCGACGGCGGCGAACAGGGGCAGGTGCAGCGCAATCGCCTTTTCCCCGCCCGACAGCGCACCGTGCAACTTGCGAGTGAGATCCTGCCAGCCCTTGCCGTCTCCGCGTTCGAGCCGGACGGTGAAGCGGTGCCAGGTGGTGTAATCCAGGACCTCCATGAGTTGCTCCTCCCAGCTCGCCGCGGTGTTCGCGGCCCGTGCCTCCTCCACGCGGTCGCGGAAGAACCGGTAGAGCGCCTCCCGGTCGGCGCCGCTCAGCCGCGCAGGGTCGCGGAGCAGCAGGTCACGCGCCGCGCGAATCCCGGCGCTCTGCTGCGGATCGACCTGCCAGACCAGCCGCACCGCGACCCGCGAGGCCGTCCGCACCCGCTCCAGGCGGCGGTTCATGCCGTCCACGAGTTCGGTCGCCTGCCGGATCCGGTCGGCGAGGTGCCTGCGCGTGTCGCCGGCGAGCGTCCGGTCGAACAGGTCGCGTTCCCTGTCGGTGATGTCTTCGCGCCGCCGGTCGCGTTCCGCGCGCAGTGCGGTGCTCAACTCCGCCGCGCCGACGCGCACTCCGTTCATGGTCGCGGTGAGCACTTGGACGTCCTCGTCCGGGGTGAGTTCCAGATCCGCCTGGTCGGCGAGGACGTCACGCGCGTGGTGCATCGCCTCGGACAAGAGGTGCTCGGCATCCCTGACGTTCTTAGGCTCGTACGGCGTCCGGGCCGGGAGTGAGGCGGCGACCGAGCGTGCGCCTTCCAGGGTGGCCTTCACGCCCCCGTCCGGGTCGAGCCGCACGGCGAGCGCGGCGTCGTCGGCCAGGTGGCCGGTGACCAGATGCCGGAACCGTGCCGCGGCCTGGTCCCGGGCGGCGACCGCGTCGTCCCGTGCCCTCTCCGCGACGCCGACGGCCTCCTCCAAGCGGCCGAGACGCTTTTCCAGTTCCAGCAGGGCGCGGCGGAGCGTCCCGCACCGGGTTTCGCATTCGCCGAGTTCGGTCCTGGCCTCCCGCAGGTTCTCCAGCACCTGCCGGTGCTCGACGCCGATCGAGGCGTCGATGGCCGCGAGCTTTTCGCTTACCTCGGCGGCCTCCTCTATGGCGTCCCGGGCGCGGTCCGCGGACTCGGCAGCGGTCGCCGCGTAGTCGCCCGCCGTCCGCGCCGCTTCGGCGGCGCGGGCTTCGGCGGTTTGGAGCGCCTCGCAGTGCTGGAGCCACACGTGCCCGTTGTCCCGGAAGTCGCGGACCGCCACGGCCAGAGCGTCCAGTGCGGACTCGCCGACCGGCAGGCCGTTCTCGGCGCCGAGTATGGTCAGCGCGCGCAGCGCGGCGGATGCCTCCGACTCGCGTCCGCGCAGCCGTTTCTCGGCGCGCTCCAGCTCGTCACCGCGCTGCGCCAGCGAGCGCTCTGCGGCGTCCAGGGCACTGGACGCGGCGCTGAGCGGCCGATGCGGAGGGCGGTCGCCCAACTCGGTCTCGAGGGCGGCACGGGCGGCGCCGACCCTCCCGAGACTCTCCTCGCAAGCCGCCTCCTCCGCCTCCAGGACACCGATCTCCGCGTCGAGTTCGGCGATGCGGCGGCGCCGTTCGCGTTCCCGGGCGGTGGCGCCGATGAAGGCGGGCTCAGGTTTGGTCCAGCGGCCGGTGAGAGTGCCCAGCCGCCAGGACCCGTCCGTCCCCGCCACGGCGGGATGGTCGGTCGCTAGGGCGTTCGGTGCGCAGGCGATGCCCGACAGGACGGCATGCAGCACCTCGGCGGACACCTGACTGTCGGGCTCGGCGACCAGGACGGAGGCGAGGCTGGTTTCGGGGGCGGGGCGAGCGAGCAGCGCCGTGGCAAAGGCGTCGTGCTCATCCTGGAGGAGGGCGCCGTCGGGCAGTACCCAGGCGTCCAGGAGCCCGGCGGCCTGGAGCGCGGCCTCGATGCCGGCCTGCGCCTCGGGCGTGACCGACGGGGCGAAGGCGACCAGGCGCCAAAGCGGACCACCCGGCCGTGCCGACCGGTCGGCGGGGCGCGTCTCCGGAGCGTCCGGCTCGACAGCCGGCCGAGCGGCAAGGTCCCCGCGCCGCCTCCTCTTGGCTGCCAGCTTCTCCCGCACCACGTCGCGACGGGAGTGCCACCCGGCCTCCTCGGCGGCACACCGTTCGACGGCATCCGCGCGCGCGGCGAACACCAGCTCGTCGCATTCGCGCTCGTCCTCCACCGCCCGTACCAGCGCCTCGGCGTCGAGCGTCGCGAGTTGGACGCAGCCACGCACCCAGCCGTCGAGCGCCTCCGCCAACCGGTCGCGTTCATGCTCGTACCGGTTGCGGGCCTCATCGCGGTGCACGGCGGCCTCGTCCAGTCGCTCTCGGCTCCCGTCGCGCTCGGACAGCGCGTCATCTCGGCGTTCCACGGCCATGCGATGCTGCTGGATCGCCGTGCGCAGCGCGCCGATCTGCTCCTCGCGGCTCCGCACGGCCGCGCGAAACAGGCCGCGTGCGCGCTGGACGCCGTCCGCCGTGGCCTCGGCGGCCGCCGGAGCGGCCTCATCGTGGACGGCGGCGAGGCCGGCGCGGTCGGCCGCCCTTCGTGTGTCGTCCTCGGCCCGGCCCGTGAGGGAGCGCTGCGTCGCCGCCTCCGCACGCGCGTGCTCGGCCTCTTCTCCACGCCGCAGGGCGTCCGCCGCGTGCTTGTCCGCGGTGCGCCGCGCCTGCGCCGCCGCCCTGGTGGCGGAGCGCACCCGTTCCTGGAGGTTGGCCAGCTCGTGCCCCGCGCGGTAGGCGTCGCTCTCCTTGAGGCCGTCGATGCGGGCGGCGAGCGCACGTCCCCGCGCCTCGTACTCCGCCAGCCGCCGGGCGGTCTCGTCGCGTTCCCGCGACGCCTTCTCGTGCTCCTCCCGACCGGTGCGGGCCTTGCCGGTGAGGCCGTCCATGGTGCTGGTGGCCGAGATGAGCCGGGCCGCGGCCGCGCGCAGGACGCGCTGGGCGTAGGTGCGCTGCCGGGCGGCGAGGCGGCCGGCCTCCTGGACGTGCTGGTCCAGCCGCCGCAGTTCCTCGCGCTGCCGGTCCAGCCGCTCGAAGCCTTCCGCGATCTCGTGGATCTCGCCCTCGCCGAGCGGCGGGAGCGCGCTGGACAGCAGGTCGGAGAGCAGCCCTGGGTCGAGCCGTTCCGACAACTTCGGGGTGCGGAGCTGCCGCAGCGCGGTGAGCAGCGAGTCGTAGCGCTGCTCGGTCAGCCCGCCGTAGAGCGTCCGCCGGACGGCTGTGCGGTACGCCTCCGCCGACTCGTGCACTTGGCCGTGCGTCCCGATGGCTTCGGCGAGATGCGCGCGAGTGAGGGGCTGGCCGCCGTCACCGGTGAGACTGAGCCCGCCGGGGACGCCGACGCGCTGCGCGGTGCTGAAGTAGGCGACCGTGACGTTCTTGGTGTTGGCGGTGGCCTGGAGGCGCGCCCCGCACGTGAACCAGCGCGGCCCATGCGCGAATTCGAGCCACACATAGCCGACGCGGGTCTTGCCGCTGTGGCCATCACCCATCAGGTTCCAGTGCATGGTCCGTTCGCTGCCGCCGAATGTCGACAGACGGCTCGGCTTGAGGCTGGCGTCCAGTAGGTAGGGCAGGAGCAGTTCCAGGGCCTTGCTCTTCCCGCTGCCGTTAGGGCCGCGCAGCAGCAGCCGTCCCTTATGGAATTCGAGGACCTCGTCGTAGTAGCGCCAGATGTTGAGGATGCCCGCCCTGGTGGGCCGCCACCGCGTCGCCGCCTCCTCCTTCTCCGCCGGAACGAGTTCGGTGACGGTCACGAAGGCTCCTCTCGGGTGACGCTGTAACGGTGAGCCGCGGGCAGCGCCCGCACGAGGCCGCCCTTCGGCCTGGCGAGGCCGAACCCGTACAGGACGGACAGCGCGTCGTCGACCAGCCGCGCCGCGCCCCCTTCGGACTGGTAGGCCATCGCCCAGCGCGGACGCCGCTCCAGGAGCCGCGCGACCTCCCCCGTGAGCACCGCGCGGGACGACTCCCCGTCCCTTACCAGGCGGTCGAGCAGCAACAGCGCCGCCACCTTCGCGTGGCTCCCGTCATCGGGGAACTTGGAGTCGGTGGCGAGGGCGTCGGTGTCGACCAGAAGGTAGCCTTCGGCGCGCTCTTCGAACTCCAGCCCGGCCTCCTCCGCCGCGCGGCGGAGGATCTGCCGCCCGGTCAGGGAGCCCGCGTAGGCGATCTCGGCCGGGGACAGGTCCGTCCGGTAAACGACCGGGTCATCCAGGAGCCTGCGCAGCAGGGAGTGCCTCGCCCACAGGTTCTTCTGCGTCTCCGTGGGCTCGTCCGACCCGTACCGGCGCTCGACGGCCAGTTCGTCCAGGTCGGGCCAGCCAGTGCCGGTGAGCCGCGAAGGAGCGACCGGAGCGGACAGGAGCCGCATCGTGCGGGTCGTGTCCACCCGGTACAGCACCTTGGCCTCGGCGTTGTCGAGGAAGGCGTCCGTCGCCCCGTCGACGGCCGTGACCGCGCCGTAGTGCTCCAGCAGCTTCAGCGCGTCGACGAACGCGGCCCGCTCCTCGCCGCGCACCGGGTCGAAGGACGGGATCTGCTCGTCGGCGCCCGCCGCCTGCACGACCCGCTGCGCGAGCATTCCGATCGTCGTCACCGGCGCGGCGAGCGCCTCAGCCGCGACCAGGCACAGCAGCGTGTACCTGCGCCGGTCGAACGGCGCCCGCGTCGACCGCCGGCGTCTGGCCGGACGCGACGGGTCGGCGGCCCCCCGCACCTTGACCAGCCGCGCGTAACCGAGCCGTGGCTCGATGAACAGCCGCCAGCCGCAGTAGTAGTCGAACCACCGGGTGAGGGCGGCATGGCGCCGCCGGACCAGGTCGAACCCCTCCGGGTCGGTGTGCAGCGAGACCAGTGGTCGGCCCAGCAGGAGCCGGATCGCACGCGCCAGCTCCTCCTTCTCCTCCCGGGCGAGCTGGTTGGCCAGAGTGCTCACGCGCCGGACGCCTTCCGCGCCGAGCCCGCGGCCGTGAAGCGGATGTCGACCAGGTAGTCGGGACCGCGGAACACACCGCGCGGCGTGCGCAGCTCGGCGGCGCGGCCGTCCGCCGGCGGCCAGAGCCGGACCTCGATCCGGCCGTCGGACGTGCCGGCACGCCGCATCCCGTCGCCGCCGGGCCGCGCGGCGAGCGCCCGGCCGATCAGGTCCAGCAGCCGCCGCAGCGTGTCGTGCTCGACGCGCCGGAACGACGAGAGCCGTACCGGGCCGTCGGTGGCGAGCCATTGCCAGGCCGCCTCCAGCTCCGCCCGCTCGCGCCTCGCGCGTTCGCGCCGCTCCGCGCGCAGGGCGCGGACGTCGCGCACCTTGGCCGTCCGTCCCACGCGTTCCGTGCGGCCGCTCGTGCGCAGCAGCGCGGACACCTCCACCGGCGGGGTCTCGGCCCAGCTCGCCGCCGTGGGGATGGGTTCGGCGTCCACGTGGGCCAAGTGCGCGTGCCGTGCGGACGCCAGCCCGAACGCCGTCCCCCACAGCCGGTGGGCGTCGTCCTCGCTCGGCGCGCTGGCGAACCAGCGCGCGAGCGTCCGGAAGTCGGCCGCCGCGCTGGACGAGCGGCGCCGCGACTCGATGATCCGGTCGAGCACCTGCAGCAGGGACACGATCGCCCTGCGCGCCACGTCGTGCAGCTGCCGGACGCGCGGCGTCCCCTCCGCGGGCCGGAACCACAGACGCAGCCCTTCCCATTTCGCCTGCCGCGCGGCAAGCCAGGCGATCGCGGGGTCGGCGCCCTGGACCGGGGGCAGTTCCGCCCCGTCCAGCGCCCGGCTGTGCAGGACACTGACACCCCGCTCCTCGACTTCACCGAGAGTGGCCTGTATCGCGTCGGCGCGCATGTCCAGATTGGTGACGAACTCCTGGAGATAGGCGACCGTCGCACTCTTGACGTCATTGAACGTCGCAAGATCGGCGCCTTCCGCCCGCATCAGCCGCTGCAATTCGCCATTGAACGACTTGGTGTTGTTCCGTAGCGCGTCGAGATGGCCCTCCAACTCCTGGAGCGTGGTGAAGATGCGCCGGTTGAGGGCCGGGTCGTCGTCCTTGAGCAGCTCGCCCAACTCCCCGAGCCGGTCGGCGATCGCGTCCAGCACGGCCGTCTGCAACGCGCCCGACGAGCTGAGCACGGCCAGCGCGTGCTGTACTCCGGCGAACGCGGCCTCACCCCGCTGCGTCAGCGAGTACTGGAGGTTCTTGCGCTCGTACTCCTCGGCCGTGGCGTAGCTGCCCGCATGGTTCTGCACGACGTCGAGCAACTGCCATTTGACGAGCTGCTCCAGCGCGCGGGTCAGCGACGCGTCGTCCACGGGCGCGTAGAACCCCGCGTCCCGCAGCCGCTCCTTCACCTCGTCGAACGCCAGCGACGTCTCCAGCCGCTCGTTCGCCTCCCCGAACGCGTACATGACCGCGGTGTGCAGGTCGGCGCGCTCGGTGACGGTGAACGCGAACATCCCGTCCGGGACCCGCGGCAACGCCATTTCCGCTCGCCCCCTCGTTTCCTCACGGCAATGGGTCGAGCCTACGCAACCACTTGGCGAAGTTCTCCAGCGTCTGCATGCGGGCCGGAGTCAGAGGTTCGGGCCGGAAGTGCATGACCTCGTTGCGGATGCCATTGACCTCTTTAAGGTCTTCCAGGAAGAGGCCATGGTCGACGTCCCAACCGAGCCGGCTCCAGATGTCGGCTTTCATGAGTACGTGCCGACAGCCGCCGAACGTCAGGCCGTGCACGGATTCGACCTTGTTCTGCGAGGCCGCGGCCCGGATGTCCTCCAGCGTGCACACCTTGTCGATGTGCCGACGGATACGGCGCTCTATCTCGCTGATCAGTAGGAACGGCCCCGCCAGCATCGCGAACCGCTCCGACAGGTCGGCCGTCGTGATGATCCCCGAGAGCTTACCCGCCTCGGCGACGAACGCGAATCCGTGGCGGCTGATCTCGGGGATCCGGTCGAGCAGCTTGTCCTCCGGATGCAGGACCTCGGGCGAGACTCCCATCAGGTGGTGGCGCAGCTCTCCGCCCAGGCCGGAGATCCGTGCGTCCGAGATGGACTCCCATGTGACGGCCCCGCGCAGGTCCGCGCCGTCGAGAACCGCCAGCTGTGAATATCCGTGCCGCATCATGAGCGTCTGGGCGCGGCGGAGCGGGTCGTTGATGTCGACGGCTAGGACGCCTCGGCGGGCGCTGGGCAGCTCACCCACGCAAAGCGACACCGGCGGGAACCTCTCCTCGGGTTCACCGTCCGCGGGTACCTCGTCCTCTCCGGTGTCCCCCGCCGCCGGCGGTTCGTCCTCCTCGGCGCCGACGACGCGGACGGTGTCCCTCATGTCACGGACGAAGCGAAAGTCGGGCTCCGTTGCCAGGCCGGCCCCGGCCAGCGCCTTGGTGATCTCAGCGACCGCGGCCGGCCCGCGAGAGACGTGGCCCCATAGCGCCAGCAGATCGCGGACGCTGATCGCCACCGGGTCGTCGCTCTTGCGCGCCGCGGCCTCGGCGAGAAACTCCGCGGGGGTCACGCCTCCTCCTCCGTTCGCACGGCCCGCTGCCCCATCACCTGCTCGATCAGTTTGATGATCTCCGCCATGCGGCGCTCGAAGAAGGCGTCGAACTCTCCGCCGCGCAGCGGGGCGGGCTCGATCAGGTGAGTGATGAGCGCGTCGTCGAGCCAGTTCGGCTGGATGCCGGATTCGCGTTCGAGCATCTGCAGGTATGCGGCGGGCGCGCGGTTCCCGACGATGCGTCCTGTCCGGTGTGAGAGGAGCGTCTTGTTCACGACACTGTTCTGCCGCTGCGCCTCGATGCCGTTCTTCTCGCACCAGCGCGCGGGGAAGATCCGGTAGATCTCCGCCTTGTAATCCTCCAGCAGGTTCCCGTCGAGCGGCTTGTCGAGGTGGAACCAGTCGGTGCAGCCCTGTTGGAGGAGCAGCGCGAAGACGCCCTTGTAGGCGGCACTGTTGCGCGTCTGCATGGAGAGCAGGCGGGTCTCCGCGAAGCGCGCGTCCTGCACGGATTCCGGTACGCCCCGCTCACCCCTGATCCAGCCGACGACCTGTTCCAGGTCGCGCGGGAAGCGGCTGTCGGCGGTGCCGCCGTACTGCTCGCCGAAGACGCCGCACCAGTACCAGCGGGCGAGCTTGGCGCGGGCGTCCTCGGTATCGGTCTCGGTGCCGAGGACGGTGCGGATGGCCGCCAGCGGAGGCAACTGCGTCCGGTACGGCAGGTCCTCGGCTCGGAAGACGCACTGCTCCGCGAGGAACCTCCCGGCCCAGTGCAGTGCGTCCGCGACGAGGGGGGCCCACTTGAGGTACTCGTCGAGTTCCAGTTCCAGCATGTTCCGGCGCTTGCAGCCGACCGGAACGCCCTCGCGGTGGTAAGTGGAAGAGAGGCAGACGGCCTGCAGAAAGTCGGTGCTCTCCAGTTCACCGAGGACGGGGTGCGCGGTGACCAGTTCCGTCCGCGTGGTGTCCCAGTGCTCGGGCAGCCGGAAGTCGTAGCCCTCCTGCTCGGAGAATGAGCGGTTGCCGGCGAAGGTGGCGGTGAGCAGCTCGAAGACGTTGAGCGGCACTCCCCCGGTATTGACCTTCTCGAAGACCGTGCACACCGCCTCCTTCGCGGTGTTCTTGCCGAGGCGGATGGTCGGCACCTGGTACTTGAGGACGTTGTTCACCACCGCTTCCTGGAACTTGGTCCAGGTCGCCTCTCTCGAGGCGTCGCTTCCCACGTACCGGAACATCCAGTTGAGCATCGCCGAGTTGTCGAAGACGAGGGCCAGCGGAAAGTAGCCCTGTTCACACTCCAGCTCCCGCGTGCTCAGGTCCAAGTCCACGCGGCGGCCGAACTGGGAGCGGATGATCTTTCCTTCCGGCACCGAGACGATGGCCTTCTCCCGGTCGCCGCTTTCGTCGACGGCCGCCTCGATGTCGATGTAGTACCAGCGGCGCAGATCCTTGCCGCGAAGATCGCGGGTTTCCACAGGGCGACCGGAGCGCAGCGCCTGGAACAGGGACGTGATTCGCTGCTGCCCGTCAAGGAGCAGCTCCTCATCACGCGCACCATCGGCGTCCGCCGCTCCGGCGAGAGGCCGGGCCTTGAAGCCAGCTCCGTCCGGACCGGTCTCCAGCGTCATGATGACACCCATCGGGTAGCCCATCGTGACGGTCGCCAGGATGGACACGACCCGCTCGTCGTCCCATTTCCATTCACGCTGGAAATCGGGCAACTGGATACGACCCACAGCAACTTGGTCAAGAAGGGTATCCAGCTGAGGGCTGTCCAGTGCCACGGTTGTCCTCCAGAGGATTGACGAGGCGGGGGGCGCAGCCCGAACATACCTAGTCAGCACCGGAGAACGGGAGCTTTTTCCGGTAGGCGTGCATGGTGGCCGCGGTCGTATGCTTGCCCGCACGGGTCAGTGCGGTGACGGGGTTCGCAGGGCGAAGAGGGTGGCGCGGGTTGTCCAACCGGTGGTGGGGGCCGCGGTCCGACTTCACGTGGGAGGAGGACGCGCTCCGGCACATCCGCGAGCGGATGCCGGAGACGGAGCCGTTCCGGGCGTGGCAGACGTTCCAGTTCACGGCTCGTTCCGGCCACGTTCCCCAGGTCGACCTGCTGATCGCGACGCGCGCCGGACTGTTCCTGGTGGAGATCAAGAGCCATCCGGGGCGGGCCGTCAACAGTGGGAGCACCTGGATCATCCACGGTGATGACCGGACGCGGTCGTTCGAGAATCCGCTGTTCGCCACCGACCTGAAGTGCAAGCAGCTCGTCGAGCAACTGAAGTGGGCCCGCGACCAGTTCCCCGGCATGCGGAACCTGCGCATCCCGTTCGTCCGGCCGGCGGTGTTCCTGTCGGCGCCCGACCTGCGCTGCATGTTCGACGAACCGCAGAAGGTGAACGTCTACGGCCGGGACGGTCTGGAGGACCAGACCGGTCTGCCCGGCATCTGGACCGGCCTGCTCGGCGGTGCCGCCCGCAGTCCCCGCGACGTGGTGGACCCGGCGTTCTCACGGCAGCTGCACAAGCTCCTCACCAAGATCGGCATCTCGGGGCTGCGCAAGCACCGGAAGGTGGGGCCGTTCGAGCTGGCGCCGCAGTCGTTCGACGCGGGCCCCACCTGGGAGGACTTCCTCGCCGAGAACACCGCGCTGCCGGGCGACCAGCCGCGCCGCATCCGCGTCTACCTCTCGGAGCTGAGCGCCGACAGGGAGATGCGCGAATCGACGCGCCGGGCCGCCCGCCGCGAGTACATGGCGTTGCAAGGCATCCAACACGAGGGCATCGTCCAGGCAGAGCAGTTCAGCGACGAGCACGAGGCCGGCCCGGCGGTCATCTTCCGGCACGGCGCGGGCTGGACGCGGCTGGACCACTTCGTCGCCGAGCGCGGGCCCGACATCCCGATCGAGACTCGGGTGGAGATGGTGCGGCAGCTCGCCGAGGCCCTCGACCACGCGCACCGCCGCCACCTGTTCCACCGGGCCCTCGCGGCCCGCAGCGTGTACGTGGAGATGGACGGGAACTATCCGCGGCTGCGGATCTGCGACTGGCAGGTGTCGGCGCGGCCGGACTCGGGCTCGTCGGGACGCCCCGCCGCGCTCGCCGGCGGCACGACCCTCGCGGGGTCCGCAGGCGGCGCCTCGCTGGCCGCGCACTTGGAGAAGTCGTCGGGCCCCTATCTCGCCCCGGAGTTCGGCAACGCCGACGCGCAGGGCACACCGCTCGACGTGTTCGGGCTGGGTGCGCTCACGTACCTCATCCTGACGGCGCGTCCGCCGGCGCGTGACCGGGCGGCCCTCGCCGCGCACCTGACGAGCCGCCAGGCGCTCGTGCCGTCCGCCGTGTCGGACGACGTCACCCCGACGATGGACGAGCTGGTCCGCAGAGCGACCGCCGTGATGCCGGTGGACCGGCACGAGACCGTCCGCGACTTCCTCGACGACCTGGAGGAGGTCGAGGAGGAGATCACCGCGCCCGACGAGTCGGACGTCCCCGACCTGCTCGATGCCGTGAAGGGCTCGATGGTGCAGGGCTGGCGGGTCGTGCGGCTCCTCGGGAAGGGGTCGACGGCGAAGGCGCTGCTGGTGGAGAAGGACGGCCACGAGCAGGTCTTCAAGGTCGCGCTGAACGAGTCGAGCCGGGAGCGGCTGGAGCACGAGGCCGCGCAACTCCGGCGGCTGGAGCGGAGCGGGCCGAACATCGTCCGGTGGATCAGCGGCCCGATGGAGGTCGGGCCGCGGCATGTCCTGGTGCTGGAGCAGGCCGGGCAGCAGACGCTGTCGCAGTTCCTCCGCAGCCAGGGCCGGCTGACGGTCGACGACCTGCAGAGCCTCGGCGGCCACCTGTTCCGCGCTGTCGGATACCTGGCGGAGGAGGGCGTCTGGCACCGCGACATCAAGCCGGACAACCTGGCGATCAAGGAGCTGCCGAAGAAGGGCCGCCGGCTGGTCCTGTTTGACTTCTCCCTCGCTGGAGCCGCGGCCCGCGACACCGGGGTGGGCACACCGCCGTACCTGGACCCGTTCCTCGGCACCGACCGCCGCCCCGAGTACGACGACGCGGCCGAGCGGTACGCGATGGCGGTGACGCTGCACGAGATGTCCAGCACCGAGCTTCCGTCGTGGGGGGACGGCGTCGCCGCGCCGAATCTGCTCGACGCGAGCGAGGAGGTGCCGCAGCTGGCCGAGGACAGTTTCGATCCGCTGCTGCGCGAGCGCCTCGTCGCGTTCTTCCGCAAGGCGCTGCACCGCGACGCCGCGCAGCGGCACGCGTCGCTGGCGGAGATGGAGTTCGCGTGGCAGGGCGTGTTCCAGGGCTTGGACGAGACGGCCCCGCACACCGTCCACCCCCCGGCCGCCCCGGAGCAGGAGGCGGCGGTGCCCACCGTGCGGGCCGACACGCTCCTCACGGTCGCCGGGCTCACGAAACGGGCGCTGTCGACCGCGCTTCAGCAGCTTGAGGTGACGACGGTCGGGGAGCTGAGCAAGGTCCCGTCCATGCGGATCCAGCGGCTCCGCGGCGTGGGCCTGGGCCCGCGCAACGAGCTGGTGAAGCGGGCGCGGGAGTGGCGGCGGCAGCTCGCGATCGCCGAGCGGACCGGGGAGTCCGGACGCGCCGCCACCGCCGCGACGGACCCCCGCGCGCTGAACCTCGACGAGGTGGCCGAGCAGCTCGTCCCCAAGGTCAACGGACGCAACACCACCGAGATCCGGGTGATCCGGGTGGTGCTCGGCCTGCCGGACGACGGGGAGCCCGCGCCCCTCCCCCAGTGGTCGTCGCAGGCGGCGGTGGCGAAGGAGGTCGACCTCAGCCAGCCGCATGTCGCGCGGCTCCTCGGCGCGGCCCGCAACCGGTGGATCAAGAGCGTCCCCGCCGTCACCGCGCTGCGCGCCACGGTGCTGGAGCTGCTCCAGGCGCACGGCAGGGTGATGGAGGCCGACAGGCTGGCCGCCGCGCTGCTCGCCGACCGGGGTTCGGAACTGGACGAGCCCGCGGCCCGCCGCGCGCTCGCCGGGGCGTGCCTGCGTGCCGCCATGGAGGCCGAGGAGCATCTGGAGAACCCCCGGCTGGCCCGCCGCCGCGCCGGCGACCGGGTCGTCATCGCCGCGGTGGCCGAAGACGACCCGTCAGCGCCGACGGAGGAGGAGCTGCTCGACTACGCCGTCGAGCTCGGACACCGCGCCGACAAGGTGGTGGACCTGCCCGACGCGGCGCCGCTGCCGGGGACGAAGGCGGTCCTGGAGGCGCTGAACGGCGTCCCGCGCCCGGACGGCATGCCGCCGCTGTCGGATCTGGATCTGGTGTCGCTGGCCGCGGACGCGTCCCGCAACGCCGCGATGACGGCGCGGCTGGAGCTGTATCCGCGCGATCTCGCGCCCCGCAAGGCGCTCCAGCTCGCGCAGGCCGCGAGCTACCTCGGGCCGCCCGGCCTGCGCCCCCGGGAGCTGCGCGAGCGCGTTCTCGCGCGGTTCCCGGAGCTGGCGTCGCTGCCGGAGCCGGACGAGCTGCGCGGCGTCCTGAAACGCGAACTCGGCATCACCGTCCATGTCACGCGCGGGCCGGACGGCGACAACCGCTACGTCCTGCCGAGCAGGTCCCTGCTCACCCCGCTGAGCGGACGCGGCAAGCCGGGCCGGACGACCAGGCTCGGCACCGCGTCACCGAGCGCGGAGACGTGGGACCGCCTCGAAGGCGCCGCCGAGCAGGGCGGCTTCCTCGCCGTGAAGGCGTGGATGGACGAGGCCACGTCAGTGCTCGGCGTGCTGACCACCATGGCCGAGGTCACCTCGGTCAATGTCGCCCGGACGTTCCTGACCACGCTCCGCGCCATCGTCGACGAACGCGGCAAGCCTCGCTGGGAGACGGTGCTCGCTGCGGACTCCCCCGACGCCTCCCCCACCGCCCGCGTCGGCTTCGAAAAACTCGTCGCCGAAGTCTGGGAACGGTTCGAGGCGGAGGTGCGCGCCGCACCCGGCACGGTGCTGCTGCACGACGCGACCCCCCTCGCCCGGTACAAGGGTGGTATGGAGTTGCTGACCCGCCTCAAGCTCGGCGCGCAGGCCCCCGACGAGGGGCCGCACGGGCTGTGGCTGTTCTGCCCGATGAACGACCCCAACACCGAGGCCGCGCTCGACCACACGGTCGTCCGCGCCATGGGTGAGAACGAGCAGCTCGCCGTCCCCGGCGGGTTCGCGCTGCAAGACACGAGGAGTGCTTCATGATCGACCCGGACGCCCTGCTCAACGACTTGAAGCCGCAGGTCAGGGCGCTGGAGAACGATCTACGCGACCGCGCCGGCGAGGAGCGGTTCGACGTGCCGCTGCGCGCGGAGTGGGACAAGGCCGTCCGCCGCAACCGCACGGCCGCGACGTACGAGACGTGGCTGGAGGACCAGGTCACCCAGTCCGCCGTCGCCTGGGTGCTGAGCACGGTCTTCCTGCGCTTCTGCGAGGACAACCGGCTCATCGACGACGTCTTCCTCTCCGGCCGGGGCGAGCGCCTCGACCTGGCGAAGGAGAGGCAGCAGCACTTCTTCGAGCAGCCGGAGCACGCCAGCGAGACCGACCGGGAGTGGATCGTCGAGGGGCTCGACGCCATGTCCAAGGCGTCGCCCGTCGCCGCCGGGCTGTTCGACCGCAACCACAACCCCATGTGGCGGATCACGCCGTCCCTGGAGGGGGCGAAGGCCCTCATCGACTTCTGGCGCCGGAGCCGTCCCGCCCTGCCCGAAGAAGGGTTGGAGGTCGCGACCGTTCCCGTTCACGACTTCACCGACCCGAAGTGGAACACCCGCTTCCTCGGCAACCTGTACCAGGACCTCTCCGAGCACGCGAAGAAGAAGTACGCGCTCCTCCAGACCCCCGAGTTCGTGGAGGAGTTCATCCTCAGCCTGACGCTGGACGAGGCCATCAACGAGTTCGGCCTCGACCCCGAGCCGCCCGAAGCCTGCCCGGAGGAGCTGAACCTGCCGCGCGGGCTGCGGGTCATCGACCCGACATGCGGTTCCGGTCACTTCCTCCTCGGCGCGTTCGAGCACCTCGTGGAGAAGCTCCAGGCCGCCCGCCCCTACGACGACAAGTGGGACATCGTCCAGCGCGCCCTGTACTCGGTGCACGGCGTCGACAAGAACCCGTTCGCGGTCGCCATCGCACGCTTCCGCATGCTCATCGCCGCCATGCAGGCCGGCGAGGTCAAGCGGTTGAAGGACGCTCCGGACTTCGCACTCAACATCGCCGTAGGAGACTCCCTCATCCACGGCCGAGGCGGACCGGAGTTGGACCAGGGCCGCTGGGAGTTCGACGAGAACGGCGAGCTTGCCGAGCCTGAGCCCGTCTTCACGTACGCGACGGAGGACATCGGCGACTACGCCAAGACGGTCGACCTGCTGGGCGTCGGCAGCTACCACGTTGTTGTCGGCAACCCGCCCTACATCACCGTCAAGGACAAGACAGAGAATGAGAATTACCGCGTCTACAAGAGCTGCTCAGGAAAATATGCACTCTCCGTTCCATTTGCAGAACGCTTTTTCCAGCTAGCCATCCGAGCCAGCCGAGACCATCGAGGCGCAGGACACATTGGACAGATTACCGCCAATTCATTTATGAAGCGAGAATTTGGCAAGAAGCTTATCGAGGAATTTTTCCCAACCATTAGACTCACCCATGTCATCGACACGTCGGGCGCCTACATTCCGGGACACGGCACTCCAACAATCATCCTTGTCGGACGTCGCACCTTTCCGCGCAACGAATCAATCCGAGCTGTCCTCGGGATTCGCGGCGAGTCGACACAGCCCAACAATCCGGCTGACGGACGTGTATGGCAAGCCATCGTCAAGCAGATTAATGAGCCAAACACAAGTAGCGATTGGGTGAGCGCCGTCGACCTCTCTCCAGAAGCTCTCAGACAACACCCGTGGAGCATGAGCGGCGGCGGGGCAGCAGAACTAATCCAAAAACTCGAACAATCCACAGATAAACTCGAAAGCAAACTCGCGCGCGCTATCGGACCCGCCAGCTTCCCAGGCCAGGACGAAGCGTTCATTCTTTCTTCCTCCTGGTTTGCTCGCCACTCACTCCCATCCCATCTAGAGCGCCCACTCGTAATCGGTGAAGTTGTTCGTGATTGGAACGAACACTGCGACGCACGCGCACTTACCCCGTATGACACAGAACACCGTGCCATTACCCTTGATATGCAGAGCTCATGGGGCAGACATCTATGGACGGTGCGAACTACTCTTGGGGCTACTATTGGCTTCGGCGGAGTAACAAGATTCCAAGCTGGTGAGGATTGGTGGACTTGGTACAGGTGGATCCCGGAGCGCTATCAAATACCAATGTCTATCACCTTCGCTTTCGTTGCCACTCACAATCATTTCGCGCTAGACCGAGGAGGAAATGTCTTCAATAGGTCTGCGCCAGTAGTTACTCTTGCCGAGGGAGCCACCGAGGAAGGTCATCTCGAACTACTAGGCCTATTGAACAGCTCAACCGCTTGCTTCTGGCTCAAAATGGTCAGCCAGGCAAAAGGCGGCACAGACAATTCAAGCGGTGGCGGAAATCGATGGACGCCGGAAGCGTGGATAGACCGTTACGAGTTCACCGGCACAAAGCTCCAAAACCTCCCACTTCCCCATGAGCTTCCCTTGGACCTCGGCAAACGACTAGACCACCTAGCACAAAGCTTGGCAAGGTCGACACCTTCGGCCTTGTGCGCACGAGAAAAGCCAACTGGGGCAGCTCTCGAGAGGGCCTACAAGCAATGGACTCGCGATCGCGGCCGCATGCTAGCACTTCAAGAGGAATTGGACTGGGAGGTGTACCAGCTCTACGGGTTGTTGGACCAGAAAGAGGCGTCGAAGCTGGTTTCGGCACCGCATCTTCCGTACGAGATCGATCTTGGCGAACGGGCATTCGAGATCGTGCTGGCGCGAAGGATGGCGGCCGGTGAAGTCGACACACAGTGGTTTGAGCGACATGGGTCTACGCCAGTCACGGAAGTTCCTCAGCACTGGCCAGAGGATTATAGGCGGGTGGTCGAGAAGCGAATCGAGGTCATCGAGAAGCGGCCTCAGACCATCGGGCTGATCGAGCGGCCGGAGTACAAGCGGCGTTGGGTGTCCGAGCCTTGGGAGAAAATGGAGAAGGACGCTCTTCGGAACTGGTTGCTGGATCGGTGCGAGACGCGCGAGTTGTGGTTCTCGGCCGATGAAATCGGCCAAGCGCGGCCCAGGATGATGACGGTCGGTCGGCTGGCCGACCTACTCCAGGATGATGCCGACTTCGTGTCAGTGGCTCGGCTGTACGCGGGTGAGGATGTCGAGCTGATCGACGTGCTCAAGGACATCCTGGACGCTGAGCATGTGCCGTTCATCCCGGCATACCGCTACAAGGACTCTGGGCTGCGCAAGCGCGCACAGTGGGAAGAGACCTGGCGGTTGCAGCGGCTGGAGGATGAAACCGGGGAGCGGCTCGATATTAAGGTGCCGCCGAAGTACACGGGTGCCGACTTCATCAAACACTCGTACTGGCGAAATCGCGGGAAGTTGGATGTGCCCAAGGAGCGGTTCATCTCCTATCCCGGTGCGAGCCCGGACGGGGACGACACGCTGTTGCTCGGGTGGGCTGGTTGGGATCACGCTCAGCAGGCCCATGCGCTCGTGACGCTCATTGAGGAGCGGACGACGCGGGACGGATGGGAGCTTGAGCGGCTCATGCCCTTGCTTGCTGGGCTGGACGAAGTCCTGCCCTGGGTTAAGCAGTGGCACAGCGAGGTGGATCCGGAGACCGGATTGAGCCCGGCCGTCGCCTACGAGGGCTACCTTCAGGAGCAGGTGGAGAAGTATCCCGGGTTGTCTCGGGAGGAGTTGGCCAAGTGGCGGCCTCCGAAGAAGACCCGAGGGCGGGGCACTCGCAAGAAGAAGGCGGACGAGTAGGCGATCGACCGGGCTCATCGGTCCGCTACCTCAAGAAGCCTCTGGCGGAGGACGAAGCCGTCAGTGGCCCAGATGAACATGTCGTCGCCTTTGACCGCCATCCATAGGGGACGAGCAGGGTCGGCGATGATGCCGAACGTAGGAAACTCTCGTCTCAGTTCGGCAAGGTAGGCGGCCGGGTCAAGCTGCCATGCTCCGTTGCTTGCGGCCTTCATCCTGGGGCGCCCAAGTAGCTCTTGATCATGACTAGGGCGTCGGTGATGCGCTCGCTC
This sequence comes from Actinomadura geliboluensis, assembly GCF_005889745.1. Taxonomy (GTDB): domain Bacteria; phylum Actinomycetota; class Actinomycetes; order Streptosporangiales; family Streptosporangiaceae; genus Spirillospora; species Spirillospora geliboluensis. The sequence continues at coordinate 26,812 of NZ_VCKZ01000006.1, forward strand.
TCGGCGATGGGCTGCTGCCAGGACGTGAAGAACCAGTAGCGCCCCTCGTCCCTTTCGTGTGGTCGACATGTAATCGTGTCGCCTGAGACTCCCCTCGCTCCGCAGACGCTCCGCGCAGTCGAGGTCAGGTTGCGGACGACCAGCCCGCCGGCCACGTACTGAACTGTGAAGCTGTGCGCCATCAGGTGCATACCCAATGCCTTGAGCCGCACGTACGACTCGACGGCCGGGGACTCGTGCTCAGGAACGTTCACCGCACCTCCTCAAGGACTCGGCGAGTGCGATCCGCTCGGACAGTCGTGTCTGGGCGTCGCAGAGCAACCACAGTTCGTCCGAGTTGACCGCCTGTACCTCGTCCAGACACCCGTTAAGGAGCTGGTAGTCGGTCAGCTTGGCGAGGCGGCGCGCGATGAACCTGTCGCTGTCCAACCGCTCACATTGCCAATCGGACATAGACGGCATTTGCCGCAAGGTCATGGGATTACTCAATACCAGCCTCTTTGCCATGTAGGGGACCTCGTTGTCTCTGGTTGCGGCGAAAAGCTTGCGACCAGCCTCACAGTCCGAGTAAAAGAGAGCTAGTGACCGTTCCACACTGGCAGTCAAGCCGAGCCAAGATCACCTACACCACTCCCCCTGGTGTACTCCCCCGGAGGCCCCAATGAGTGAGAATCAAGCTCGCACCTTTTTCGGCAGCGAACTTCGCCGTAAGCGCGAGGATGCTGGCCTGACAGGCAAACAGCTCGCTGACGCACTCGGCTGCACTCCGCAATGGATCAGCACCATGGAGAGCGGGCGCAAGGTATCCGAGCAGAGTGCCCTCGATCTCGACACGTACTTCAAGACGGGCGGCCACTTCCACCGCTTGTGGAAGCTTGTCAACGACGTTGAACTCAAGACCACCCTGCCTCCTGGATTCAACGAGTACGCCGAGCAGGAGATGAATGCGAGCTCCCTTCGCGCCTTTTCCGGGTCGCTCATCAACGGCCTCTTCCAGACCGAAGAGTACGCGCGTGCCGTCATGGGCCGGATGATGGGCGACCGAGTAACAGAACTGGTCGCAAAGCGAATGGCTCGCCAGACAATCCTGACGCGGGACAACCCTCCGCTGGTATGGCTCACGATCGATGAAGCGATCTTGCACCGCGTGATTGGGTCCCCAGAGATCATGCGCGGGCAACTCGAAGCGCTCCTCGCGACGTCAGAGCGACCGGGAACGGTGCTAGAAGTCATGCCGTTCCACTGCGGTTACCACGCGGGACTCGGCGGCGAATTCACGATCTTGGGGTTCCCTGACGGGAGCAGCGCGGCTTACACCGAGTCTGCTGGGGTTGGAACATTGATCCAGAAACCTGACCAAGTTGCAGACTTCGTCGTACGCTGGGACTCACTCAGAGGCTACGCGCTCTCTATCCCAGAGTCGCGAGCCGCGGTAAAGGCAGCGATGGAGAGACTATGAACAACTGGCAGACCGTCCGGTGGCGTAAGAGCAGCTACAGCGACCACCAGGGGGGAAACTGCATAGAGGTCGCGTGCCTCGCCCCCGTGATCAGCGTCCGTGACTCCAAGGATCCGGATGGGCCGAAGCTGACCTTCAGCGTTGCCGCGTGGTCCGCCTTCGCTCGGTCGGTCAAGGACAGCGAGCACGATCTGGCCTGACATCCCCCGTTCGGCCCGGGAGCCTTCGGCCGCCTGCCGGCCGAAGGCTTCGCCTCGTCCTCGGCCCCGAAAGGTGGGGAGTCAGGCAGCGCGGGAATCCACCGCGAGGTCGAGCGCCTCGTTTATCTGCTACCCCCGTGACCGCTATCGGTCGGCGTCACCGCGAATCGCCTTGACGAGACGCCAGACGGCGCTCGATGGATTGGGCGGCGGGCCGTCGCCTTCATGCAGCTTCCGCGCCCGTGCGCAGGCAGGTTCGAGACCCTCCTTGAAGTCCTCGAACCGGGTGGCGGATTTCGACCAGCCCGGCCGAAGTTCCTTGAGTGTCCGCTCTGCCTCCCGCGCGAACTGGAACGGCCCTCTGTGGTCCTTCAGGTGCAGGATGAGCCAGAGCTCGAACGACGGGGACGAGGGCGCGATCCTCACGTCCGTCCCCCGAGCCTCGTCGAGTATGTCGCCGACAAGGCGGTCATCCAGCTCCGTGTCGAGCACGCACCATATCTCGTCATAATCATCCGCGCGGCGTCGTTTCGCCTCCCGAACTATCGCCACATGGTCGCAATCCGGCGCATCAACATCCAGTTGCGGACCTGTGCGGGTACGCATGCCCGTGAAGTAATGCTTCTCAGTCTTACCCTCGCACAGGATCAGGAGGCTACGGCGCTCGCGCCGCGATCCTCCCGCACGGCGGCGCAGGTCGGTCTGCGTACTGAACGCTCGCGGCGGACGCCCGGCACGCTTACGACTCTGCTGAGCCATCGCCGATGTCCTCTCGAGCGGCCAGCGCCGCAGCGAACAACTCGTCATCGATCAGAGGCACGGCTCCGTAACGGCCCGCGAGATAGCGACGTTCACGGTTCTCTTCGCTCCGAGGCTTGAAATCCGAGATGGGGAAGAGCTCCGTGGCTCCGCATTCGTCCTTCTCTGTGAACCAGATATGATCACGGAGAAGAACCTCCTCACCCTGTATCCTGCCCAGAAGCGATACATCATGACTGGTGAAGATCAATTGCGCTCCGCGCGTGTTGATTTGCGGATCCCGGAAGAGCTTGATGACCTGCGCGGCCAGGAAGGGGTGCAGGCTGGAGTCCAATTCATCCACCACGAACGGGGACCCGAGATCAAGGGCCCTGAACGCGGCGCGCCCCAGCCGGAACAGGAACTGTGTACCGGTCGACTGCTCCGACAGCGCAAAGGTGGCCTTCCCGTCCATCCCCCGATGCTGAAAGTGGGGACGTTTCCTGCGGGCCGGAGGATCACCCTCACCTCGCCATACTCTCTTTACCCGCGCCTCATACTCGGCATCGCTTTCAGCGACCATCGCAGCGCCGACGATGCCCGTGTCCGCCGCACGCAGCAGATCAGTAAGGCGCTCGACGTCACCAGCGGGTGACGTCATCGACGCAAAACCGAATTCTCTACTGTTAGTTCGCCATGCGATGCGTTGGAACCAGGCGTATACCCGCTGCACGTCTTCCTGTTTGGAGCGTGCCGCCAGTGAAAGAAAAAGCACGTTGGGTTCCGTCAACTCCGCGGCCTGGCGCAGCCCCTTTGCCGAATGCTCACCGTATGAGAAATCTTCGCCTCGCCGATGGAATATGGTCCGCGGCTTCTTCCGTGGATAGCTGTACATCCACTCTTCGACGATGCGTTCATCATCCAGGGAGAAACCGTAGGTGTGACGTACTCCATCAATCTGAACATCAACGGCGAAGCTGGACGGCTCGGACAGCATCGCTTCGTCCAGTGCGAACGGATGGCGCTTGATGCCGGCGCCCGGCTCATGCTCCCTGAACGACCAGCGCACCAGGTAGGCCATGTACTGCAGCGCGTCGAGCACGTTGGACTTGCCGGACGCGTTCGCGCCGAAGATCCCCGCCACCGGCAGGGCCGCCCAGGGCTCGTCCTCGGAATGATCGGCCGAGTAGACGGGGGTGAGCAGCAACTGCTGCTCGTCTCGGAGCGATCGATGGTTCGCCGCGCGGAAACTCAGCAGCATCGGTCACCATCCCTCCACTTTCATCGGGTTACAGCCCGATGTGTGCGGAAAACCCGCACAGTCGCATGTTAACTCTACGTGGTGACATGGCAAGCGAGAAGGAGGTGAAGTCAACCTCACGGTTTGGTTGAGAGCCTCCGCATCGCACCAGCACCAGGGCCTTCCGGGCTCTTATACCCTTAGCCACTGCTACAACGGGTGGTGCGCACCCAGAGCATCGTGGAACGGAGCGTGGTGGAGGGCGATGGCGGTTCAGCTGCTACGTGACCTGATCGACATTCCCGAGCGGGTCCTCGCAGGGGACTTCGTCCTGATGCTGTCCAAGGGCGTCGAGGCCGACTCGACCGTCCGGGACTATGTGGTCACCGACCAGCTGAAGGGGTGCTTCGACGAGGCACTCGGGATCATCCAGTCGACGGTGGAGGGACGGCAGTCCAGGGCCGTGTACCTGGACGGATCGTTCGGCTCCGGTAAGAGCCACTTCATGGCGGTGCTTCACGCCATCCTGCGCGGTGAGTCCGAGGCGCTCCAGAAAAAGGGGCTCAAGGACGTCGTCAGTGAGCACCGCGACTGGCTGAAGGGACGCAAGTTCCTCCTTGTCCCCTTCCACATGATCGAGGCCGTATCGCTGGAGTCTGCGGTTCTCGGCGGATATGTCCGGCACGTGCAGGAAGCGCGTCCCGACGCGCCGCTGCCCGCCGTCTACCGGGACGAAGGCATCCTCGCCGACGCCCGGGAACTGCGGCAGACCCTCGGCGACGACGCGTTCATCGCCGGGATGTCCGCCGGTACCGAAGAGGAACAGGAGTGGGACGCGGTCGGCTGGACGAGCGCCACGCTCGACTCCGCCCTCGCCGCGCCACCCGGTGACCCCGAGCGCAGGCGCCTCGTCGGCGACCTCCTCCGCACGCACTTCAAGCGATACGCGCAGGCGGTCAGCGGAACCGACTCCTTCATCGAACTCGACCGCGGTCTCTCCGAGATCAGTCGGCATGCCAAGAACGTCCTCGGCTACGACGCCATCGTCCTGCTGCTGGACGAGCTGGTGCTGTGGCTGTCCGGTTACATCGGCGACATCAGCCGCGTGCAGACCGAGGCGCAGAAGGTTTCCAAGCTGGTGGAGTCGGCCGAACATGACCGACCCGCGCCGATCGTCAGTTTCGTCCCACGGCAGCGGGACCTGCGGGACCTGGTCGGCAGGGACGTCGCCGGCGCCACCACCGCCAGCCTGTTCGACACGCTCAAGTACTGGGACGGCCGGTTCGACACGATCAAGCTGGAGGACCGGAACCTGCCCGCCGTGGTGAAGGCGCGGCTGCTCCGGCCGAAGAGCGTCGAGGCCGAGAAGACCCTCGACACGGCCTTCGAGCGGGTCACCAACGCCCGGTCGGACGTATGGGACGCGCTGCTGGACGCCCAGGGCGGCGCCTCCGACGCGGAGGCGTTCCGCGCCACCTACCCGTTCAGCCCGGCGTTCCTGCACGCGATGGTCGACATCTCGTCGGCACTACAGCGACAGCGCACCGCGTTGAAGCTGATGCAGCAGCTTCTCGTCGACTACCGGGACGTCCTCCCCGTCGGCCAGCTCATGCCGATGGGCGCCATCTACGACGTCCTCGCGCGCGGCGCCGACCGGCCCTTCACCGACAAGCTGCGCGGCGAGTTCGAGCAGGCCAAGAACTTCTACACCGGCCGCCTGCTCCCCTACTTGCTCGACAAGCACGGCCTGACTCCGGAACAGGTCGCGAAGCTGCCGTCCCGGCACGCGTTCCGGGCGGACGACCTGGTGGTCAAGACGCTGCTCCTCGCCGCGCTGGTGCCGAACGTGCCCGCGCTGCGCGCCCTCACGGCGGGACGGCTCGCCGCGCTCAACCACGGCTCGATCGTGACGATGCTCCCCGGCCAGGACCGGGTCATGGTCGCGAAGACGCTGCGGGACCTGGCCGGGGAGTTCGGCGAATTCCAGGTCTCGGGCGGCGACGACCCGATGGTCGAGGTTTCGCTGATCCGGGTGGACACGGCGGGCATCCTGCGGCAGGTCGCCAACGTCGACGACGACGCGGCGAAGCGGCGGCTCGTCAAGGCGATGCTCTGGAAGGAGTTCGAGGCGCAGGACAAGGGCGAGTTCGTCACCACCCGGCCGATCATCTGGAAGGGCACGGAACGGATCGTCGAACTGGTCTTCGGCAACGTCCGGGACCGCGAACGCCTTCCCGACCCACAGTTCGAGCCGGAGATGCCCGACGCACTGCGCGTCATCGTCGACTACCCGTTCGACGAGGGCGACAAGGGGCCCGCCGAGGACCGGCGGCGCCTGCGGGAGCTCCAGGAGAAGCCCGATCCGCCGCTGACGCTGGCGTGGGTGCCGTCCTTCCTCTCGCGTGCGCGGCTGATGGAACTGGGCGACCTGATTCGCATCAACTACCTGCTGGAACGCACCGACCGGCTGGACGAGCTGACCGCCACGCTCACCGCGAACGACCGCGAACACGCCCGGACCCAGTTGCGGAACCGGCAGGCCGCTCTGCGCGACAAGCTCCTGGCCGCGCTCAGGCGCGCCTACGGCCTCGCCAGCCCTGAAGAGGCCGACCTCGGCGCCCGCTCCGAAGACCCCGTCATCGCCCTCGACTCCCGCCTCGAGCTGCGGACCCCGGCCGGCGTCGCCTTCGGGGACGCCCTCCAGCGCATCTGCGGCCAGCTTCTCGACCACGCCTACCCGAAGCACCCCGACTTCGACCCCACCGGACGTCGGCAGGTGATCCGCCGAAGCGAGATCACGACCGTGCTGCGGACCGTGGAGGAGGCGGTGCAGAACCGCGTCGGGCGGCTGGAGGTCCCGCGGACCGACGTGCCCGTGCTCAAGCGCATCGCCCACCCGGCGCAGATCGCCACGGTCAGCGAGGTCTTCGTCCTGCGCGACGACTGGAAGATGCTGCTGGGGCGGAAGGCCGCGCAGAGCGGCCGTCCCGTGCACGAGGTCCGGGTCCGGGACGTGCGCGGCTGGATCCTGGACGAGCAACCCGGCCTTCCGCCGCTCATCGTCGACCTGATCATCGCCTGCTACGCGCTCCAGGACAATCGCTCCTGGTTCCGGGGCGACCAGCAGATCCCCCCGCAGGAACCCGGCGAGATCCAGTCCGACATGGTGCTGCGGCGCCAGGAACTGCCGAGCGAGGAGGAGTTCCGGCGGGCCGGGGAACGGGCCGACGCGATCTTCAATGTGGCGCGGCAGCCGGTGAACACGGCGCGGGCGGTCCAGTCCATCGCGCAGGCCGTTCGCAGGCAGGCCGGCGACCTGCTGAACGACTGTGAGACCCTCGTCACGATCGTCACCGGCCATCGTGACACGCTCGGGCTGGACGACGACTCACCCCGATTCGCGACGACGAAGGCGACCACCCGGCTGCTCGACCAGCTCGCGGCGGAGTCCGATCCGACGAAGCTGCTCAAGAAGCTCGCCGCGGCCGACCTCAGCGCGGATGGCGAGGTCTACCGCGCCGTCCTGACGAGCGCGCGAGACCTCGTCGGCACACTTCCCGGGCTCCAGTGGCGCATCCTCGACCAGCTCCCCGCCCTGGCGGCGAGAACCGGGCCGAAGCAGGAGCGCGCGGCCGCGCTGCTGGAGCGCCTCCGGAACGCGGCCCGGCACGACGAGTACACCGTCCCCCTCAAGGACCGGCTCCGCGAGATCGAGAGCCTCGCCGTCGACCTCATCGTCGACGACCCTGACCCGGGTCCGCCTCCGCCTCCGCCTCCACCACCTCCACCGGCCGGGGCGAAGACCATGCGCGTGCCCGCGAGCAAGGTCGCGCACGTCGCCGAGGAGATGTGCGTGGACGCCGCCGCGAACCCCGGCGCCATCTACGAGATCACGTGGCGGATCGTGGACGCATGACCGAGCAGACCGTCGTGCGCGGCACCGTGCCCGAGGCGAACCCGAACGTCGTAGAGGGCGCGTTCCGGCACGCGCTTCGCAAAGCCGCCGCGCACCGTGACAAGTTCGGGCCGTCCACCGGGCTTGAGCGCGTGCTGCTGCTGCGTGCCGCACCCGAATGGCGGCACCCGTCCCGGACCTTGACCGTGGCGATCGACGGTGACACGAGGGTCACGGCGATCGTCCGGGTCTGCCCGACCGTCCTGTCCGTCCTTGAGGCGCTGGAAGAACCTCGGGACGAGGACGCGTACCTGGTCGTCCTCACTCCGTGGACGGAGGAGGAACTCGGCGACTCCGTGCTGGCGCAGGCGCTCGGCAACGAAGTCCGCACGATCAACCGATGGGACCTGGTGGCCGAGGCGTTCGGCGCGCGGCGTCTCGACCCGCGGCTCAGCTCCCAGGGCTATCGCTGGGTCGCCGAAGCGCTGATCGACGCGCAGCCGGGATCCGGATGGAAGCATGTCAACACGCCGGTCCTCCAACTGGAAACGGTCCTGCGGCGGCTGGCCGCGGCCCGCTTCGGCAAGGGCGAGGACGAGCGGCTCGACGCGTCGGCGCTGCTGGAGTGGAGTCGCGACGATCTCCGGGTCGGCAGGTTCGCGGAGCTGACCGCCGAGGAGCGCGGCGGGCTGGCGAGCTGGCTCGAAACGTCGATCGGTCCGGTCGCCCGGGTGGTGTTCCGGCTCCTGTCGGGCGGCCAGGTACGGGACTCCGTCCCCTTCGGCATCGCGGCGTCGGAGCTGTACGCGGCACGGCGCGGGAAGAGCGTCGAGGAGGCGCGCATCCGGGCCGAGGAGCGCTTCTTCGGGGGGACGGCACCGGACGAATCCTCCTTGCGGGCATTCGCCGAGGCCGCCGAATCGCTCGTGCTGCGGTGGAACGACACCGGCCACGCCACCGAGGCCGGCCTGGCGTGCTCGCGCGCCGAGCAGATCCTCGCCGAGTTGCGCGCGGGTGACCTGGCCGGCACGAGCAAGGTCCTGGACGCGGGCCTGGACGCGCGGCTCCTCACGCTCGCCGACACGATCGCGTCCGTCCTTCCGGCACCGCGCCACACCGACCTCGCCGAGGTCGAGTCCGCCCTGGAGGTGCTGAGCGAGCACCGCCGGCCCGGCGGCCGGGCCGCGGAGGTGGAGGCGGCCCACTGCGCCGTCCGGCTCGTCCGCTGGCTCGCGAGCCCCGAGGTCCCGCCGACCACGGTCGCCGAGGGGGTCGCCCGGCAGGTCCGCTCGTGGGGATGGGTGGACCGGGCCGCGGCGGTGCTGTTCAACGCCGGCACCGCACGTGTCCCGCGAGCCGAGGCCGCCTATGCCGAGGTGTTCCGCGCGGTCCGGCACCGCAGGGCGGAACTGGACCGGGCCTTCGCGGAACGGCTGGCCGCCTGGAGCGCCGCGTCCGCCGACCCCGATCGCCTCCTGCTCGCCGAAACCCTCCTGAGCGAGATCGCGCGTCCGGTCGCCGACCGTGCCGCGCCTCTGATCATCGTGATCGACGGCATGAGCGCCGCGAACGCGTCCGCACTCGCCGAGGAGATCAACGCGACCCGCACATGGCGCGAGGTCGGGCGGGAACCCGATGGCCGCGAAGGGGCCCTGGCCGCCATCCCGTCCACGACCGTGTTCTCGCGAGCCAGCCTGCTGTGCGGCGACCTCACGTCCGGCGGGCAGTCCCGGGAGCGGCGCGGCTTCACAGCGCTGTGGCGCGGCAGGGGCGCCGAACTGTTCCACAAGGCCGGTCTGGGCACCGGGCCGGGCGCCCAGTTGTCGGACGACGTACGAGCAGCCATCGGACGGAGCGGAACCGTCGTCGGAGTCGTCCTGAACAGCATCGACGAGGCCCTTTCCGACAATTTCCGGGTGAACGCGGGGGCCTGGCGCGTTGACCAGATCGACTACCTTCCCCAGTTGCTCGCGGAGGCCGCGGCGGCGCGGCGGCCGATCGTGCTCATCTCCGACCACGGCCACGTGCTGGAGCACGGTGACGGTGTCCGACCCGTGACCGCCGAGTCCGCTCGTCACCGCACCGGCCCGCCGGGAGACGGCGAGATCGCGATCCGCGGGCGGAGGGTGCTCACGACCGGGGGCGAGGTGACCGTGCCGTGGGACGAGCGGATCCGCTATCTCGCCCGGCGCGCCGGTTACCATGGCGGCGCGTCCCCGGCCGAGATGGTGATCCCGGTGCTGGTGTTCGTCCCCTCGGGCGTGTCCGCCCCGAAGGGCTGGTTCGAGTACGAGACGGCTTCGCTGCACGAGCCGGCCTGGTGGAACCCCCTGCCCGCACCCGCGCCTCCGCCCGCGGCCACGGCTCGCGCGAGCAGGAGGCCCGACCAGGACGAGGGCGCGTTGTTCAGCGTCACAGAGGCTGCCGCGGCCGCGGCCGGTCTCGGTGCACAGGTCGTCGCTTCCGCGCTGTTCGCCGCGCAGCGCCAGTTCGTCCGGAAGGCACCGCCGGACGAGGAGGTCGCCGCCCTCATCGACGGGCTCGCCGAGGCCGGCGGCAAGCTGCCGACGGGTGCGGCCGCCGCGCTCGTCGGGCAACCGGCGTTCCGGATGGCCGGCTACCTGTCCGCGGTCGGGCGCCTCCTCAACGTCGACGGCTACCCGGTGATCGGCGAGACCGACGGGGGACGCATGGTGGAACTGGACGTCCGGCTGCTGTCCCTGCAGTTCCTGGAGGATTGATGGCCGTCGCCGGGGTGAGCACGGCGCGGCGCCGTGAGGTGATCGCCGCCTTGCGGCGCGGTACGGTCCCGCACTCGGGGCTGGACCTGTTCGCCGTCGGGCTGGAGCGGTTCGAGAACGCGCTCGACGAGGAACTCGCCTCCGTCGCCGCTACAGGGTCGGTCTTCAAGGCGGTACGCGGCGAGTACGGGTCCGGGAAGACGTTCTTCGCCCGGTGGCTCGCCGAACGCGCCAAACGGCGCGGGTTCGCCGTCGCCGAGATCCAGGTGTCGGAGACCGAGACGCCCCTGCACCGACTGGAGACCGTGTACCGGCGGCTGGTGGAACGGCTCGCCACGTCCTCACACCGCCCCAGTGCCCTGCGCGACGTCATCGACGGCTGGTTCTACGCACTTGAGGAGGACGTCCTCGCAGGGGGCGCTGTGGCCTCCGACCCGGACGGGATGCCTGAGGCCGTCGAACTCCAGAAAGGCGTGGACGAACTCCTCGAACGGCGGCTCGCGTCCGTTGCCCGCACTACACCTGCCTTCGCGGCGGCACTGCGCGCCTACCGGAGGGCCACGCTCGCAGGAGATACCGGTACCGCCGAAGGGCTGATCGCTTGGATCGGCGGACAGCCCAACGTCGCCGCCGCGGCCAAACGGGCCGCCGGCGTCAAGGGCGATCTCGATCATTTCGGCGCACTCGGGTTCCTGCAAGGGCTGCTGACCGTCCTGCGCGACTCCGGTCATCCCGGACTTCTCCTCGTGCTCGACGAGATCGAGACGCTACAGCGGGTACGCAGCGACGTCCGCGAGAAGGGCCTCAACGCGCTCCGGCAGCTGCTCGACGAGATGGACGGCGGCCGCTTCCCCGGGCTCTACCTCATGATCACCGGCACTCCGGCGTTCTACGACGGCCATCAGGGCGTCCAGCGGCTCCCGCCCCTCGCCCAGCGGCTCGCCACCGACTTCGGAGACCCGCGCTTCGACAATCCGCGTGCGGTGCAGATCCGGCTCGCGGGATTCGACCTGGACAAGCTCGTCCTGCTCGGCACGCGCATCCGTGATCTTTACGCGATGGACGCGAGCCCGCGCGTCGCGTCGGTGGCCGACGACGCCTACATCGGCGATCTGGCGAAGGCCGTGACGGGGGAGCTGGGCGGGCAGGCCGGCATCGCGCCACGTATCTTCCTGCGGAAGCTCGTCGAGCAGGTCCTCGACCGGGTGGATCAGTTCGAAGATTTCGACCCCCGCAGCCACTACTCGCTCACGCTGTCCTCCGCGGAGCTGTCGGATGTGGAACGCAACGCATGGCGACAACGCGCCGCGGACGCCGACGAAGTCGAACTCGACCTGCCATGAGCCTCGGTGCCCTTCACCCCTCGCTCGCGCACCACATCGCCAACAGCCTCGGGTGGGCGACACTACGCCCGCTTCAGCGTGAGGCGGTCGGGCCGCTCCTTGCCGGTGAGGACGCACTCCTTCTCGCCCCGACCGCAGGCGGCAAGACGGAGGCGTCCCTTTTCCCGCTGCTCACCCGCATGGCCGCTGAGTCCTGGGGCGCGCCGTCGCTGCTGTATCTGGCGCCCCTCAAAGCCCTCCTCAACAATCTCCGGCCGCGGTTGGAGACCTACACGGGCTGGCTCGGGATGCGAGCCGCCGTATGGCACGGCGACGTCACGAGCGGAGCACGGGCCCGCCTGCTGCGCGAACCGCCCGAACTGCTGCTCACCACTCCGGAGTCGCTCGAATCGATGCTGGTGAGCGCGAAGGTCGATCACCGCCGGTGGTTTTCGGGGTTGCGGGCCGTCGTGGTGGACGAGGTGCATGCGTTCGCCGGCGACGACCGCGGCTGGCACCTGCTGGCCATCCTGGAGCGGCTGGGACGCCTCACCGAACGTCCGTTCCAGCGCGTCGGGCTCTCGGCCACGGTGGGCAACCCCGAAGCCCTGCTGCGCTGGTTCCAAGGCTCCTCCGCGGCCTCCGGCCGGGTCATCGCCCCGGGAGTCGACATCCCGGGCGTGTCCACGGCGTACCCCGTTCTGACGACCCCACCACCGGCCGCACCTCCCGGCGACGTCCAACTCGACCACGTCGGTTCCGTCTCCAACGCCGCCAAGGTCATCGCCGCCCTGCATCCCGGTGAGAAACGCCTTGTCTTCTGCGATTCCAAACGGCTGGTCGAGGAGCTCGGCGCCGAGCTTCGCGCTCGCGGTGTCACCACCTTCCTCTCGCACGCGTCCCTCTCCAGGGACGAGCGGCGGCGCGCCGAACACGCATTCGCCGAGTCCCGCGACTGCGTGATCGTGTCGACGAGCACCCTGGAACTGGGCATAGACGTCGGCGACCTCGACCGAGTCATACAGATCAACGCGCCTCGCTCGGTCGCCTCATTCCTCCAGCGGTACGGCAGAGCCGGGCGGCGCGCGGGTACGGTGCGCAACTGCCTTTTCCTTGCCCTCAACGAACCTGGATTCCTGCAGGCAGCCGGTGTGCTCCTCCTGTGGAGCCACGGTTGGGTGGAGCCTGTCGTTCCCCCGCCGGAGCCACGGCACATCCTTGCTCAGCAAGTACTCGCCCTCTGCCTTCAGGAGCACCAGGTCGGCTCGCAGATGTGGGGTGACTGGCTCGGTCCGATGGGTGAGGGTGTGAGCCCGATCGTGCGGCACCTGGCCGAGCAGGGCTTCCTCGAATCCGACGGCGGCATGCTGTTCATCGGCCCCGAAGCGGAAAAGACGTTCGGCCACCGCCACTTCATGGAACTGACCAGCGCGTTCACCGCAATGCCGGAGTTCACGGTGTTCGCCGGCCGCGACGAGATCGGCCGCACGGATCCCGCGCTGCTCACCGAGCGCGTCGACGGGCCCCGCCTCCTCCTGCTGGCCGGACGGAGCTGGCGCGTCACCTGGATCGACTGGCGGCGCCGCCGCTGCTTCGTCGAACCCGCCGACGCGGGTGGCAAGGCACGGTGGATGGCTCCCGCCATGGATGGCGCCTCATACGCCTTGTCGCGTGCCATCCGAGCCGTGCTCCTCCACAGCACCCCACCGGTCCGCCTCACGCGGCGCGCGGAGCATCTGCTCGCCGCGATCCGGGATTCGGCGATCGAGACCGTCCATCCCGGAGGGACGGTCATCACACGGTCGGGAGAGGATGTGCGCTGGTGGACCTGGGCGGGCCACCGGACGAACGCGACATTGAAAACGACGCTGAGCGAGGTCACCGACCCGGAGCAGCGTGTCGAGGATTTCTACATCAGGCTGCGCACCGATGTCACCACCGCCAGGTGGAAGGAGGCATGCAGTGAAGGGCGTGCGCATCTGTGCCTCCCGTCACCGGACGCCAGGGCCCTACACGGCCTCAAATTCAACGAGGCACTCCCCCGACGACTCGCTGAAGCCACTCTCTCGGCAAGGTTGGCCGATCTCCCGGGGGCCGAGATCGTGTTGAGCGAACCCTGCCGTTTCAACATGTAATGCACTTTCGCAGGTGGTGCGCGTCGGGAGCTGTGCCACAAGCGGTGACTTTCACGGATCGCCGGCGCCTGGGTGGGCGTCCAGGTGGCGGGTGGAGAGGGCGCCGGCCTGGAAGCGGGTGCGGGCGCCGAGGCGGTCGCAGAGTTCGCGGACGCGGCGCTGGACGGTGCGGGTGCTGATGGACAGGCGGCGCGCGATGGCCTCGTCGGTGAGGCCCGCGGCGAGGAGGGTGAGGACGGCGTCGTCCGGGGCGTCGCCGCCGGGCAGCGGGAGGGCGGTGCGCCACAGGGCCTCGAAGAGGGAGACGAGCGCGTCCAGCAGGGCCGAGGGGTGGACGACGAGGGAGCTGTCGACGCTGCTCGCGTGCTCGGAGGTCAGCGGGAGCATCGCGGTGCGGCCGTCGGCGATGGCGAGCTTGATGGGGACGGCGCCGAGCCGGGCCTCCTCGCCGGACGCGGCGGCGCGGCGGATCTCCTCCAGGGCGTGCGGCTGGTCGAGCGCCTCGGCGCCGTAGATGCCGCGCACCCGGATGCCGCGGCGCATCGTGCGCTCCTGCTCGGCGCCGGAGAGCGCGGCATCCGTGGCGAACGGCGGCTGGACGAGGACGCGCAGCTCCTCCCGGGCGCCGCGCAGGAGCTGCAGGTAGCGGCGCGCCACGGCGGTGCGCCCGCTGACGACCTCGACGAGCTCCTCGGGGTGCGGGGCGGCCTCGGCCAGCAGCGGGCCGATCGCGGCGCGGCTGCGCGCGATCTCCTCCTGGCGGCTCGCGACGAGGGCCTCGACCGCGACGTGCGGCGGGGTGGCGAGCAGGCGCAGCGGGCGTCCGGCGAGCCGGGTCACGAGGCCGAGCTCCTCCAGGCGGGGCAGGAGGCGGCGCAGGGCGGCGACCGACGTGCCGTGCCGCGCGGCGACGTCGGCGAGGGTGGACGGTCCCTCCCGCAGCAGGGCGCGGTAGGCCGACTCCTCGGCGGCGGCCACGCCGAGCCCCTCCAGCAGCGGCGAATCGGACACGTCCTAAATGTAGGGGTTCCCTGGCCGTTTGGCGGGTTCCCGCCATGGCGGAAGCCGCCACGGCCGTCCCTGGATCGCCGCCGGGCGGCGGCCCGACAATCAAGATCCACTTCTTGGGGAGGGATGGCCATGTGGCTGAAGACCGCGGCGGCCCTGGCGCTCGGCGCCCTCGGGCTCGCGGCGCCCGCGGCGGCGGAGACCGGGCCGCCGGCCGCGCTGCGCGCCGACGCCGGTGCCTATGACGTCACGCTGCCCACCGGCGACGCGGTGCGCGTCGCGGGCGGCGCCGCGATGGTGGCGCCCGCACCGGGACGCGCCCCCGCGTTCTCGGTCCGGCACAGCGGCGGGGACCTGTACGTCGTCCCGGACGACCGGCTCACCGACGATCCGGAGCGGTACAACGTGACGGCGCTGCACGAGCGCCGCGCCTCCGCCCCCGCGGCGTCGGCGGCGCCGGCGGAGGACCTGGTCACCGTGCGGGTGCGGAGCATCGCGCGGGACGGGCGGCCGGGGCCCGGCACCGTCGGCTTCGTGAACGTCAAGGACGCGGCGCTCGGCAACGCGCACCGGCCGCTGCCCGGTTCCGCCGACGCCCCGTGCACCGACGAGCGCTGGAACGACTCGAGCTGCATACGGCTGCGGCCGGGGACGTACTCCGTGATGGGCGTCGTCAAGACGATGCCGTCGTGGGCGCCCGCCACCGGCACCGGGAAGCCGCTCAACTACAGCCTCGTCGGGGACCCG
Source organism: Actinomadura geliboluensis (assembly GCF_005889745.1). GTDB lineage: Bacteria > Actinomycetota > Actinomycetes > Streptosporangiales > Streptosporangiaceae > Spirillospora > Spirillospora geliboluensis. The sequence goes on from NZ_VCKZ01000006.1 coordinate 42,297, forward strand.
GAGATCGAGATCACCGGGGACACCGAGATCGTCCTCGACGCGCGCAAGGCCGAGGAGGTGACGGTCCGGACGCCCGACCACGCGACCGCCCCGAACCTCGGAGCGATCAGCCACCTGATGTGGACCCGCGGCCCCGCGAACGGCTCGGCGGTGGACGAGGGCGTCTACATGAACGCCGGCGCGACGCTGGAGCAGCGGGTGTTCCTGCAGCCGACCCGGAAGGTCCGCACCGGCACGTTCGAGGTCTACACGCGGTGGCGGCTGGAGGCGCCGGACGTCACCATGCGGGCGCGGGGCCGCTCCCTGCACCCCTCGTACTACCCCGCGGGCTACTTCAGCGACACCTCCGACCAGTTCCCCCGCCTGGACGGCACGGTCAGCATGCGGATCGCGGACGGGGACGCCTCCGGCGCCGGTCTGCGCGGCGCCCTCGCCCTCGTCGAGCGCAAGGACGGCGTGCCCGTCGCCGAGCAGGCCAACAGGGCCGCCAAGGCGGGTGCCAGGATGGTCGCCGTCTACAACGACGTGCCCGGGGTGAACGACGACCCCGGCGGCTACGGGGTCCAGTTGCGGGTCCCGACCGTTCGGCTGTCCCGAGAAGAGGGGCTGGCCCTGCTGCGCCAGAAGCACGCCACTGTGACAGCCAAGGGCGTCGCGAACAGCCCGTACCAGTACGACCTGGTTCTCCCGGAGACCGGGCAGATTCCCCGGGACCTCGGCCATGTCGTCCGCACGCGGGACCTCGCGCGCGTCGACGGCGCCTACCACGGCGGCGGCTCCATGACCTTCGCGCGCTACGGCAAGCGCCCCTGGGAAGAGTTCGCGATCGCCTACAGCAACCCGGTAACGGGCACGCCCAGGACGCGCACGGAGTACGTCTCGGCCGACCCGCAGACCCAGTGGTCGGCGATGGCGATCACACCGGAGCAGCCGTACAACAACGCCTTCCCCGGCCCGGAAACGCCGCACCTCGTGCTCGGCGAGACGAAGTGGTCGTCGTACGAGCCGCGCGACCGCGACGCGCACTCCTGGGGCAGGGCCCCGCTCACCGGCGGGGTCAACGCGCTGGACCCGATCGTCCGCGCCGGCGACCAGATCGGCCTGCACGTGGGGATGGTGGACGCCGCGCGCAACTTCTCCGACGCCTATTCCAGTTCATTCGCGAATGGGTTCACCACCGATTTCCGCGTATACCGGAACGGCGAACTCGTCGCCCAGACTGCGTACCGCGCGAACGGCACGCTGACGACGACGCCGGACGACGCCGAATACCGCGTGGAATACGACTTCGCCAACAACGCCCCATGGGCCGCGCTGTCCACGCGTACCGCGACGTCCTGGACGTTCCGTTCCGCGCGCACCTCGGACGTCACCGTCCTTCCGCTTCTCCAGGTGGACTACGACGCCTCTCTTGATGTCCGTAACAGAACACGTTCTAGAACGCTGCGGCTGGCCGTCCGCCACCAGGACGGCTCCACCGCGCGCCTCAAGCGCCTGTCACTGCGGGCGTCCTTCGACGACGGTGCGACGTGGACGGACGTCCCGGTGCGGGACGGTTCCGCGCGGCTGCGCGGCAAGGGAGCGGTCTCCCTCCGGGTCACCGCCGAGGACGCGCGGGGAAGCGCGGTGACCCAGGAGGTCATCCGCGCCTACGAGCTGCACTGACGGCGGACGCGTCCCCGCACTGCGGCCCCGGCGAGGCGCCGGGGCCGCAGTGCGGGGCGGTGCGGTGCGGTGAGGTGCGCGGCCGGTGACGTCGGGCCGGCCGCGCACCACCGGGTCAGGAGGCGGCGAAGTCGTACTTGGCCGACACGGTCGCGGGGTCGGGGCAGAGCCAGCCGCTGGTCTTGCGGACGGTCTGGTTCGCGAACGTGGCGGTCACCGGCAGGTCGGAGCCGGTGAAGGTGCCGGACAGGTTGCCGCCGTAGGTGCAGCCGATGGCGCTCATCGCGAACCCGTTGATGGTCGCGACGCCGCCGTCGAGCTTGCCGCTCCAGGGCAGGTTCTGCGGCGTGACCGTGACGCCGCAGCCGCCCACGGAGGCCGAGGTGATCGACAGCGTGCCGTCGGAGGCGATCGTGCCGGACAGGGTCGAGCTGGTGCAGGTGGCGGAGACCCCTGCGTTGATGGTCATGTTCCCGTTGAGGGTGGCCGTGAAGTCGCCGGCCGTCCAGGCCAGCGCGGGGGTGGCGGTCATGGCGACGGCGACGGCGGCCGCGGCCGTGATCGAGGCGATCGCGGCCGGCTTCGTGATGCGGGACAAGGGAGTCCTCATTTCGAACGGTGGGCGTCGCGCCTGCACCCGGAGATACGGGGTGGGAGGCCCGCCGCCTCGCGCGTCCGCCCCGCCCTGGCCAAGGGGCGTGGCGGCGCCGAACCGGGGGCCGGGAGCCGGGCGCCGTCGCGCTTCCTCGCGCGGGCACCGGCGGCTCCAAGTAGAACGCGTTCTATGCAGAAGATAAGTAAAATTCCCCGGCCGGTCAATGATCGGACGGAGATCTTCTGCTCCTCTTTCTTAGGGCGTCCGCAACTCGGCGTAATGAACGTCCGTTAGCGCCCCCGACCCGGCTCCGCGGAAACGCGCGATCGGCCGCCGCGCGTCAGCCGAAGCGCTCGCGGAGGACGGGCAGCAGGTCCGCCTCCGCCCACGTGCGGAAGTCCTTCTGGCGGTCCGCGCCGGACTGGCAGAACGAGATGTGGGTGAAGCCCGCGTCGGCCCACTGCTGGACGGCCTGGACGTAGTCGCCGACGTCGTCACCGCACGGGACCGACGCCACGACGTCCTCCGGCCGGACCGTCTTCGTCGCCGCCTCGAAGTTCACCGGGCCGGGCAGCTCCGACATCACCTTCCAGGCCGGCGCCGAGAAGCGCCAGATCCGGTGGGCGCGCCGCTCGCACTCGTCGCGGTCCTCGCCGAACGCGACCGGGATCATGCCGTAGACGGGCTTGCCGGCGCCGCCCTGCTCGCCGAAGAGCCGGACGACGTCGCCGACGGGCTGGTCGGACATCAGGATGTCCGCGTGCTCGGCGGCGAGCCGCCCGGCCTGCGGGCCGAACGCCGCCATCCCGATCGGGACGGGCCGGTCCGGCAGGTCGTAGAGCTTCGCCGAGTCCACCCGGTAGTGCTCGCCCCGGTAGTTGACGTAGCCGCCGCCGAACAGCCGCCGGATGATGTCGACGGCCTCGCCGAACATGGCGTGCCGGACGTCCGCCGGCGGCCAGTCCCGCCCGACGACGTGCTCGTTCAGGTTCTCCCCCGCGCCGAGGCCGAGGATGAACCGGCCGTCCGACAGCACGCCCATCGTCGCGGCCTTCTGCGCCACCACGGCGGGGTGGTAGCGCATCGTCGGGCACGTCACCAGCGTGATCAGCGGCACCCGGTGGGTGGCGTGGGCCAGCGCGCCGAGCACCGACCACGCGTAGGCCGAGTGCCCCTGGTCCTCCAGCCACGGGAAGTAGTGATCGGAGATGGTGACGTAGTCGAAGCCGGCCTCCTCGGCCTCCACGCCGTCGCTGATGAGCTGCTTGGGCGGTGTCTGCTCGCAGAGCAGCGAGTATCCGAAGTCCATGCGGCTCGCATACCCGCGTGCACCGGGTGAACCCTCAGTTGCCCAGCAGGTCCATCAGGTCGTCGGCGTGCTCCTCCTCCTCGGCGAGGATGTGCTCCATGATGCGCCGCGTCGTGACGTCGCCGTCCCCGAGCCAGCGGATGATCTCCTGGTAGGACTCGATGACGATCCGCTCGGCGACGAGGTTCTCCTGCAGCATGCCGCGCAGGTCGCCGTCGTTGAAGGTCGTGTAAGTGGTGTGGGAGCGCCGGGCGAGGGTCTCCGGGTCGAAGTCGGGGTCGCCGCCGAGCTGGCTGATGCGCTCCGCGGCGCGCATCGCGTGGTCGCGCTCCTCCTCGGCGTGCTCCTGGAACTCCGCGGCGACCTGCGCCCGGTCGATCCCGGTCGCGCTGATCGCGTGCTGCGCGTAGCGCATCCAGCACACGATCTCGGTGGCGAGGACGTCGTTGAGGACCCCGATGACCTCCTCCGGGCTCCTTCCGTAGCCGGCCGTCACCGGCCCGTCCGCCATCTTCTGCCGGGCGCGGTCCCGGATCGCCGCGACGTCGATGCTGAAGCTGCTGTCGGCCATTCCCCGTCCTCCTCCTGATCACATGCGGGCGTAGCCCGTCCTACCCAGCGGGGCGGCCTCATGCGCCGCCACGCGAAACGACGCGCGGAAGCCGCTGGACACGGCATGGTTGGCCACGGACCGTCACACGTGCTATACGTAGAGCTACCTCGCTGCGACCTGTGGCGAGGAAGGGACATCCGGTATCCACCTTGAGATCCGGGCGTGACAAGGAAGAAAAGGAACCACATGAAGTCCTTCAGCTACACCGAGCTGGACAAGCTGGCCGGCGAGGTTCTGCCCGAGCGGGCCGTGCTGTCCACCCTTCTCGTCGGTGGCGGCGACGACGACAACCACAACTTCAACCTCAACGCCAACCACGGCGGCCACGACGGCGGCGACGGGCACACGGTGACCACCAGCGCCTGCTCCGCCAACTCCAACCAGCCGCAGATGGGCCTCCTCACCCTGTGGCAGACGGCGCCGGCCGCCAACTCGCAGATCTGCACCCCGGCCAACACCGCGCTCAACGGCTGAGCTCAGGTCTGACACCGCGGGTTTCGGCCCGCACCGGAAGGGCTGGCGTTCGCGCGCCAGCCCTTCCCCCTTTTCCCTGCTACGCAACGCTGACAGCGGACTGATCCCGAAAGGGAGCCATGAACCCTCGGAAAATCTCGTACACCGACCTGGACCAGCTCTCCGGCGAGGTCCTGCCGCCCCGGCTCGCGCTGTCCTCCGGTGGCGACACGGTCGTCATGTACGCCTGCCAGGCGACGTACTCGTCGGGCACCACCGGGCTGCTCGGCAGCGGGCTGCTCGCCCAGCCGGCCTACTCCACGATGACCTGCGTTCCGGCCACCGTGGTCGAGCACCACTGATGGGCTCTCCCGCGACCCCGGACGTGGCGGGCGGCGGGCCCCCCGCCGCCCTCACCCTGCCCGCCCTCGTCGACGGCGCCGAGCTGGTCGGCGAGTTCAAGAACTCCGGCTACCGGGAGCCGCCGCAGCTCGTCCGCCTGCCGGACGGCCAGCTCGTCCGGTTGCCGCCGCTGCTGTTCCTCGTCGCCAAGGCGCTGCACGACCACCGCGACCTCGCCGGCACGGACGCCGCGCAGGCGCTCGACCGGGTCGCCGCGGCCGTCACCGAGGAGGCCGGCGCCCAGCTCACCGGCGAGCAGGTCGTCTACCTGGCCGACCGCAAGCTCGCGCCGCTCGGCGTCACCACCTACAGCGACGGCACGGCGCCCGCGCCCGTCAAGGCCGACCCGTGGCTCGCGCTGCGGTGGCGGGTCGCGGTCATGCCCGAGTCGTTCACGTGGTTCGTCGGCGGGCTGTTCGGCTGGCTGTTCCGGCCCGTCGCGATCGCCGTCATGCTCACCGCGTTCGTGGTCAGCGAGGGCTGGCTGCTCACCAGCCACTCGGTGGCCGGCGCCATCACCACGGCGATCATGAACCCGGTGAGCATCCTGCTGATCCTCGGCCTCGGCATCGCGTCCTGCGCGTTCCACGAGGTCGGGCACGCCACCGCCTGCCGGTACGGGGGCGTCCGGCCGGGCGTGATGGGCTGCGGGATCTACCTGGTGTGGCCCGCGTTCTACACCGACATCACCGAGTCGTACCGGCTCGGGCGGGCTGGGCGGCTGCGCGCCGACCTCGCCGGGGTGTACTTCAACGCCATCTTCGTGGTGGGGTTGACGCTGGCGTACCTGCAGACGGGGTTCGAGCCGCTGCTCGTCGCCGTGCTGTACGTCAACTTGGAGATGATGCAGCAGCTCCTGCCGACGCTCCGGTTCGACGGGTACTACATCATGTCCGACCTGGTCGGCATCCCCGACCTGTTCAAGTACATCGGGCCGATCCTGCGCCGGACGCTGCTGCGCCGCCCCGACGCCCGGCTGAACGAGCTCAAGCGCTGGCCGCAGGTCTTCGTCACGTGCTGGGTGCTGATCGTCATACCGGTGCTGGTGTTCCAGATCGGCCTCATCATCAGCCAGGTCCCGGCGCTGATCGGCAAGGACTGGATGATGATGCGGCGGCTCGCCGCCGAGGCGGCGAACGGGGCCGGGGTGCTCCAGCTGATCACCTCCGGGCTGCAGATCATCCTGCTGATCCTGCCGCTGGCCGGCGTCGCGCTGATCCTGTACGGGGTGGGCCGCCGGCTGGTGCGGTGGGCCGTCCGCTACATCCAGGGGCCCCCGCCCCAGCCGATGCCGGACGCCTGAGCCACGCCCGGACGAGCGCCGGACGCCCGCCGCGGGCGTCCGGCGTTCGTGCGTTCGGGGGCGGATCACGGGCGCCCCGGCACGGCGGGATCGCGCGTATCCGGGCCCGGAAAATGCATTTTATACAGTTATTTGGTTGGCGCTTCACAATGGCGGCGCACGGGAACCTACCACGCACAGGGAGAGAAAAGACCGCACCACGGCGCTCCCCTTTCCCGTCAAGGCCGGCCCATCCCGCCGGTGTTTCCGGAAGGCCCCCATTGCTCCGCCGCATCACCCCCGCCGCATGGCCGGCGGCCTTCGCGCTGCTCCTCCCCGCACTTTTCCTGGATCGTTCCACCGCGCTCGCCTCCACCGCACTCGCCTCCACCGCGCCCGCGGGCACCGCCCCCAGCGGCGCGCGGGTCGTCGCCGAGCGGCCCGTCGCGTCCCGCACCGTGGACCTGACCATCGACTCTCCGGCCATGGACGGCCGGCAGCAGGTCCGCCTCCTGCTCCCCCGCGGCTGGTCGCGGGACGCGCACCGCACCTGGCCCACGCTGTGGCTGCTGCACGGCGGCGTCGACGACTACACCGCCTGGACGCGCGACACCGACGTCGCCCGGCTCACCGCCGGGAGCGGCGTCATCGTCGTCATGCCGAACGGCGGCCGCTGCGGGAATTACTCCGACTGGTGGAATTACGGGCGCGGCGGGTCCCCGCGCTGGGAGACGTTCCACCTGACCGAACTCCGGCGCGTCCTCGAACGCGATTACCGCGCCGGGACCGGCCGCGTGGTCGCGGGCAATTCCATGGGCGGCCTCGGCGCCATGCTGTACGCGGCCCGCCACCCCGGCATGTTCCGGGCCGCCGCGTCCTTCAGCGGGTACGTGGACACCCTCCACGGCCACGAGCCGGGCGACGACTCGACCGGCTGGGGGCCGTCGTTCGCCTGCCCCGGCACCGACTGGCGGCGCGTCTGGGGCGACCCGGACGACCAGGCCGCGATCTGGCGCGCGCACAACCCGACGGACATCGCCGGGCGGCTGCGCGGCGTCCGGCTGTGGGTGGCGAGCGGCAACGGCAGGGCCGGGTCGCTCGGCGGGCTGCCGTTCACCGATCCGGTGGAGGCCGCCGCCTACGGCAACGCGCGGGCGTTCACGGCCCGGCTGCGCGAACTCGGCGTCCCGGTGACCGCCCGGTTCTTCGACGGGCAGCACGACTGGCCCTACTGGCAGCGCGACCTGCACGAGGCGTACCCGATGCTGATGGCCGCCCTCGGGTCCGGCTAGCTCAGGTCTGCCGGATCGCCTCCAGCGCGTCCTGCCGGCCGCCCCAGCCGTACCATTCGAGGAGCAGGACGGTGGCGTCGTCGTCCAGCCGTCCCGCGTGGTGCGTCAGGATGCTGTGGATCAGGCGCCGCAGCGTCTCGGGCGCCGCCAGCCCGTCGGCCTCCCGCTTGATCACGAAGTCGACGAAGCGGACCAGCCCGAACTCCCGCTTGCCCGGGTCGCGGGCCTCCACGATGCCGTCGGTGTAGAGCAGGATGCGGTCGCCCGGTTCGAGCTGCTCGGAGCACCGCGCGGGCTCGACGCCGAGGCCGGTGCCGAGCGGCGTGCCGGGGCGGCATTCGAGCGAGGTCACCCAGCGCCCCTTGCGGATGATGACCGGCGGAGGATGGCCGTAGGACGCCCAGGAGAACACGCCGGACCGCAGGTCGAGCTCAGCCAGCACGGCGGTCACGAAGCGTCCGCTGCTGTCCTGCTCGGCCAGCACCTCCTCGATCCCCCGCCCGACCCCGATGAGGTCGGCGCCCTGGAGCCGGTGCTTGCGGAACGCGGCGACGGCGAGGCTGGACGTCAGCCCGGCCGTGGTGTCGTGCCCCATGGCGTCGAAGACCCCGAAGTGCACGGTCTCGCCCGCCAGCGCGTAGTCGAAGGTGTCGCCGCCGAGGTTGTAGGCGGGCTCCAGCGCCGCGCTGATCACCACCTGGTCGTTGGCGAACGTCAGCGGCGGCAGCAGCCGCCACTGCATCTCCGCCGACACCGTCATCGGGCGCGTGCGCACCAGCCGGGAGAACGAGTCGCTGTAGGGGCCCTTGCTGACGATGATCAGCGCGACCATCCCGGCGAGGTACTCGGCGTCGTCGCGGGCCTGCGGATCGTCCCGGCGGATGGTGGTCCGGACCACCCCGAGGCGCTCGGAGCCGTCGAGGACCGGCAGCCAGTACTGGCAGGTCCCGTCGCCGAAGGTCTGCCCGACCACCGGCGCCATGGTCTGGAACGCCCGGCCCGCGACGGTGCCCGCGATCTTCAGTTCCGGGATCTCGTCGCCGGGGTCGCGGCCGGCGTCCGGGCCCTTGCCTGTCAGCAGCCGCAGGACGTTCTGCTGGAGGTCGGAGACATAGATCAGCACGTCGTGCAGGCCCACGCCGGCAGCGTGCCGGGCGGCCGCGCCTGGCAGCTGCTCCATGGACATCAGGTGGCTCTCCGCCACCAGCTCCCTCAGCATCGGCTCACCGTCCTCCGGGGCCCCCTCGTCCGTGCGGTTCCGGGGTACCTACCCGCCCTCGGCCGCACCATGAGAGCCCTCCCCGCCGGGGCGCCGGTCCGAGGCGGGCCAGACGTAGGGCAGGTCGTCCGGCACCCCGGGGAACGCCGGCCCGTAGAAGGCGGGGTCCTTGCGGACGAGCGCCGAGCGGTGGCTCAGATGGAACGCGGGGTCGCCCAGCCAGGGCGGCAGCTCCCCCGCGGCGGCGAGCCGCCGCTGGGCGCGCGGCTCCCGCACGCCCCGCGCGCCGGCGAGGTCGGCCGCCAGCGTCGCGGCGCAGGTGTCGGCGTGGCCGAGGTCGCACCACCGGGCGCACATCTCCAGGCCGTACCGGACGAGCGCCTCCTCGTAGCCCGTCCACATCAGCGCGGCCGGGTGGTGCCGCCAGCCGTAGCCGGGCACCGTGAGCGCGCGCAGCACCTGGATCGTCTCGACGCGCTGCTTGCCGAGCCGCCGCCGGTCCAGCACCCGGGCCGTGGCGGCGAAGTCCGCGTACGGCAGAAAGGTCTGCACGACCGCCCCCTGTCACTCCCCCGTGCCCCGGTCCTACCCGCCGCGAGGCGCCGGCGTGCACGGCGGGTGAGATGGGACACACCCGCCGCCGCGGCGGCGCGCGCGCCGGAACGTTCGAAGGCACAGGTCACGGGCCGGGCTTATCGATTTCTGACAAACGGGCCCGGAAAGGCGGGCCATGAATTCCCGGAAGGACTGTGCTAAAACCCGTCATGGGTTCGGCGACGCGGAAGGAACGTCATGGGCGCGGCGGAGTCTCTCGCACAGGTGGCCGACACGGAACGCTATCCGCTGGCCGAGCCGGACGGCGCCGGCTGGGCCGCCGCCGTTTCCCGCACCCGCGCCGAACTGGCGAAAAGCGGGTGCTGCGTGCTGCCCGACTTCATTCGCCCCGCATTGCGGGAGGCACTGCGCACGGAATGCGCGAAGATCGCGCCGTCCGCGCATTATGACGTCGAAACGGTGAACGCCTACAACATCGACATCGGCGCCCCTTTGCCGGACGATCATCCGGGCCGCATCACCGTCGAGCGGGGCAACGCGTTCGTCGCGCGCGACCGCGTCCCGGCGGACGCGCTCATCCACCGGTTCTACACGAACGGGCTGTTCCAGCGGTTCGTGGCGAGCTGCTTCGGGCTGCCGCGGGTGCACGAGCTGGCCGACCCGCTGTCCGGGCTGGTCCTCAACGTGGTCGGCCCCGGGATGGAGCACCCCTGGCACTTCGACACCAACGAGTTCACCGTCAGCCTGCTCACGCAGGAACCCGAGGACGGGGGCGTCTTCGAGTACTGCCCGAACATCCGGACGGCGGAGCGGGAGAACTTCGCCGACGTCCGGGACGTGCTGACCGGCCGCGGCGACCGCCTGGTCCGCCGGCTGGCGCTGCGCCCCGGCGACCTGCAGCTGTTCAAGGGCCGGTACTCGCTGCACCGGGTGAGCACGGTCCGGGGGGACACGGCGCGGCACACGGCGATCTTCGCCTACAGCGAGCGCCCGGGGGTCATCGGCAGCGTCGCGCGCACGAGGCAGCTCTTCGGCCGCGTCCTGCCCGAGCACCTGGCGGCGGAGGGGCGCGCCGTCCGGGTGGACCAGCTGCTCGACTAGGAGGCCCGCCGTTGCGCGTCGACACGACCGGCAAGATCTCGCTCGACCACATCTACACGCGGCCCGATCCCCGCGCCTATTTCAGCACGCTCCGCGATCTCGACTACAACATCCCGGAACTGGCCAAACCGCATTTCGAGCGGCTCATCGCCGAATACCGGGAGGCGCGCGGCGTTCCGGTCCCGACCGTCCTGGACATCGGCTGCTCCTACGGAATCAACGCGGCCCTGGTGAAACACGGCGCGACCATGGCCGAGCTGTACGATCGCTATAGCGGCCGCGACGCCCACCGGTGGACGCGCGCCGCGCTGCTGGCCCGCGACCGGGAGCTGGTCGATTCCGGTGCACCACCGAAACGCGTCCGGTTCCTCGGTCTCGACGCCTCCGACGGCGCCCTCGGCTACGCGCTGGACGCCGGCTTCCTGGACGGCGCCGTCCACGCCGACCTGGAGGACGGCGAGCCGACCGGCGAGCAGCGGGCCCGGCTCGCGGCGGCCGACCTGGTCATCTCCACCGGCTGCCTCGGCTACGTCACCGAGCGCACCATCGCGCGGATCGTCGCCGCCGCCGGGGAGCGCGCCGGCGGGCGGCTGCCGTGGATGGCGCATTTCGTCCTGCGCATGTTCCCGTTCGACCCGATCGCCGACACCCTCGCCGCCGCCGGGTACGAGACCGTCCGGCGCGACGGCCTGTTCCGGCAGCGGCGGTTCGCGACGCGCGAGGAGCAGGCGTCCGTCCTGGAGCGGCTCGCCGAGGTCGGCGTCGACCCGGGCGGGCTGGAGACCGACGGCTGGTTCTACGCGCAGCTCTACATCTCCAAGCCGCGCGGCTGAGGCATCGGGCCGCGGCTCCGGTAAACACGGCAACTCCGGTACACACGGCCACTCCGGTACACACGGCAACTCCGGTACACACAGCAGAGGAACGAAGTGAACGCCAGCGAAGAACTCTCGTCCCGCACCTTCGGCAACGAGGCGGGGCTGCCGCGCGTGCCGCTGCCCACGCTCGACGCGACCTGCGAGCGGTTCATGGAGTGGTGCGGGCCGCTGCTGACCGAGGACGAGCGGGCCCGGACGGAGTCGGCGCTGGCCGCGTTCGTCCGGCCCGGCGGCCCCGGCCGGACGCTGCACGCCGCGCTCGAGCGCTACGACGCCGCCGAGGGGGTGCACAGCTGGCTCGACACGTTCTGGCCGTACCGCTACCTCGGCCGCCGCGACCGGATCGCGCTGAACGCCAACTTCTTCTTCCTGTTCAAGGAGTCGCCGGAGGGGCAGGCCGACCGCGCGGCCGGGCTGATCGCCGGGGCGCTCGACTACAAGCTGCGGCTGGACGCCGAGCGCATCCCGCCGGTCGTGCAGCGCGGCCGCCCGCTGTCGATGGTGCAGAACCGGTTCCTGTTCTCCACGACCCGCATCCCCGGCGCCGAGCAGGACACCGTCCGCGCGCCCTACACCGACGCGTGGCCGGGGCCGTCCGACGCCCGCCACATCGTGGTGTTCTTCCGCGGCACCATGTTCCGGATGGACGTCCTCGGCCCGGACGGCCGCCCGCACACCCTCGACGAGCTGCGGGCCGGGCTCGGCACGATCCTGAAGGCGGAGGCGGCGGAGGAGCCGTCCGCCGGGCACCTCACCACCAAGGCCCGCGCCGAGTGGGCGGCGAGCCGCGACGCGCTGCTGGCGCTCGGCAACGACAAGGCCCTGGACGAGGTCGAGACGGCGCTGTTCTGCGTCTGCCTGGAGGACTTCGCCCCCGCGAACACCCTCGACGCCTGCGACCACCTGCTCCACGGTGACAGCGGCAACCGCTGGTTCGACAAGGCGGTGTCGTTCGTCGTGTTCGGCGACGGCACCGCGGGCATCAACGTCGAGCACTGCGGGCTGGACGGCACCACGGTCCTCAGCTTCGTGGACGAGCTGCTCGGCGCGCCGCCCGCGGAGCTGTCCCGGCGGTCGGGCGCCGCCGCGCAGGGCCTGCCCGCGATCGAGCCGATCCGGTTCGCGCTGGACGAGGACCTGCGGCGCGACATCGAGGAGGCGGCGGCCTCCTTCGCCGGCTACGCCGCCGCGACCGCCACGACCGCCGTCTCGTTCGACGACTTCGGCTCCGCCGAGGCCAAACGGCTGAAGACGTCGCCGGACGCGTTCGTCCAGCTGGCCTACCAGCTCGCCCACCGGCGCGCGAAGGGCCTCACCGGCACCACCTACGAGTCGATCGCGACCCGCCAGTACCGGCACGGCCGCACCGAGGCGATGCGGGTCGTCACCCCCGAGGTGCTGCGCTTCGTCGCGGCCATGGACGACCCCGCGGCCGACCGGGAGGCGCGCCGGAACGCGTTCCGCGCCGCCGCCGAGGCGCACGTGCGCCGCGCGAAGGAGTGCCAGGCCGGGCAGGCGCCCGAGCAGCACCTGTGGGAGCTGCAGCTGATCGCCAAGCGGCGCGGCGCCGAACTCGGCGTCACCGGGCCGCTCCCGCTGTTCGACACGCCGGGCTGGATCAAGATGCGGGACGACTACCTCTCCACCAGCTCCGCGCCGTCGGTCAACATCCGGTACTTCGGGTTCGGGTCGACCAGCGAGCAGTGCATCGGCGTCGCCTACGTCCTGCTGCCGGACCGCTTCAACCTGTACCTGAGCACGCCGCAGCCCGTCGCGGACGCCATGTACGCGTTCGCGGACCGGCTGCGCGAGGCCGTCCAGGAGCTGCGCGACCTGCTCTCCTGATCGCGGCCCCGCGCCTATCGCGCCCCGCCTGATCGCGCCCTGCCCGATCGCGCCCCGCCCGCCCGGTCAGCGGCCCGGCCGGGCGGGGCGGTGGATCCGCCCGGCCGGGTACAGCCAGCGCCGCAGCAGCCGGCTGAGCGCGGGCATGATCACCACGGTGAGCAGCGGGATCACGATCACCGGGAACGTCAGCGCCTGCACCGGCACCGGCCACGACTTCGTCAGCGGGGTGGCGAACGCGTTCAGCAGCAGGCTGAGCGGATACACCGCGCAGAACGTCACGACGATCATCTTCGCCTTGGACGGCGCCGGCACCGACTCCCCGGGCAGGCTGAACCACGTCTCCAGCCCGGTGGTGTCCAGATGGTGCTCGTCGGCGATGCCGCGGACCCGGTCGATCCAGTCGGCCCGCTCCGGCGACCGCAGCCACCGGTCGAGCGAGTCCTGGTCGGCGAAGTTCACGACCGTGTAGTACCGGTGCCGCGCCCCCTCGGCGCGCAGCCAGGTGGCGCCCCGGTGGCCCGGATGCCCGGAGGCGACCCGGTGGAGGCCCTCCGCCCATTCCTCGAAGTCGCGCTCCCGGCCGGGCCTGACGTCCCAGGTGACCACGAGCGTGACGGGCTCGGTCTCCGCGTTACCCATACCGGAGATCTCACCCGTCCCGCTCCGTCCATGCCCGCCCCCGCCCGCTCGGGTGGGCGGCGGGCGCGGGCTCAGGTGGCGGCGAGCGCCTCGGTCGGGCTGAGCCGGGACGCCCGGACCGCCGGGTACAGCCCCGCCGCCGCGCCGATGACCAGCGTCGCCGCGACGCCGCCGAGCACCGCCCAGGCGGGGATCACCACCGGCCACCCCTGGTAGAGGGCGTAGCCGGCGGTCACCAGCGACCCGATCAGCGCGCCGCCGACCCCGCCGAGCGCCGACAGCAGCAGCGACTCGGCGAGGAACTGGGTGCGGATCTGGCCGCGGGTCGCGCCGAGGGAGCGGCGCAGCCCGATCTCCGCGCGGCGCTCCAGCACCGAGATCACCATGGTGTTGGCGACCCCGACGCCGCCGACGAGCAGCGCGACCGCGCCGAGGCCGAGCAGCAGCCCGGTGAACGCCTCGCCCGCCGCCTGCCGCGCCGCGAGCGCGTCCGACGGCCGCGACACCTCCACCTCGTTCGGCGCCGCCGGGTTCGCGGTCGGGCCGAGCACGTCCCGGACGTCCTCGACGCGCGCGTCCGCCGACCGGGTGTAGATCGTCGTCGGATGCCCGTCGAAGCCGAGCACGCTCCGCGCGGCGGGCCAGCCGACCAGCGCCGCGGTGTCCAGCTCGGGGGCCAGCGCCACCGGCGCCAGGATCCCGATCACGGTGAACCGGTGGCCGCCGACGAGCACCTGCACGTCCGGGGACGCGTGCCCGATGCCGAGCCGCTCGGCCGCCTTCGCGCCGAGCACCACCGCGGGGAACTCGCCGGTCGCGGTGCTCAGCCACACGCCGCGGCTCAGCTCCGCGCCCGTCGCGGCGCGCAGGCCGGTCCGGGCCGCGTACGTCGCGATCCCGTTGGTCTCGGTCGCGGGCACCTTGCCGGACCGGTAGACCTTCGCCTCGTCCAGCAGCCCGATCGCCGACACGTCCCGGACCGGGGCGATGCGGGCCACCATCCGCTCCGACTCCAGCGGCAGCTGCGCCTTCTCCCCGGTGAGCGTGCTGCCCGGCGACACCGTCAGCAGGTTGGTGCCGAGCGCGGCGAGGGCCCGGTCCAGTTCCGCGCGGGACGAGGAGGACACGCCGACGACGGCGACCATCGCGGCGATCCCGATCGCGATGCCGAGCGCGGACAGGAACGCCCGCATCGGACGCGTCCGCAGCCCCACCGCGCCGACCTTGACCACGTCGCCCGGCCACAGCCGCGCGGGCCGCAGCGTCCCGGCGGCCGTCACCGCGCCGCCTCGGGCAGGGCGGCCTCGGCGAGCGCGGAGTCGGCGAGGGCGGAGTCGGCGACGACGCGGCCGTCGCGCATCCGGACGCGGCGCGGCAGCCCGTCCGCGATCTCCCGGTCGTGCGTGATGATCACGACGGTGGTGCCGGCGGCGTGCAGCTCGCGCAGCAGCGCCATCACCCCGTCCCCGGACGCCGAGTCCAGCGCGCCGGTGGGCTCGTCGGCGAGCAGCAGCGCGGGCTCCCCCGCCACCGCCCGCGCGATCGCGACCCGCTGCCGCTCCCCGCCGGACAGCTCGTGCGGCTCGTGGTCCAGCCGGTGGCCGAGCCCGACCCGTTCCAGCGCCGCCGCGGCCCGCCGTCGCCGCGCCGCCGCGCGGAGCCCGGTGTAGAGCAGCCCGTCCGCGACGTTGTCGATCGCCCGCGTCCCCGCCGCCAGGTGGAAGTGCTGGAACACGAACCCGATGCGGGTCGCGCGGAGCGCCGACAGCTTCGCGTCGGTCAGCCGCCCCACGTCGTGCCCGTCGATGTGGACGCTGCCCGACGTCGGCCGGTCCAGCGTGCCGAGGACGTTCAGCATCGTCGACTTGCCCGACCCGGACGGCCCGACGATCGCGACGAGCTCGCCCGCGGCGATGCGCAGCGACACCCCGGCGAGCGCGTGCACGCCGCCCGGATACCGCTTCACCACGTCCCGCAGCGCGATCATTTCGGCACCCCCACGACGGTGCCCGCGGTGATCCCCGACCCGGAGATCTCGACCTTGCCGTCCGCGAACAGGCCCGTCTCGACCGGGACGTAGGAGGAGGCCGCGCCCTTGACGACCTCCACGCCGAAGCCGCCCTCGCTCAGCGCGACCAGCGCGGTCACCGGGACGGTCAGCACGTCCTCGCGCCTGCCCGCGGTGAACGTGACGTCGACCGAGGCGAGCGCGTACCGCGCGGCGGCCTTCTTCGCCTTCGCCGTGTCGAGCCAGATCGTCACCTCCACCTTCGTCGTCGGGTCCTGGCCCTGCTCGCCCGGCTCGATCACGGTCGTGACCTCGTCGATCTCCGCGGTGACGGTCTCGTTCTCCGGCAGCGTCACGGTGACCTTCGCGCCCTTCCTCGCCATGCGCTGGTCGGCGGTGTCCAGCTCGACCGTCACGGCCTGGCCGGTGCCCGTGCGGGTGAGCACCTTCTTGCCGGGTGCCACCGGTTCGCCCGCGCTCGCCTGGACGCTGTCGACCCGGACCGGCCCGTCCGCGAACGCGACGCGGCCGAGCTCGACCGTCCCGGTCTCCGCGACGCCGATGTCCTCCTGCCATTCCCGGACGGCGTCGGCGGTGTCGGAGGTGTACTCGTCGTCCACGGTGAAGCCGCCGTAGCCGAGCGCGCTGAGGTTCTTCTCGAACCGCTTCACGTCCGCCCCCTCGGTGCCGACCTCCAGCGGCCGGTAGGACGGCCTGGACCCGTACATCAGCACGACCGGGTCGCCGTCCACCTCGTACAGCTCGTGGCCGCGGGTGATCTCGGCGCCGCTCTCGGGGAGCTTCGTCAGCGTGCCCCGCAGCTGGCTCGTCACGACGGACGCCGGGCCGTAGCCGAGCCGCCCGTCCTCGGTCTGGGCGTCGTTGAGCGTCTGCCGCGCGACCTTCGCGGTGGCGGGCGGCAGCGCCGGATCCGGTCCGCCGCCGGATTCGCCGCCGCCCAGCGCCGCCGCGGTCGCCACCCCGCCGCCGGCCGCGACCAGCGCGGCGACCCCGAGGACGAGCAGCGGCCGGGGCCGGCGGCGGGCCCGCGCCCGCCGCTCCTCCCGCGCCGGGGCGCTCTCGTCCACGGCCGTCCCGCCCATCACTTCCCGCCCTGGAGGATCTTCTGGCACTCCTGCTGCCCGGCCTCGAAGTCGGGGTCCTCGCCGACCTTCGCGTCGATCCGGATGCCGCGCTGGCCCGGCTTCGGGTCGGGGAACGCCTCCACGCCGTGCTGCCGCATGCATTCGGCGTGCTTGCGCGCCCGCTCCTGCATCTGCGGGTCGGGGGCGCCGGTGGCGTTCGCCTGCGGGTTGTACTGCCGGCACGCCTCCATCGCCTTGTCGACGGTCTCCTTGTTGCCCTTGACCTTGAGCTGGACGCCCTTGCCGGGCTGGGGGTCGTCCATGTCCACGCCGTGCTCGCGCATGCACTGGGCGAACTTCACGCCCAGCTCGTCCAGGTTCGGCTTGGCGCCGCCGCCCGCCGGGCCCTCCTGCTTCGCGCCGCCCGCCGACGCCACGCCGGTGTCGCCGCCGCCGTCCGAGCCGCACCCGGTCAGCGCCAGCGCCAGCGCGAGCGGCAGCGCCGCCAGGATCCGCAGTCGCATGTCTCCTCCTCGTCCGCCGGCCGGAGCCGTTCCGGCCGATGCCGAGCGATGCAACCCGGCCGGACGTTTCCCCCGCGTTTCCGCGTCCGCGGAGCCGGCGGCTAACGGCGACGAAACACGCCGTCGGGCAGCATCACCCCTCGGAGGAGGAGCGATGAGAGTTCTGGTGGTGGAGGACGAGCGGCTGCTCGCGGACGCGATCGCCGAGTGGCTGCGGGACGACGCGCACGCCGTCGACCTCGCCTACGACGGCGCGGCGGCGCTGGAGCGCACCGGCGTCAACGACTACGACGTGATCGTCCTGGACCGCGACCTGCCGCTCGTCCACGGCGACGAGGTGTGCCGGGAGGTCGTGCGGGCCGGGGCGGCGGCGCGGATCCTGATGCTGACCGCCGCCGCCGAGGTCACCGACCGGGTCGGCGGCCTCGGGCTCGGCGCCGACGACTACCTCACCAAGCCGTTCGCGTTCCCGGAGCTCGCCGCCCGCGTGCACGCGCTCGGCCGCCGGTCCCGGCCGGCCGCGCCGCCGACGCTGCAGCGCGCCGGGATCACCCTGGACCCGGCGCGCCGCGAGGTGTTCCGCGACGGCCGGTACGTGCCGCTCGCCCGCAAGGAGTTCGCCGTCCTCGCCGAGCTGCTGCGCGCGGACGGCGCCGTCGTCTCCGCCGAGCAGCTCCTGGAGAAGGCGTGGGACGAGCACGCCGACCCGTTCACCGGCGCCGTCCGGCTGACCGTCCTCAAGCTGCGCCGCAAGCTCGCCGACCCGCCCGTGGTCGAGACCGTCAAGGGAGCGGGGTACCGGATCCCATGAAGCTGTCGCTGCGCGCCCGGCTCACCCTCACCTACTGCGGCCTGTTCCTCGTCGCCGGGGTCGTCCTGCTCGGGGTGACCTACGCCCTGTTCAACCAGCAGCTGTCCCGTTCGGGCACGAAGGTCCTCGCGACCCGGCTGGCCCCGGCGCCGGGCACCACGCCCGCTCCGGAGCGGCGCGTCCCGGAGGAGCAGCTGCTGGCCGACACCGAGGGCTGGATGAAGAAGCAGCGGGCCGAGCTGCGCGACGCCGCCATCACGTCGCTGGTGACGCAGGGGTCGATCGCGCTGCTCGTCGTCGGCGGGGCGGCGGCGGGCCTCGGCTGGCTCATCGCGGGCCAGGTGCTGTCCCCGCTGCACCGCGTCACCGAGACCGCCCGGCGGATCGCCGGCTCGCCCGCCGCCGACCGGGGCCTGCACGAGCGCATCGCCCTCACCGGACCGCGCGACGAGGTGAAGGAGCTCGCCGACACCTTCGACACGATGGTGGAGCGGCTCGACCGGTCCTTCGACGGCCAGCGCCGCTTCGTCGCCAACGCCTCGCACGAGCTGCGCACGCCTCTCACGCTGGGCCGCGCCCTGGTCGAGGTCGCGATGCACCGCGCGTCGGCGTCCCCGGACGTCCGGCAGCTCGGCGAGACCCTGCTGCAGATCAACGCGCGGCACGAGCGGCTCATCGGCGGCCTGCTGCTGCTCGCCCGCTCCGAGAACGAGATCACCCACCGGGCGCCCGTCGACCTCGCGGACGTCGTCGCCCACGTCGCGTCCCAGACCGCGCCCGAGGCCAAGGAGACCGGCATCGCCGTCGAGACCGACGCCGCCGAGGCCATGACGTCGGGCGACGCCCTCCTCCTCGAACGCGTCGTGCAGAACCTCCTGGAGAACGGCCTGCGCCACAACACCGAGGGCGGCTGGGTCAGCGTCGCCTGCCGCACCGAGGACGGCCGCGCCGTCCTGGAGGTCGCCAACTCGGGCCCGTCCGTCCCGCCCTACGAGATCCCGGCGCTGTTCGAGCCGTTCCGGCGCCTGGACGGCGACCGCGTCGTCACCGCGAAGGGCGCCGGGCTGGGGCTCTCGATCGTCCAGTCGATCGTCCGGGCGCACGGCGGGACGGTCAGCGCCGTCCCCCGCGCCCAGGGCGGCCTGGCCATCACGGTCGCCCTGCCCGGCGGCTAACCGCGCGGGAACAGCGCGTCCACGAACGCGTTGCGGAACTTCCCGCCGGGGTCCAGCTCGCCCGCCAGCGCGGCGAAATCGGCGGCGCGGTCGTAGCGGGCGGCGACCTCCCCGGCGGGCGTGGTGCTGAGCTTGCCCCAGTGCGGCCGGGCCCCCAGCGGGACGAGCCGCTCCTGCAGCGCGGCGACCGCGGGCAGCACCCCGGCGGGATCGTCGTGCCAGGTGAAGTGGAAGGTCACCGAGTCCCTGCCGTACGCCGGGCTCAGCCACAGGTCGTCGCCGCGGACGGTGCGGATCTCGGAGATGTGCAGCACCGGCGTCAGGACGCCGGCGAGCCCGCGCACCTCCGCGATCGCCGCGCCCGCCGCCTCCCTGGGCAGGAACCACTCCGATTGCAGCTCCCGTCCGGCGCTCGGCGTCAGCTCGGGCCGGAAATGGGGCAGCCGCTCGTGCCACGGGCCCGGCTCCCCCAGCTGGACGGTGCAGGCCGCCGGCTCCATGCCCGGCACCGGATGCACGGCAGCACTCGCCGCGCGCCCGCCGCCCCACACCGGCTCCGGCGCGCCCGCGCGGCATTTGGGCCACACTGTGGCCTCGCCGCTGCGCCACCCGGTGAAGGCGCTGACGCTGTAGGCGGCGCCGAAGACCTCGTCGAACCGGGCGGCCATGTCGTCGAGCGGGACGCCGAGCCGGACGTTCTGCGCGACCTCGAAGGCGGGCTCGACCTCCAGCGTCAGCCGCGTGACGACGCCCAGCGCGCCGAGCGCTACGACCGCGCCGGGGAAGCAAGCGTCGGCGTCCCGCCGCAGCTCGCGCAGGTCGCCGTCCGGGCCGACGAGTTCGAGCGCGGTCACGGACGCGGACAGGCAGCGCAGGCCGTCCCCCGACCCGTGCGTGCCGGTCGCGCAGGACCCGGCGACCGAGATGTGCGGCAGCGACGCCATGTTCGGCAGGGCGAAACCCTTGCGGTGCAGCTCTACCGCGACGTCCGCGTACCGCATCCCGGCCGCGACCGCCACGGTCGACCGGGCGGTGTCGATCTCCACCAGCGGCGGCAGCCCGTCGAGCCGGACGAGGTCGCCGGTGGTGTCGGCGACCAGGCTGAACGAATGCCCGCTGCCGAGCGCCCGCACCCGCCGCGCGTCCGCCACGACGCGGCGCAACGCGTCCACGGACTCCGGCCGGTGCACCCGCGCGGCCCCGTAACCGACGTTCCCGGCCCAATTCCTGAGGCGCGCACCTCCGCGTTGATCCACAACGGCACCGTACTTCCGGCGTAGCCCTTCCCATAATGGCCACTTGTGTATTTGTCCATATTTTCCGAACGATTCGCACGTTACGGTGAAAACCAGGTCGATCTAACCGCGGAGGGCCGGCATGACGACCTTGTTCGGCGAAGCGAACGCCAAGGGCGACCTGGTCTCCGGTGACAAGCACGTCCACCTGGCGCCGCCCCCCGAAGCCGAGGGCCCGCCCCGGCAGCTCCCGCTTGACGTGCCGGGGTTCACCGGGCGGCGGGACGTCCTCGACCGGCTCAACGCCCTCATCGAACCGCCGGGGCAGTCCCCCGTGATCATCGCGCTGACCGGCATGCCGGGCATCGGGAAGACCGCCCTGGCCGTGCACTGGGCGCACCTGGTGTCGGAGCACTTCCCCGACGGGCAGCTCTTCATCGACCTGCGCGGCTACGCGCGGCGGGGCCCGGTCGCCCCCCGCGAGGCCCTCGGCCAGGCACTGCGCACGCTGCGCGTCCCGTCCAGCCGGCTGCCCGTCGAGGAGGACGAGCTCGCCGCCCTCTACCGGTCCCGGCTCGCCGGGAAGCGGGCGCTGATCGTGCTGGACGACGCCGCGTCCGCCCAGCAGGTGTACCCGCTGCTGCCGGGCACGTCGTCGTGCGTGGTGGTCGTCACGGCCCGGCGGCGGCTCACCGCGCTGGTCGCGCGCTGCGGCGCCCGGGCGACCGCGCTCGACCTGCTGTCCCCGGCGGAGGCGCGCGACCTCGTCGGCGAGGTCGCCGGGCGGGAGCGGACCCGGCGCGAGCCCGGCGCCACCGCCGAGCTGGTGCGGATGTGCGCGCGGCTCCCGCTGGCGCTGCGGGTCGCCGCCGCGAACCTCGCCACCCGCCCGCACCAGTCGGTGGCCGACACCGTGGACGCGCTCGCGGAGGGCGACCGGCTCGCCAAGCTCGCGGCGGGCGAGGACCCGGACGAGGCCGTCGAGGCCGCGTTCGACCTGTCCTACCGCGGCCTCGCCCCGGACCGGCGCCGCGCGTTCCGGCTCCTCGGTCTCGTCGAGGGCCCGAACGTCGCGGCCGGGGCCGTCGGCGCGCTGCTCGGCACGACGCCGGAGGCCGCCCGGCGCCTGCTCGACGAGCTGGAGACGGCCGGGCTCGTCCAGGCGATCGGCGGCGGCCGCCACCACCTGCACGAACTGCTCCGCGAGTACGCGCGGGACCGGGCGCTCCAGGAGGACCCGCCCGTCGTCCGCACCGCCGCCATCCGGCGGTTCGCGATGTGGTACCTCACCACGGCCCAGCAGGCGGGGCGGTTCCTCGACCGGTACCGCCGGACGATCCGCCAGGAGCTGACCGCGCCGCCGGTGAACCCCGACCCCGCCGAGCGGGCCCGCCACCTCGAATGGTTCGCCGCCGAGCAGCAGAACCTCACCGAGCTGACCCGGCAGGTCGCGCGCCTGCACTGGGACCAGCTCACCTGGGAGCTCGCCGACGCCGTCTACGACTTCTTCGAACTGCGCCGCTACTGCCACGAGAACCTGGCGGTCCACCGGGCCGGGCTGGAGGCGGCGCAGCGCGGAGCCGACCCGCTCGCCCGCTTCTTCATGCACCACCACATCTCCGTCCTCTACCGGGAACTGGGCCAGACCCAGGAGGCGCTGCTCGAAGCGGCGCCCGCGCTGCAGCTGAGCGTCCAGTTGCAGGACCGGTACGGGGAGGCGGCCGTCCTGGACAACATGGCCCGGACGCACCTCCAGCTCAGCGACTACCGGATGGCCCTCGACCTCGGCAAGCAGGCGCTCGCCATGCGCCGCGAGATCAGCGACCGGCACGCCGAGGCGACCACGCTGGACACCCTCGCGCGCGGCTACCAGGGCCTCAGCGAGTACGACCGGGCGTACGAGTGCGCCGCCGACGCGCTGGAGATCCGCAAGGAGATCGGGGACCTGCGCGGCGAGGCCGAGACGCTCGACAACATGGCCCGCATCTACTACGGCTGGGGCCGGATCCGCGAGTCCCAGGCCGCCACCGAGCAGGCCCTCCGGATCCGCCGCGAGATCGGAGACCGGCACGGCGAGGGCGAGACGCTCGCCTTCCTCGGCTACCTCTACATGCGGATCGGCCGCCACCTCCAGGCCCGCGCCCACGCCGAGGAGGCGCTGAAGATCCGCCGCACGATCACCGACCGGCAGGGCGAGGGGCACGCCCTGGTGTACCTCTCCACGATCAGGCGGCGGCTCGGCTGGCACGAGAAGGCCGTCGAGGCGGGCCTGGAGGCGCTCGACATCCTGCAGGAGCTGCGCGACCGGCACGGCGAGGCGGAGGCGCTCGACAGCCTGAGCCGCTGCTACCGGCGGATGGGCATGTACACGGAGGCCAGGGAGGACGCGAACCGCTCGCTCGCGATCCGCCGCGAGATCGGCGACCGGCACGGCGAGGCCAACACCCTGAACGCGCTCGGCCTGATCGAGCTGAACGCCGGGCGCCTCGGCCGGGCCCGGAACGCGGCGAAGCGCTCGCTGCGGCTGTGCCACACGATCGACGACAAGCGCGGCATCGCCGGCTCCCTCGACCTGCTCAGCAAGGTGTACCTGCGGATGGGGATCGCCGGGAAGGCGCTGCGCACGGCCGAGAAGTGCCTGAGCCTGGAGAACGACCTCGGCCACAGCTACGGCAAGGTCGTCACGCTGCGCAACGTCGGCGAGATCCTGCTGCGGCTGGACCGCCCCGCCGACGCCCTCGTCCGGGTCCGCCTGGCCCGCGACCTCGCGGCGCAGATCGGCGTCCAGCACGAGGAGATCAAGGCGCTCCGCCTGCTCGCCGACATCCACCGGGCCGCCGGCGACCCGGCCGCCGCCACCACCGAGGCCGAGGCCGACGCCCTCGACCGCCAGCTCAGCCACCTCCTCGG
>NZ_VCKZ01000525.1 GCF_005889745.1 Actinomadura geliboluensis
CCACTGGTGTCTCCTCGCGCTCGCGGCGCTGCTGCTGCCGCTGCTCGCCGTACCCCCGGCGGCGCAGGCGCGCGACGACGCGCCGATCCTCGACCCGATCCCCGACGACCCCGCCCCCTCCGGGCTCGGCCTCGTCCTGCAGGAGGTCGCGCAGCTCCCGCAGTCGAAGCCCACCGGAACCCCCACCGACCCCCGGCTGCTGCGGTGGAACCGCATCAACTACGTCGGCGAGGTCCCCGACCACTCGGGCCGGCTGTACGTGCCCGACCTGAACGGCAAGCTGTACCTGCTCGACAAGAAGACCCGCACCCCGAGCGTCTACCTGGACGTCGGCGAGACGTTCGCGCCCGACTTCTTCTCCCAGGCCGGGCTCGGGCAGGGCTTCGGGTTCGTGGCGTTCCACCCCGACTTCCGCGAGAACGGCAAGTTCTACACCGCGCACGTCGAGGCCGGGAACGCGCTGAAGACCAAGACCCCCGACCTCACGCCGCAGCCGAACACCGGCTACCACGGCGTCATCGACGAGTGGACGGCGTCCGACCCGAAGGCCGGCACGTTCTCCGGGACGCACCGCGAGGTCCTGCGCATCGGGTTCTCCGGGCGCATCCACAACCTCCAGCAGATCGACTTCAACCCCAACGCCCGTCCCGGCGACGCCGACTACGGGATGCTCTACCGGACGGTCGGCGACGGCGGCAACGGCAACGTCGGCGACAACGGCGGCGACCCGCAGAACCTCGCCGTCCCGCAGGGGAAGATCCTGCGCATCGACCCGGCCGGGACCAACAGCGCGAACGGCAAGTACGGCGTCCCCGCCGACAACCCGTTCGTCGGCCAGGCCGGCAAGCTCGGCGAGATCTACGCCTACGGCATGCGCGACCCGCACCGGTTCAGCTGGGACACCGGCGGCGCCCACCGGATGTTCCTCGCGCACATCGGCGAGCACGAGATCGAGTCGATCCACGAGATCTACCCCGGCGCCAACATCGGCTGGAGCGAGCGGGAGGGCGCGTTCACCTTCCGCAAGGACGACCGCTGCCACCTGTACCCGCTGCCGGCGGACGACGACAAGTACGACTACGAGTACCCGCTCGCGGCCTACGACCACGACCCGCCGCCGGACTGGGACTGCCGCAGCGACGTCGGCCACGCCATCTCCGGCGGCTACGTCTACCGGGGCGCGAAGCTGCCCGCGCTGCGCGGCAAGTACCTGTTCACCGACATCGTGGACGGCCGGCTCATGTACACCGAAGAGTCGGAGATGAAGCACGACGCGTCCGGCAAGAACCGCGCGCAGATCTACGAGCTGGCGGCCTACGACACGTCCGGCAAGCCCGTCACGATGCGGGAGCTGGCCGGTGACGAGCGCGTCGACCTGCGCTACGGCATGGACGCCAAGGGCGAGCCGTACCTGCTCGCCAAGGCCAACGGCAAGATCTGGAAGGTCGTCGGGACGAAGCGGGTCGCGTCCTGCAAGGCGGGCCCGGTCCAGGTCAAGCACGCGACGGACGCCGGGAGCTGGGCACCGGTCACGCCGTCGAAGTGGGAGTTCACCGGTGGCGAGGTCGTCCTCGCCGAGGCCGGCGAGCAGCGCCCGGGCCCGCGCCGCCCGTTCGAGTACGCGGTGCTCACCAAGGGACCGGTGCTCGGCTCGACGCGGATCGAGGCGCAGGTGCGGCTCGACACGCCGGTGTCGGTCAGCAACCGGGACGTCATCGTCGTCTTCGGCTACCAGGACGACACGCACTTCTATTACGCGCACCTGTCCAGCGACAACACCATCTACCCGCACAACGGGATCTTCCTGGTGAACGGCGCCGACCGGCAGCGCATCGACCAGCAGTGGAACGCCAACCGGTCGCACGGTGCGCCGCCGTCCATCACGGACGAGGCGTGGCACGGCGTCCGGGTGGACCGCTGCGCCGAGACCGGCGAGACCGCCGTGTACGTGGACGGCTCGTCCCGCCCCGTGTTCACGGCGCTCGACACGACCCTCGGCTCCGGCCGGGTGGGCTTCGGCTCGTTCGACAACACCGGCCGGCTCCGCGGCCTGACCGTCCGCGGAACCCCAGCGAAGTAACGGCCTCCTCCGGGCGGGCGGCGGGCACCGGCGCCCGCCCGGAGTGCTCCAAGGAGTCGACAATGCTGATTCGCCGCGGCCCCGCAGCGCTCGCCACCGTGCTGCTCGGCGCCTCCCTCACCGTCGCCGCCGCCCCCGCCCAGGCATCGACCGGCGGCGTCTTCCCGCCCCTGAAGAAGAACCTGATCTCCTACTACGACTTCGAGCACCCCGTGCCCGGCGACCCGTCCCGCGAGGCCGACCGCGGCCGCTCCGGGACGACGATCGACCTGATCAACGGCGGCGCCGCCATGCGGGTCGAGGACGGCGCGCGGCGGCACGCCATCCAGCTCAGGCAGGTGGACCCGGCCGCGAACGGGAACGACGACTGGAAGGCGGGGATCTACTCGGCGACCGGTGTCCCGTCCCTGCACGCGTTCAACGCCGCCAAGGGCGCGACGCTCATGGGCTGGTTCAAGATGACCGGCACCAACCCGAGCCCCAACACCGTCACCGCGAACCCCGACGACAAGTACAACGCGATCGGGCTGTCCGGCCTGCTCACCGGCGACTCCGACGGGCACGGCGTGCGCGCCCTGCTGGAGATCATCGACGTGTCCGGCACCCTGCGCGTCGTCGCGCTGGGCCGCCGCGTGGACGGGTCGAAGTCGCAGACGTTCGCGGCGAGCGAGGACTGGCAGAGCGTCCTCCCCCAGAACACCTGGGTGCATCTCGCCGCGACGTTCGACTACGACACCGGGCAGATGGCGCTCTACAAGAACGGCGCGCCGCTGCCGGGCTTCTACACCGTCGCCGGGGACCCGTGGGGCGTCGAGGGCGACCCCGAGCCCGACGTCACGTCCGCCACCGACCCGCGCGGCATCAAGATCGGCGGGAGCTTCCCGCAGAACAACCTCGAGCGGAACCCCTGCAACTGCCGCATGGACGGCCTGATGTTCCTCGACCGCGCCCTCACTCCCAAGGAGGCCGCGATCCAGTACAAGTTCGCGAAGAAGTGACCCGGCCCGCCGCCGGTGCCCGCCCCGCGCGGGCGCCGGCGGTGCGTTTCACCGGCGGGTCGTCTCCGCGTCGTCCGCCTGACCGGCCGTCTCCTCGGCGTCCTGCGTCGCGGCCCAGGTGCCGAGCAGCCGGAGCGCCTCCTCGGACGGCGATCCGGGTTCCGCCGCGTAGGCGTAGATCCAGCGTTCGCCGTCGTGCAGTTGCAGCGACTCGACCTGCAGCGTGAGGTCGCCGACGACGGGGTGGCGGAACCGCTTCGGGCCCCGGCACGGCACCTCGACGTCGTGCTCGGCCCACCAGTTCCGGAACTCGGGGCTGGCGACGGACAGCTCCCCGATCAGCGCGTGCAGCCGCTTGTCGCGCGGGTAGCGGCCCGCCGTCCGCCGCAGGACGCCGACGCTCACGCGCGCGTTCATCTCCCAGTCGACGTGGAGTTCGCGCGTCGCCTCCCGCAGGAACAGCCAGCGCGGGTGGTTGGCCGCCTCGGACGGCACCGGTTCGAGCCCCACCAGCAGCGCCCGTCCCATCCGGTTCATCGCGTGGACGTCGCCGCGCGAGTCGATGACGATCGCGGGGACCTGGAGGCCGTCGAGCATCGTCCGCATGCCCGCGTCGACGGGCGTGACGCGCAGCTCGCCGGGCTTGGGCTCCGCGACGGCCGACCGGACGAGGTCGTGCAGGTGCAGCCGCTCGACCTCCGCCAGCCGCAGCGCGCGGGCGATCGCGTCGAGCACCTGGTCGGACGGCTGCAGGGGCCGCCCCTGCTCCATGCGGGCGTAGTAGTCGAGGCTGACGGCGGCCAGCATCGCGACCTCTTCGCGCCGCAGGCCCGGCACGCGGCGCCGGCCGCCGGCCGGGAGGCCCACGTCCTCGGGCCGGACGCGCGCCCGCCGGGTGCGCAGGAACTCTCGCAGCTCACCGTTCTTGGCCATGCCTCAACGGTAAGCGCCAGGTGCCCGACTTGGGTGGGTCTGTGCGTCCGAGGTCGGCGCCGCCACTGGTGAGGGCGGTGCACGGGCCGCAGGCTGGGCGCATGACCACCATCACTCAGACCTCACCGCTCGGCGCCAGGACCGTCCGGCGCGTCGGCTTCGGCGCGATGCAGCTCGCCGGCCCCGGGGTGTTCGGCCCGCCGGACGACCCGGCCGCGGCCCGCGCCGTGCTGCGCCGCGCCGTCGAACTCGGCGTCGACCACATCGACACCGCGCAGGTCTACGGTCCCGACGTCGTCAACGAACTGATCGCCGAAGCGCTGCACCCGTACCCGGACGGCCTCGTCATCGCCACCAAGGCCGGCGGCGCCCGCGACGGCCAGGGCGGCTGGGTCAGGGCGTCCCGTCCGGAGCAGCTGCGGGCGACCGTCGAGCAGGACCTGCGGACCCTGCGGCGCGAACGGATCGACCTCGTGAACCTGCGGCTCCACGTCGGCGGCCCCGAACCGGACGCCGTTCCGCTCGCCGAGCAGCTCGGCGCCCTGACCGAGCTGCGCGACGAGGGCAAGCTCGATCTCATCGGCCTCTCGACCGTCTCGGCCGAGATCGTCGAGGCCGCCCTGGAGACCACCCCGATCGCCGAGGTGCAGAACGCCTACGGCATCGCGAACCGCACGGACGAGCCGGTCCTCGACCTCTGCCGCGCGAACGGCATCGCCTACGTCCCCTACTATCCGCTCGGCTCCGCGTTCACCGGCGGCCCTCAGGCGCTCGCGGCCGACCCGGCGATCGCTGACGTGGCCGCGAAGCACGGTGCCTCGGCGTCGCAGATCGCGCTCCACTGGCTGCTCGCCCACTACGACCGCATGCTGCTGATCCCCGGCACGAGCTCGATCGCCCACCTCGAAGAGAACCTGGCCGTCGACGCCATCGAGCTGGACGACGCCGACCTGGCCGTCCTGGACCGCGTCGCCCACGTCGCCGCCCCCGGCTTCTGACGGGCGGCGGGCCCGCTAGCCGCAGAGGCGGGCGGTGTGGAGGCCGTCGTCGGTGGCGGCGAGGAGCGTACCGTCCGGGGCCAGCGCCAGGTCGTTGACCGGGGCCGGGACCTTCACGAGATGGGACGGGGCCAGGGTCGCGGCGTCCCAGGCGAGGACGGTGTCGGGCTCGTCCTGGAGGGCGGCGGCGACGATGAGGCGGCCGCCCGCGAGGGACGCCGCGACCTGGTCGCACGGCCCCGGCGCCGCCAGGACCGCGAGCGCCTCGCCGTCCAGGCCGCTGACGCGCAGCTCGGCGGGCCCCGGCTGGACGAGGACGAGCCCGTCGGGCGACGGCGTCAGCACCGCGTACCCGCCCGGCAGCGCCGCGATCTCCTCGCCGCGCTCGACGTCCAGGATGCCGACCGCCGCGTCGCCGGGCAGGCCGATGAGGGGGCCGGCGGCGGGCGCGGCGTGCAGGATCCAGCGGTCGATGGCCGTCCGGTGGCCGAGCCAGACGGTGAACTCGGTCAGCCGCTCGCCGGTGAGGGCGTCCCACACGACCACGCTCGCGTCGCTGGCGGGGCCGAAGACGGTGACGACGGCGGCGCGCCCGTGGTGGACGGCGAGGCCGAGGAGGTCGGGCTGCCCGTCGAGCACGGCCTCGTGCCCGGTGGCGAGGTCGTGGACATGCACGCGGTCGCGGTACGTCCAGGCGACGGTGGGGGCGC
>NZ_VCKZ01000526.1 GCF_005889745.1 Actinomadura geliboluensis
CTGCTCGCGCAGCTCAAAGACCATACGGACCGCGCGTTCACGCAGCTCAACGGAGTACTTTCTCGGGGGTGCCATAGCCCCTCACCCTTCCAGGTTTCAGGGCCTCCACCCAACCCGGGGCGCTCCACCACCAGACTGCCCGCGAAGCTCTGCTGGCGCACGACGTTGTGTGTCGTGGCCTTGCGGTATCTCCCCCTGCTGAGCCAGCCAGTGCGCCGCTTCGATGACGATGGCCGGATGCTTGGTCGCCTCCATCTTCTGGACGTAGGCATCGTCAAAGGGGGACAGTTTTGGCTGGTCTAGGCCAGATGCATTAGATGTGTCGCTGACGTCGCCGGCCCTTGATGGCGTTGATGGTGGACTGCTTGACGTGCAGCCCGACATCGGCAGGGATAAGGCGACTGTCGGTCTGGCGGCGAGCAGCATCGAGCTTGCATGGAGAGAACTACACGTATGGGCAGTGAGAGTCCACGTCGTTCGGCCAGCCCCCGCCCGCGCCGGGTGAACCGCCACCCGAACTGGCCGCTGACGTTGGTGACTGGCCCCCCGCTTGCGCGGGAGAACGACCGGCGGCTGAAGGCCGGCGAGCTGGCGCACGGACCATCCCCGCTCACGCGAGGAGAACGCCGCCAAGACCCTGTCCCGCATCGACGGCACCAAACCACCCCCGCCCGCGCGGGGAGAACCAGTGCAGAGCGACGTATTCGTCCTGCTTGACCGGACACCCCGGCTCGCGCGGGGAGAACGACGGACTGAGAGCCCGTGACAAGATTGAGCGCGGACCACCCCCGCTCGCGCGGGGAGAACTTGGCGGCCTGGAGGTCATCCCAGCGGACGCCCGGACCACCCCCCGTTCGCGCGGGGAGAACGCCCCCGACACCGAGCCGATGGCCTTGGCCATCGGACCACCCCCGCTCGCGCGGGGAGAACGCCCACGCCGACGGTGCCGGGGTCGCCGATCGCGGACCACCCCCGCTCGCGCAGGGAGAAAGCCGCGCCCGAGTTGCCCCACTCCGGGGCGGTCGGACCACCCCCGCTCGCGCGGGGAGAACTTGTGCGCGAACGCCAGGCACGCATCGGTTGCCGGACTACCCCCCGCTCGCGCGGGGAGAACGCCTCCACGATCGGTGACCCCTGCAGCACCAGCGGACCACCCCCGCTCGCGCGGGGAGAACCGCAGGCCCTTGACGAAGCCCGCGGGCCCGTTCGGACCACCCCCGCTCGCGCGGGGAGAACCCCCCATCGGACTGATCGTCATCGCGATCGGACGGACCACCCCCGCTCGCGCGGGGAGAACGAACGAGCTGCGGCGTTGGCGCCGGTGACGAACGGACCACCCCCGCTCGCGCGGGGAGAACGACCTGACCGCCAGTGCCGAGGTGCGGGCGAGCGGACCACCCCCGCTCGCGCGGGGAGAACACTTCGCGACCTGCACGCATGTCAAGGCGTTATCGATTTGAGATCAATGCCCTGGTGCTGGTCAACCGCCACAGGTGAAGCCTAAGGGACTACAGGAAACGGGGCCGAACGACCGGCTTCAGATAGTCGTCTTGCGTCATCGACAGATGTCTGTGCTGAGTGATGCCGACAGCACCTTTACCGCCGTAGTGGTGGCGTTGGCGAAGGCCGTCTGGAGTGGCTGGGGTAGAGGCCCAGAGCCCAGGCCGCTCGAGGTGACCAGGTTGGCAAGGGTGCGACGCCGACGTGCGGGCAGGACGAGGCCGGGGATGCGGGCGTGCAGGACGGCTCGTGCGGCGTATCCGTCGCCTGAACTGGCTGCTTCAGCCGCGACCTGTTGCAGCAACGCGGGTGCTTGGGAAGGGATGCCGTTGCTCGCGAGGGTGGTGACGGTGAGGCCGAGGCGGGCCCGGAAGAGTGCGTAGCCAGCGATCGGGTCGCTGTTGCGGAAGGTGTGGATCATCCCTGTGAGGAGCGCAATGGGAGCTTGGTGGTTTGCGCTGCTGCAGATCACTTCGAGGCATGATGCGATCTGGTGTTCCCAGGGCTCGGTTGGGGTGCTGGCGTGGAGGAGTTCTCGGGCTGTATCGGGTGCGTCGTTGAGGTAGGCGGCGAGAATTGCGATTTGCCGCCCTTCCATCAGGTGGGTGCCGATCCCGCGGTGTGCTTCAGCAAAAGCGGCTGCGTCTCTCCAGCGTCCCGTGGATGTCAGGGCTCGTATGCCGTCGGTGAGGAGTTGCAGCCAAACCCATTCGCGAAGCTTGTTTCGGTCCTCGGAGGTTCCCCTCAGGTGCGCAAGGGGGAGGATGCGATTGTCGAGTACGAGATCAGTGTCCGTGGTGACCGCATGGTGCGTCTCCCTCAGGAACCGCAGGGCGGTGTCTTGGGCTCGGCTGCGGATGTGGAGGCGAGCCAGATTGACGACGGGTTCGAGCATGTAGCGGGCTTGCAGCGTGCTGAGCCGCTGCCCGGCTGTGCGGTAGCAGTCGATATGTTGCCAGCACACTTGACGGGCTTCGTTGCTGAGGCCGTTGTCGCTGGCCAGCAATGCGGCCTTGTTCAGCGCGTGGGCTGCGTTGTGGAGTGCGGTGGCGTCCTGCTGCTTCGCAGGGTAGGCGAGTTCGATGATCTCTTGGACGCGTTCGGGCAGAGACAGACAGACCGGATGTCGGCGGCCGAGGAGAGGGAAGTAGTGGAGGGCCGCATTGAGCGCCAAGGAGTCCATCGTTAAGTTCCGTCTCAGTGGGGACCGGCGTCAGGCGGGTTCAAGAATGCGGCGGAGGCGGCGCGCGCGAGTATGCCCTGGGTCGTCGCTGAGAGGCCGAGCCGATTCCAGTGGAAGATCACCACATGGGCGAGGACGGCTCGCAGCCCGCGATCGAGTCGGCCGTCGACCGCCGCGGCGCCGAGGCGTCGGCCTGCGGTATGGAAGGCATCTCTCCAGGCTGCTATGAATTCCGCTGGACCGTTCAGGGTGGATACCGGGGCGGTGGATTGGGCGGCGACGCGAATGAGTGTGCGGACGCTGCCGGTGAGGGCCTCGGTGCTGGAGGCTGTGGGGCTTGGTGGGGACGGGCGCAAGCGTGCGACTCGGTGGAAGACGTCGCCGCGTTCGAACCAGTCGAGTCCCGCACCGTGGAACAGGGCCTGGAGGAGGGCGATCGACAGTTCCCGACGGCCGATGTCCGCGGACCCGTTGCACGCGTACGCCAGGGTGCCTCGGCTGTCGGCGGATGAGAGGTCGTGGATGATCCCCATCGCTGTGGAACCGCCGAATGCGGCGTACTCCGGTTCGTAAACCGATGTTCGCCAGCGTCTGATCAACTTGTCGTCGGTGAACTCAATGAGTATCTCGGCGAGCGGTTCGGGGAGCTTGGTTGACGTCTCGTCTGAAGTCATGGGCCTGCGTAGTCGTAGTCGCCAGCAGGGGTGCTTGCGTAGGAACCACCAGCTGACGATGACGCCGTGGTGTTGCAGTTCGTCCAGGCGCGGTCCGAGGTGAAGGGTCGCGATGCTCTCGGCCTGTTCCCACTCGGGGAACTCGACCAGGACCTGGCACCACCGTTGCTCGGTGCGGCGTTCCAGGGCCGCGTAGCCGGCGGCCATGTACACCTGGACGGCCGCGAAAAGCTCGGCCGGGTCCAGAGCATGGTTGGTGGCGGCAGCGTGAAGGTCTACGCCTGCCAGGACGGCGAGGACGCCGGACGCGAGCTGAGCGGGTTCGGCTTCGGTCAGGTGATCAGCAGACATCTGTCCCATCCTGTGAGGGGTGGCGTGCCGCTTTGTGCGGTCTCCGCGACCAGCTCCACGCCGGCGCGTCCGGTGAGTAACCCCTGGTCGGGTAGGTGGTCGCGTGTGGCGCTGGTGATGAGCGCTGCGGCCAGTGCGGGTAGTCGCTGGTGCAGGGCTTGGTCGTAGCTGTCCTGAGCCACGCGGTAGGCGGTCTGGTAGAGGCCGGCCAGGCCGTGACAGACCCCGGGTTCCGTGATCTGGGACAGGTTGGGCTCGGTTAGGGAGGCCAGTAGTGCCTGTTCGGCGGTTCTCTTACGTGTGGCATCGGCGAGGGCGATGGCGGCTAGTTGGAGGGCTCGTGTGATTCCGGCGCTGCCGTAACACCACGATGGCCGCCCCGGAACTCGTTGAGTGGGACGGCCGGTGCGTAGTTCAGAGCGGGTAATCCACTGCGGCCACCATGGGCCGTCCGGGGAGTCTTGCCGCCAGAGGTCGAACCAGTTCGCCAGTCGGAGGATTGCTTCGTGTTGCCGGTCGACGAGGTGTCCACGGCGAGCGGCCAAGGCGAGGAGCGCGAGGATTCCCGCGGCTCCGTGGGCCATGCCGAAGTTGGCGTGGCCGCCGGGTGTCGGCAAGGTCGGGTCAGGGTTGTGCGAGACCCACCAGCCCGGCAGTTCGTCCTCGTCATGTCGTCGAGGCTGGGTGAGTCGGATCAAGAACCCGAGCAGATCGGCGAGGACGTCGCTACCGGGCTGGTTAGCCAGAAGTAAGATTCCAATACCGACCAGCCCGTGGAAGAGGTCGTACTCGGCGAAGCGTGCGTGTTCATCAGCGTTGAGCCTTCGTGTGGCAGCGGCCACGCGGCGGTGGGCCAGACGTGTCAGGTGGCCGTCTAGGACGGCGAGAGGTTCGGCGTACCGTTGGTGGCCGTCGCTGCCGGTGATGCCGAGAAGGAACGCAAGAGTCGGAGCCCCGTAGTACAAGCCTGTGTGGTCGCCCCCATCGACGGGACCACTGGCCACCTGCTGGATCCGGCTGTGCGCATTAGCCCAGCAACCGCGGTCGGCCAGTGCGCGTTCGATGTGGAGGAGGGCGATACCGGGTGTTCCGGTGGCCAAGGATTGATGGTGCGCCTGGGCCAAAGCGAGGGTGGTCGGTGGTGAGCTCACCGAGCACCTTCCGGTACTCGTGCGATGGCTAGGTTGCGGAGGGCGACGGCACGGGCAAGCCGGCCCGTGATCGCCTCGTGCGTTGGGTCCACACCCAGCGCACGGACGTGGTGCTCATGCAGCAACGTCTTCAGTAGGTCTACGGGATCACACTGCCCTTTTAGAACACGGTGGTAGGCCGTGGCAGCGCGCGACCGGGCCTGCCAGGCGGATGCGACGGCGTCACCGCCTGGCAGCGTCCTCACGAAAGCGAATCCGCTTTGCGCGTCGCCAAGACGCAGCGCTTGAGCGCGGGAGCTGGGATCGAGCGGGCCGGTGCTTTGTTCCAGGCAACGGGTCAGTGCGCGATAGCCGGACCGAGGGGAGTGGGCGAATGCCGCAGCCAAGTGGGCCATGGACGCCGCTGCGATGGCCTCGCCTGGTATTCCGGTGGAGTCTGCCAGCGTGATCTGTGTGATGGCGGCTGCGGTGTCGGCAGCGAACACGTCTTCGGCGGCTTCCAGGACCGGGCCATGACCATAGCGGCCCGGGTGCTCGGCAGCGGGGTTGAGCGTCAGTTGCCTTAGCAGGCCGCGTGCCTCAAGGTCGGCGGCGAAGGTGGCCAGCCGGGCGGCCATCGGCCCGAACTGGGAGCAGTCGCTGAGCCGAAGGAGCAGCACCAGGTACTGATCGGCTTCGAGATGGACGAGGTCACGGTGCCGGCGGATCCACCATCGTTGGACGGCCTCGCCGAGTCCTTCGGCGAAGGCAGACAGGTGGTGGGTGAGGATGGCGTCGAAGCGCGCCGGGTTGCCCACCAGGTGCGCTCGTAGGAGTTCGGCATCGCCCGGCTGATGGAAGATGCCCTGCAGCGCCG
>NZ_VCKZ01000527.1 GCF_005889745.1 Actinomadura geliboluensis
AACGCCCAGCTCAAGAGCTGGCGAATCCTCCGCAAGCTCCGCTGCAGCCCCAGCAAGGCCGGCCACTTCGTCAAGGCCATCGCCGTCCTACAGAACTACGAAGCCACCCGAGGATGAAAAAGGGTCAGTGATGCGTTCTTGGGTAAGGCCACATCTCCGATGAGGTCGAACCACACCCGATATGAGGCTATCTCGGTTGCATCCTGGACGAGTCGTCCGCCCCCATGGGCAGCACAGTAGACCGTGTGCGAGCGGTCCACGGTCATGATCTTGAAAGAACCGTCGCGGCCTACGTGCGCACCGGCGTCCCTGGGAACGATTCTGATGGTGACATGGGAGAGACTGGCCATCTCCACGAGATGGGCAAGTTGCTCGCGCATGATCGCGGTGGAGCCCACCGGCTGCTCTATGACGCCTTGGTCGAGCAGAACCCACACTCGGGGCCGTGGCTTGCGGTGGAGGTACTCCTGGCGCTGGAGACGGGCCTTGACTCCGTCCTCGGGGTCTTCTATCCCGGCCGCGTCGAACATGGCGCGGATGTAGCCCTCGGTTTGGAGTAGGCCCGGAACCCAGCCGAGCTCCCATATCCGAAGTTCAGCGGATCTTGCTTCAAGATCTAGATGTGTCTTGAACCATTCGACCTCGTGCCCCGCCTTGGCGAAGTTCACCAAGCGC
This sequence comes from Actinomadura geliboluensis, assembly GCF_005889745.1. GTDB lineage: Bacteria > Actinomycetota > Actinomycetes > Streptosporangiales > Streptosporangiaceae > Spirillospora > Spirillospora geliboluensis. Next base: position 676 of record NZ_VCKZ01000527.1, read on the forward strand.
CTGAAAGAGCAGCCCAAGCCCCAGGCGCCGTCGATCTTGCTTGCGTGGTTCGCCTGGAGCCTGGTGTCTCCTGATTCAACACGGGCAACCAATGACCGATCCCTGTCGATCAGGTCGCCCACGGCAGCGAGGGACAGTCCTCGCTCAAGGCGCTGTCTTCGCAGCTCAACGGCTATGAAGTCCCAGAGATCATTGTCGGGATCGAAGCCGTGACGCGTGCGCATGGTCATCCTTGGCTTGTTGAGCTTGTTGAACTCCCGTAGCCAATATATGTCAACCGGAGGCAGCCTTGTCGTGGAAACGCGAGGGAAAGGGAGGTGGGTGAAATGGGAGTGAAAGCCTCGGGTTCGGGCGAGTTGGACATTTCTTGTCTCGCGGCCGGGACGGTGTCGGGGCTGGTGCGGACTCTGGTGGAGTTCCGGCTTGCGGAATGGGGGCTGGAAAAGCTCGCGGACGATGTTCTGTTGATCGCCGGTGAGCTTGTCGCCAATGCCGTCCGGCACGCGCCGGCGGATCGGGAGATCCGGGTCCGGTTCACTCGGGAGGCTTCGGCCGTCGTGCTGGCGGTGTGGGACTCGTCCGATGCCATGCCGGTGGTGCGGCCGGTCGTGGAGCTCACGCTGGACGACGTCGTGCCGGACGCTCGGGCCCTGGAGGACGGGCACGACGCCGGTATCGGCGGGTGGGGCCTCCCGCTCGTCCAGGCCCTCTCGTCCGGCTGCGGAGTCCGTGACACCGAGCCGCACGGCAAGTGGGTGTGGGCGAAGGTCGCCACCTGATGCGTACGGCCGTGCTGTGGGGGCGGACGGCGGCGGGGCGCCGCATGGCCGTGCGCTGGCTCGATCTTCTTGCCGACGGGGTCGGTGCGCGCGGGTATCGGTGCGTCCGGCTCTATCGGGTCGGGTGGCGGCCGATGCTGTGGGTCTACGCGCGCGGGGCCGTCCGGGACGTCGGGGTCCTGGTGGACGTGCGGGCCGTCCCCGGGGGCCTCGCCTACTACGAGACTGAGCGGGGACGGGCGGGCTACCTATCTCCGTGCGGAGAGGTCGAGGGAGCCGTTGAGCAGGTTGACCTGCTTCTCAAGCACCGCATGTTCCCGGCCACCTGGTAGAGCTGAGCCACCGCCCACGGAGGCTGTGGGCGGTGGCTGTGTTCAGCGGGCGGGCAGGATTCGGCCCTTGACTTCGCCGAAGCCGATGCGGGTGCCGGACGGGCCGGGGGCCGTGGCGGTGATGGCCACCTCGTCGCCGTCCTCTAGGAAGGTGCGGGGCTCGTTGTTGACCTCGATGGGCTCCTTGCCGCCCCAGGTCAGTTCTATGAAGGCGCCGCGCTGGTCCTTGGCCGGGCCTGAGATGGTGCCGGACGCGAACAGGTCGCCTGTGCGGGACGAGGCGCCGTTCACCGTCATGTGCGCGAGCATCTGCGCCGGGGACCAGTACATCTCGCGGTAGGGCGGGCGGGAGACCACCTGGCCGTTCCACGAGACCTCAAGGGAAAGGTCCAGGCCCCACGGGTTCTTCTCCTGGAGGTAAGGGAGGGGCTCCGGGTCCTGGGGCGGGGTCGCCACGCGGGCCGCTTCCAAGGCGAGGAGGGGGACGACCCAATGGGAGATGGACGTCGCGAAGCTCTTCCCTAGGAAGGGCCCAAGGGGGACGTACTCCCACGCCTGGATGTCACGGGCCGACCAGTCGTTGACCAGGACGACGCCGAAGACGCGCTCAGAGAAGTCTTCGGTGGTGACCGGCGTGCCCAGGGGCGAGCCGGTGCCCACGACGAAGCCGACTTCGGCCTCGATGTCCAGGCGGCGGCTCTCGCCGAAGGTCGGGGCGTCCTCGCCCTTGCGCTGGCCGGTGGGGCGGACGATGTCCGTCCCGGACGGGACGACCGTGCCGGCGCGGCCGTGGTAGCCGACCGGGAGGTGCATCCAGTTCGGCATCAGCGGTTCGGAGCCGGGGCGGAACAGGCGGCCGAGGTTCGACGCGTGGTGCTCGGACGCGTAGAAGTCGACGTAGTCGGCGACCTCGAACGGCATGTGCATGGTGACCGCGTCCACCGGGTGCACCGCCGCGTCGGGGATGTCGTCCGCGACCAGGTCGAGGAGTTGTTCGCGGACCTCGACCCAGCGGGCGTGGCCCTGCGCCATGAACGGGTTCAGGGACGGCGCCGCGAAGACGTCGTCGCCCAGTGCCGCGGCGAGGTCCACGACCGAGTCGGCCACGCGGACGCCTACGCGCGGTGAACCGCCGGGGGGAGAGAAAACGCCGTACGGGAGGTTGGCGAGCCCGAAGTGGGAGCCTTCGGGGATCGCGATGCGGGTCATCGGGTGGTCTCCTGGAGGGCGGACGCGAGCAGGCCCAGGTCCGCGAGTTCGTTCAGCGGGTCGGTGATGCTGCACGTCCCGAAGGACAGGAAGCGGCCGCGCGCGGCGATCGTGCGGGCCGTGCCGAGCGTCGAGACGTGGGACGCGACGGAGCGGGCGTCGCGGTCGGCGAGGATCGCGGCCAGTTCGGTGACCGGGCGGCCGCGCAGGGCGGCGTCGGTCGCGAGCAGCAGGTTCAGGAAGCCGTGCTGGTGGAAGCCGGTCTCCGGGTCGGTGTTGCGGACGGGGTGGTGCAGCCCGGCCGTCGCCTTGAACGGGAGGCGGGCGTCCACGACCTGCTTGATCCCGGCGGCGAGTTCCTCCGGGCTCGGGTAGAGGTGCGCCTTGACGCCGCCGGTGCGGAACTTGGCGCGGTGCCGCCGGGCGGCGACGGCGGCGATCATCGCGGAGCGGCGGTCGTCGCGCGGGATCTCGACGTAGACGGGGACGTCGGCGCGGCCGAGCAGGCGGAAGAACTCCTCCGGCTGCATGCCGGGCGGGACGGCGACCTCTAGGCCGCGCACCGTGATCGGCAGGTCGGCGGCGGCGGCGAGGGCCTTGGACGCCTGGCACGGGCCGCTCGGCGCGGTGATCGACACGTCGAGGGGCTCCCCGCCGAGCAGCGGGTAGAGGTCGTCCAGCGCGGTCGCCGGCAGGACGAGCGGGCCGACGAGGTCGGCGTACGGGGCGGCGCGGTGCGCGCGGTGGGCCGGGACGGCGTCGGCGAGCGCTGCGAGGCCCGGCGGGAACACGGCGGCGTCGTCGCACAGGCCGTGGGCGAACGCGGGGATCACGGCCGCCTCGCCCAGGTCCACGCGTAGGCGGAGTCTTCGCAGGCCAGCCCGCCTTCACCGAGTTCGAGCGGGTGGAACGTGTCGACCATGACCGCCAGCTCGTCGAAGAACTCGACGCCGATGCTGCGCTCGTAGGCGCCGGGCTGCGGGCCGTGCGCGAGGCCGCCGGGGTGGACGGAGACGGAGCCCTGGCCGATGCCGGAGCCCTTGCGCGCCTCGTAGTCCCCGCCGCAGTAGAACATGATCTCGTCGGAGTCGACGTTCGAGTGGTAGTACGGCACCGGGATCGACAGCGGGTGGTAGTCCACCTTGCGCGGCACGAAGTTGCACACGACGAAGTTGTGGCCCTCGAACACCTGGTGGACGGGCGGCGGCTGGTGGACGCGGCCCGTGATCGGCTCGAAGTCGTGGACGCTGAACGTGAACGGGTACAGGCAGCCGTCCCAGCCGACGACGTCGAACGGGTGCCGCGCGTACGTCATGCGGGTGCCGACGACGCCGCGCGACGTACGGTGCTTGACGAGGACCTCGACGTCGGTCTCGTCGGAGAGCAGCGGCTCGGACGGGCCGTGCAGGTCGCGCTCGCAGTACGGGGCGTTCTCCAGGAACTGCCCGTAGCGGGACAGGTAGCGCTTGGGCGGCGCGATGTGGCCCGTCGCCTCGATCGCGTAGGCGCGCAGCGGCTCGTCGCCGGTCGGCAGCCAGCGGTGCGTGGTGGACGTCGGGATGATGACGTAGTCGCCCTGCCGCGCGGAGAGCGTGCCGAAGACCGTCTCGACCGTGGCCGTTCCCGACTCGATGTAGACGATCTCGTCGCCGGTCGCGTTGCGGTACAGCGGCGAGTCGGCGGACGACACGACGTAGGAGAGGCGCACGTCGTTGTTGGCGAGGATCACTCGGCGGCCGGTGACGACGTCGGTGTCCGCCCAGGTCTCCTTGGGGAACAGCTCGTGCAGCTTCAGATGGCGCGGCTTGAGCGGGTGGTTGGGGGTCGTCGCCGTGTCGGGGACGTCCCAGGCCCGGGAGTCGGTGATCGCCGACGGGATCTCCCGGTGGTACAGGAGGGACGAGTCGGACGAGAAGCCCTCCTCGCCCATCAGTTCCTCGAAGTACAGCCGCTCCTCGCCGTCCCCGTGGTCGATGTGCCTGTGCTGGGTGTGGCGCTTCGGCGGCACGTGGCCGACCCGACGGTAGTGGGCCATGTCCATCGCCTCCGATGGTTAATGCATTAACTACTTTCTGCCGACCTTACGGGTGTTCTTCCGTTCAGGGAAGGGCCTAACCCGGTCACGGCGGCCCGGCCCTCCCCGTGCCGCCCGGCCGGCGCGGGGTCAGGAGCGCTCGCGGGCGTCGAAGGACGTCCGGCCTGCGATGAGCTTGTCCAGCAGCATGATCAGCATCCGCTGCTCGGTCTCGGTCAGCGTGCCGGCCCACTGCCGCTCGCGCTCGTGCTGCGCGGCGAAGATCTCCAGCATCGCCGTGCGGCCCTTCTCGGTCAGCGACAGGATCACCGACCGGCCGTCGCGCTCGCCGGGCGTCCGGTCCATCATCCCGTCCGCGACCAGCGTCTTCGCCAGGTTGGAGACGGCGGCGCGGCTCATCCCGGCGAGCGTCGCGGCCCGGCCCGGCTCCAGCGGACCGGCCAGCCAGGTCACGAACAGCAGCCGGAACCCGGCCCAGGAGTGCCCGCGCGGCCGGTGCACCGTGGACTCCAGGTCGTAGGTGACGATCGCGGACGCCCGGTTCAGGGTCAGCAGCAGCCGGGTCGCGAGGCGGTCGGGGAAGCCGAACTCCTCCGCCAGCCGCCGCCCCGCGAGGTCGACGAACGTCCAGAAGCCGAGGTCGTCCCGCTCATCCATCGCCCC
>NZ_VCKZ01000528.1 GCF_005889745.1 Actinomadura geliboluensis
GGCTACCGCTCCGGCGGGGCGGGGGAGCGAAGGAGCGCACGCCGACATGACCATCACCGGGCTCGCGGCCGCCGTCGTCCTGGGCGCGGTGATCGGGATCCTCGGGCGGCTGATCGCGCCCGGACGGCCGGGCATGCCGGTCTGGCTGCTGATGGCGACCGGCGTCGTCGCGGCGTTCGCCGGGACGGGGCTGGCCCAGGTGTTCGGCCTCACCGGCAGCGGCTGGAGCCCCTGGGAGACCGTCCTGCAGATCGTGCTGGCGGCGGCAGGCGTGAGCCTGGTCGCGGCCCTGTGGCCCAAGCGGACCGGCCACCGGCCCTAGCGGCCACCGGCCTTAGCGCCCGCCGACCCTAGCGCACACCGACCCGCGCGGTCACGGCCTCCGCAGGACGGGGCGCAGCTCGTCCAGCACGTCGGGGTCCTCGATCGTGGACGGGACGGTCACCTCGCGCCCGTCGGCGATGCCCCGCATCACGCCCCGCATGATCTTGCCCGAGCGGGTCTTCGGCAGCGCCGGGACGACCGCGATCTCCTTCAGCGCGGCGACGGGCCCGACCTGCTCGCGCACCATCCCGACCAGTTCGGCGGCCAGCTCCGCCGGCTCGGCGAGGACGCCGCTCTTGAGCACGACCAGCCCGCGCGGGACCTGCCCCTTCAGCGCGTCCTCGACGCCGATGACCGCGCACTCGGCGACGGCCGGGTGGGAGGAGATGACCTCCTCCATCGTCCCGGTGGACAGCCGGTGCCCGGCGACGTTGATGACGTCGTCGGTGCGGCCCATCACCCACACGTAGCCGTCCTCGTCGACGTGCCCGCCGTCGCCGGTCAGGTAGTGCCCCGGGAACTTCGTCAGGTACGACTCGACGAACCGCTCGTCGTCCTGCCACAGCGTCGGCAGCGTCCCGGGCGGCAGCGGCAGCCGGATCGCGATGTCGCCGTCGGCGCCGGCCGGCACCGACCCGCCGTCCGGGCCGAGGATCCGCACGTCGTAGCCGGGCACCGGCACCGAGGGCGAGCCCGCCTTGACCGGCATCGGCTCCAGCCCGCGCAGGTTCGCCACGATCGGCCAGCCCGTCTCGGTCTGCCACCAGTGGTCGATCCCCGGCCGGTCCAGGACCCGCGACGCCCACCGGTAGGTGTCGGGGTCGAGGCGCTCCCCGGCGAGGAACAGCGTGTCCAGCGCCGACAGGTCGTGCCCGGCGAGCAGCGCGCCCTCCGGGTCCTCCTTCTTGATCGCCCGGATCGCGGTCGGCGCGGCGAACAGCGCCTTCACCCGGTGCTGCGCCGCGACGCGCCAGAACGCGCCCGCGTCCGGCGTCCCCACCGGCTTGCCCTCGTACAGGACGGTCGTGCAGCCGGTCAGCAGCGGCGCGTACACGATGTAGGAGTGCCCGACGACCCAGCCGACGTCGGACGCGGCCCAGAACACGTCGCCGGGCCCGACGCCGAACACGTTCTCCATCGACCAGCGCAGCGCCACCGCGTGCCCGCCGTTGTCGCGGACGACGCCCTTCGGCCGCCCGGTCGTCCCCGAGGTGTAGAGGATGTAGAGCGGGTCGGTGGCGGCGACGGGCACGCACTCGGCGGGCTCGGCGGCGGCGACCGCCTCGTCCCACTCCACGTCCCGGGGCCGGACGAGGTCGGCGTGCAGCTGCTCGCGCTGCCGGATCACGCACCGCTCGACCTTGTGCCGCGCCATGTCCAGCGCCTGGTCGAGCAGCGGCTTGTAGGCGACGACCCGGCCCGCCTCGATCCCGCACGACGCCGACACGACCGCCTTGGGCCGGGCGTCGTCGATGCGGACGGCCAGCTCCCGCGCCGCGAACCCGCCGAACACGACCGAGTGCACCGCGCCGAGCCGGGCGCACGCCAGCATCGCGATGACCGCCTCCGGCACCATCGGCAGGTAGATGACGACCCGGTCGCCGCGGTCGACGCCCTGCGCGCGCAGCGCCCCGGCGAACCGCGCGACGAGGCCCGTCAGCTCCCGGTAACCGTAGGTGCGGACGGTCCCGGTGACCGGGCTGTCGTAGATCAGCGCGGGCTGGTCGCCGCGGCCCTCCTCCACATGCCGGTCCAGCGCGTTGTCGCAGGTGTTCAGCTCGCCGCCGGTGAACCAGCGGTAGAACGGCGGCGCCCCGTCGTCCAGGACCCGGTCCGGTGGGACGAGCCAGCGGACGTCGCGCGCCGCCAGCCCCCAGAAGCGGGTCGGGTCGGCGATGCTGCGTTCGTACGCGGCCGCGTAGGCGCCCATGTCGTCCTCCCGGTGGCGGGCCTCCGGCCGGTCGCTCCGCGGCCCTGTGTGCTCCGTGGCCCTGTTTTCTCCATGACCCAGGTGTGCGCTGAGGCCCGGTTCGCGAAACCGGGCCGCACCCCTATAGGGCATGCCCCGGGGCCGGTTCGTCAAGAGCCCGCGCCGCCCGGCCCGTCACCGCGCCACTCTCCGGGACCCGTCCGCGGGGCCGTCAGTCGGGGTGGCGCAGGCCGTGCGCGACGGCGACGAGCGCGGCCGCGAAGGCGCCCGCCGCGACGATCCAGAAGCACAGCTCGTACGCGCCGAGCGTCGGCACGTCCGTCCCCGCGATCACCCGCCCGGCCAGGATCGACGCGGTCACGGCGCCCGCGACGCCGCCGCCGGTGGTGCGGACGAGCGAGTTGATGCCGCTGGCGATGCCGCTCTGGTCCATCGGCACGTGCTGGACGGCGAGCGTCCCGAGCGCCGCGTAGGCGATCCCGAACCCGATGCCCTGGATGGCGCTGAACGCGAGCATGTCGTACACGTGCGAGTTGGACACCGCCAGCCACACGTAGCACAGCCCGGCGAACGCCGACCCGGTCGCGAGCGTGTAGGCGGGGCCGAGCCGCGCCGCGATCCGCCCGGCCAGCGCCGAGAACACCAGCATCGTGACGGTGCTCGGCAGCATGTAGAGGCCGACGTCCAGCACCGAGCCGTCCAGCCCGTACCCGAACTCCGCCGACGGCGCCTGCACGAACCCGGCGATCAGCGTGAACGCGGCGAACATCGAGAACCCGAGCAGCGCCGAGGCGACGTTCGCCGACAGCGACCGCGACCCGACCAGCAGGGCCAGCCGCACCAGCGGGGCGCGGACCCGCAGCTGCACCGCGACCCACACCGCGCACAGCGCGGCGGCGGCGCCGAACAGCCCGAGGACGCCGCCGGACGTCCAGCCCCACGCGTTGCCCTCGCTGATGGCGAGCAGCAGGCACACCAGCCACGCGGCGAGCAGGACCGCGCCCGCGAAGTCGGGCCGGCCGCCGGCCCGCACGCCGACGTCGCGGGCGAGCACCGCGACCAGCGCCAGCGCGCCGGCGGCCAGCGCCGCGGTGATCCAGAAGACCGGGTGGTGGCTGTCGGTGCGGGCCGCGATCAGCCCCGTCACGATCATGCCGGCGCTGCCGCCGACGCCCATGGTGGCGCTGACGATGCCGATCGCGGTGGTGATCCGCTCGCGCGGGAACGCGTCCCGGATCATGCCGATGGCGAGCGGGATCATCGAGGACGACACGCCCTGCAGCGCGCGCCCGGCGATGAGCACCGGCAGCGAGGACGACACCGCGCACACCACCGAGCCGGCCAGCAGCAGCACCAGCGCGAGCAGGATCATCCGCTTCTTGCCGTACATGTCGCCGAACCGCGTCAGCAGCGGGGTGGCGACCGCGCCGGTCAGCAGCGACGCGGTGAACACCCACGTCACGTCGGTGATCGGGGCGTCGAAGCGGACCATGAACTGGGGCAGCAGCGGCAGCACCAGGGTCTGCTGCACCGACACGACCATCCCGGCCGCCGCGAGCGCGAGCAGGATGCGGCCGGTGCGCGCGGGTCCCGCGGGAAGCGGCCCGGTCGCGGTGCGCGCCGTGGCCGGGGCGCCGGTCATGCGAACCTCCCGAGGGGCGATCGTGACGTCCGGTCGGCGGCGGCCCGGCCGCGCGGCGTGCTCCCGTCCGCTCTGTACTTACTTAGAGAAAGTAAGCATAGATCGGCCGTTTGGCTCATGCTCCACCGCGGGTGCGGTTCCGGACGGGACCGATTCGGAGTCGATTTCTGGTCGTTTGTGGTCGAGGTGGGGCCGGTGGGCGTGTCCGCGCCCCCGCACCGGCCGGACCGGGTTCGACGCCGGGCCCCGGCGTCCCTAGGGTTGCCTTCCGTGGACCTTCGTCTGCGCAACCCCCGCGATGCATCCCCCCGCACGGCCTTCCGCGTCCCGGCCCGGAGAGGACGCTGATGCAGGTCGTCACCACCGCCGGTCACGGTGGGCACGGCAAGTCGGCGCTCGTGCGCGCCCTCACCGGCAAGGAGCCCGGCGAGACGGGCGCCTGGACGGAGCTGCCCTCGGGGCGGCGCGTCGCGTTCGTCGACGTCCCCGGCGACGAGCGGTCGCTCCCGGCCATGCTCGCCGGCGCCGCGCCGGCGCCCGCGGCGCTGCTCGCCGTCGCCGCCGACGAGGGGTGGATGCCGCAGACCGCCGAGCACCTGGACGCCCTCGGCGCGCTCGGCGTCCGGTTCGGCGTCCTCGCGGTCACCAAGGCCGACGCCGCCGACGCCCGGCTCGCGCTCCGGCAGGTCCGCGAGCGGCTCGCCGGCACCCCGCTGAAGGGCGTGGAGGCCGTCGCCGTCAGCGCCGCCACCGGCGCCGGGGTGCCCGAACTGGCCGCCGCCCTCGACCGGCTCGCGGGCCGGCTGCCCGTCCCCGACCCGGCCGCCCCGGTGCGGCTGTGGGTGGACCACGCCATCACCGCCGGGCGGCAGACCGCCGTCACCGGCACCCTCGCCGCCGGGACCGTCGCCGTGGGCGACGAGCTGCTGCTCATGCCCGCCGGGGAGCGCGTCCGCGTCCGCACCATCGGCAGCGCCGGCGCGCCGCGCGAGTCCGTCGGCGGGGTCTCCCGGGTCGTGCTGACGCTCCGCGACGCCGGCCGCGTCGACCCCGGCATGGCCCTCGTCACGCCCGGCGCCTGGACCCACACCACCTGCGTCGACGTCCGCACCCGGTTCGGCGCGGCGTCGGGGCGGCTCGCCCGGCAGATGACGCTGCACCTCGGGACCGCCGCCGTCCCGGTCCGGCTGCGCCCGCTCGGCCCCGACACCGCCCGGCTGACCCTGAACACCCGGCTCGCCCTGCACCTCGGCGACACCGGCGTCCTGCGCGACCCGGCGCGCCGCTCGATGGCCGGGGTGAGCGTGCTGGACGTCCGGCCGCCGACCCTGGTGCGGCGCGGCGCCGGCGCGGCCCGCGCCCGCGAGCTGGCGTCCTGGCCGGACCGGCCGGACGGCGCGGTCGTGCTGCGCCGGCACGGCGTGCTGCGGCGCTCGGAGCTGTCGCTGATGGGCTGCGCGCCGCCGCCGGACGCCGTCGCGCTGAACGGCGAGTGGCTCGCCGACCCGGCGCACTGGTCGGCGCTGTTCGACCGGCTCGCCGAGGAGGCGTCCCGGCACGCCGCGGGCAGCCCGCACGCGCCCGGCATCCCGCTGGAGACCGTCCGGCTGCGGCTCGGCCTGCCGGCCCGGCAGCTCGTCGCCGCGCTGGTCAGGCCGCCGCTGCGGGTGGACGCGGGTCGCGTCTACGGCCCGCCGCCCGAGCCGGCGGCGCAGGCCGACCCGCGCCCGGCCGCCCC